>CAZFUG010000115.1:0-13231 GCA_964522035.1 uncultured bacterium
TAAGAATTGCGAGTTTTTCACCATTTTCATTAACCAGATGCGCCTTAGTGTACATAATGTTACCGATAACTCTGCCCTCGTATTCAGCAACAAAATCGAGGTCGGCGCAAAAATCAGGGTGCGAACGCATGACGTGAGCCAGATAATGCTCATCGCAACCAGGCGTATGCAGATTCCAGAAAGCCTTGCGGGTTAATTCTTCGACACAGCGATAGTCGCCCTCGCGTTCAGGCCGGATATTGATATTCATCGGCGACCTACTTCTTTTCCCGGATTTCGAAGCGACCGTTACCCTCGTTAAAAATCAGGTTCGGCAGATTTTTTTCGAGCCAGTCGGTATAAAACCAGATTATTTCGCGATAGGCCTTTGGGTAAGCCTTAGGGTCACGACCGATAAATGGTTTGTAGCTTATGCCGGTCAGTCTGGCAAGAGCATTATAGCTGTGATAGCGAATCGGATACAGGCGATCTGACAAGCCGGCAATCAACTCTTTCAGACATGCGGGGTCAGAGGCGGGCGTAATGTTATAGCCGGCGGCCACAAAGCCATCAGCAATCATCTGTTCACGTGATTTCGCGCCATTCGCCGCCAGCCATTCCTTGAGATTGTTTCTGGCAATCGCAAAGGGTTTCTCATTCAGCGGGCCATTCGGCTGTTCAAATTGTGGCGCGCGGTCTCTCGTTATCACAATAGCAAACCCGAGATAGTGATTAGTCACGAACTCAATAGCAATGCCGGCTTCACTCATGAGCTCATGGCCAAAACTGTTACTGTCATCAACATCAGCATTCTCGATGATACGCTGCAGAACTTCGAGAACCCGCAGATCGTCACAGGTAATAAGACTGGAAATCAGGTTACGGTAAAACTCTTTCCTGTCGTAATCTTCGGATTCAATCTTAGAGAGAACCCGAATGCCATCTGGGGAAAATTCTTTCTCTGCCCGGGCAAGTATCGCATCTGTCGCGGCCTTTCCGCCAATGGCAACGAGAAGTTCGAGAAGTTTGCCGGCCCTTTCCGATGCAGGCACTTCCGAAAATTCACTAACGAAAGGTTCAGCCGGCAACTGACTGCCAAATTCACGCAGGTTTTCAAGAACAATATCAATGAAACGACCCTGCTCAAAAAGTTCCAGCTGAATCTTGAGAGCTTCTGCAGACGTATCTGACATGCAGCGAACCGCGTTTTCGGCCGCGTTTTCGTCGCTGCCCCTGATCAGCTTGACCAGCTCCGGGAAAACGGTCGCCCGGTCAGCGCATTCCCTCAGAAAGCCTGCGACATAGCGCCCGTCACTGGGATCTTTAAGCAGAGAAAGTGCTTCCTGAACCCGCTGTGCCGCAAATACTTTCGCCTTCTCTTCGGGTAAAAGCTGCGAACGGCCCATGTCGGTAAAAGCATTGCGGGAAATCTCAACGAAAAACTCAGGCAGCTTTTTGCTCTCAAACAGCTGCAGGAAAAACTTTTCGGCCCGGTCGTTGTCGCCGATGCGCCGGCAGGTTTCGGCAAGCGTCAGAGTCAGCTCAATTTTTTCCTGATCCTGCAGCTCAGGCTGGGTCAGGGCTTTCTCAAGCCATTCAGCAGCTTTAGCCTGGAATCTTGCCTCTTCTTTCATGGAGAATCTTATCGCTTCGGCTTCACGGGCTATCTGGCCGGATTTGTCGGCCGCAAGTGCTTTAACGATAAAGCTTTCGGCCTGCTGATTTTCACCTGAAGAGCGGAAAAGCTTTGCAAACATCATGTATGCCGCAACCTGCTCAGCTTCAGGAATCTGCAATTCATCAACCCGGGCTGCCGTTGCCGCAAGGATTTTAAGCATATCACCGGCCCTGTTTTCTGAGGGCTTGATTTTGCGCGAATTATCATCGAGAGCCTGAAAAAGCGTTTTACAATTTTCAGGCGAAATTTCTTTCAATGGTGTGGTTTCGGAAGCGACATCGATAAGGCCCATGTGTCGGCAGGTCCATGCTGCATTAAGCCAAAGCCGGCCAGTCTCGAGCGCCGGCTTTTTGCTCATTTCAGCAATACGGGCGGCCACTTCATAACGGGTCTGTGCCGGAATCGCGTCGTAACGATTTTCAGAGCCTTTTTTTTCAACTTTGATATCATTTGCCAGCCAGCTTTTCAGCTCGCTTTTTCTGGCATCAGAGAGTTTTTCCTCAAACTCATCGCTGTAGCCGCAGAAATTGCATGCCGGGCATCCCCAGATCATGCTCATCAGGGGCGAATAACCCCTTGCGTTGGAGCAGAGGTCTGAATCATAGCCGCCCAGATTGTTTGTCGACATCAGCTTGGATGCCGAAAACTGGTTGGCACAGACAGGGCACACAGCCTCAACAGTTTTCGAGCTGGTCGCCATGGCAGGAATGGCTGAAATTAAAATAAAAAGCGCCAGAAAAAGCATCTTCAGATATCTCTTCAACATTTTTAGCAATTCCCCACTTTCCAGATTCGCCATAAAAATGACAATTATATTAAAGCTAATTTACCGCAAAAAGCACGCTTCCGCTCAGAGTTTCTTTCCGAAAATGAATCCCCATGCAGGGGCCTGCAGTTCGCTCATGCCGCAACGCCTGTAAAAAGCAACGGCACGCTCGTTTCGCCTGCCGACTCCCAGATGGTATCCCTTACAGCCCAGAGTCTTAAGACGCTCTTCATAGGCTTCCATCAGTCGCCGACCCCATCCGCCGCCCTGAGCTTCGGACATAAGATCGATATGAATATGGCCGGGAAATTCGTCGAACCATGGCTGATCAGTAAAAGGGGTATGAAAGAGAGCCCTGATGCGGTCTTCAAATGGAACCGGCGCAACCTGGCCACTGCCATTCGTGCATTGCGCATGACCGCCTGCCGGTCGAACCGGGTACATCTGCGCGGTGCACGGCCGCCATTCTCGATCGAACCAGCTATTAAAAACTCTTGTATCGACAGTGCCAAGCATGTAACCGACAGGGCGGACAGTCCCTCCGAACTCGCCCTCCACTATCAATACACATCTGGGGTCGAAAACAGCATAAGGAGCAGCATAAAACTGACCAATCATGAATGGGTCAGAAAAAAGAGGCGTGGCATCTCTGCCGCTGTCACCAGTTTTTAAACATATTTCATATAAATAGGGTAAATCTGTTGTGCAATAATCACGAATTCGCATTTGTAAATCAACCTGCCCCAATTTAAAGTCGTGCCTCACTTGCTTTCGTTATGAGTTCTATTGTCAAAGTGCTCCTGCTCAAGCTCGAGAACCCTTTTCTGGCGGGCCTTTATGTCTTTCCAGAACTGACCGCTTTCGATGCCTGAAATTCGCTCTTCGTATTTTCTGCAGGCACGCTGCAAAACTTTTTCAACACTGATGCCGTGGCTTTTTTCGAGCGCAGCCAGAGCGTTCAGGTAATCCCAGAGAACGTCTCCCAGCTCATCTTCAAGATAACACTGGCGCCCCGACGACAGTTCCGCGCAGACTTCCGCGATCTCATTGTTCATTTCGCCAAGATAGGTCCTGGCCCCTTCCGACCATTTGCTGTCAGCATCGATAACTGCCTTTCTGCGGGCAATCAGCAGCAGGGTTTCAAAATGGTTCATTCAATTACCTCGTTATAAAAACACCCATCCATTTACAAACAGACAATTATTTTACTGCAGAAACAAAGTTGAACCGGTTCGTCGGCCCGGTCTATCAGTCGGGTTGCTTTTTCTCCAGCGATTCGCTTCGCTCACAAGCTTACGAAAAAGCAATCCCGACTTCTCCCCGTGCCTACTATTACAAACGATTCTGCTTTCGATTTGCAGTTATCAATAATGCCCCGGAAACTTTTCCATGCGGATATCCTGCCACATTCGCCCATTCCAGAAGGTAAAGTCTTTAATTCGCCCGATTTCGACATATCCCATTTTCCGATAAAGAGCGAGGGCCGGCTTGTTGAATTCGAAAACGCCCAGCTCGATACGCTTCAACCAGGTTGCCAGAATCTGTTTTTCGAGAAACTGCATGGCCTGAGAGCCGATTCCCTTGCCTCTGGCGTCTTTTTCTCCGATCGTTATGCCAACCCAGGCAGTTCCTTCAACTTTCTTGAAAAGTTGCGGCGGGTCGACCTGATAGTTAATTTCTCCGACCAGTTTACCGCCATAATAGATCAGAAAGATAGTATTGCGCTCGAGACGATGCTCAAGCGTTTCAACCGTCACAGCTTCAACCTTTTCGATGTCTTCCTGACTGCGATTTGGGCGAGACAGTGGAATCAGGCTCAGATCGCTTTCCCAGCGCGTAAAAGCCGCAGCAACTTCGGCATTAGCCTTATCTAGACGCGAAAAACAGACTGGTTCCATTTTTTATTCCTTTCCTGGATGCCAAAACTCACCTTTCGATTATTTACCCGCGTCATTACCCTGCAACAAACGATATTGCATTGCATACTCTTTATCTTCAAATGAGCTGCCAAGATATTCTGAAAGTTTCGGGCCACGCCGCAAAGTTTTTGTTCTGAAAATAAATTCAAAGATTTCGTGAAACCAGACACGCCGCCCGATGCGGGTATACCAGCGCATAGCATGGCGATAACCGGCGTCTGGGTGAAAAAACATGCGCAACATCACTTTCGGGCGCAGCTGAACCACGACTTCAATCAGTTTGAACCAGAGGAAAACCCGCCAGGCCGGCACTTTTCCTGCCGCGAGCACCTGGTGTTTGTAGTCCCAGAGACTGGAATCAGTCTGAATTACCCGTCGATGCTCGACTGTCCGGTAAAATGGCGTCCATCTGTGTGGAGTTGCATAAAGCAGCTGTATCTGGTCGGGATCATAACTGATCAGATGGCGCAACGAATGCAGGTAATCGCGGTCTCCCTCTTCGTAGAAGCCGATGACACAGGTTGCCATCGAAATGATTCCGTGCTCCCGCAGAAGCTGTATGGCCAGGCGGTCATCAGCTCTGTGTGCCCCTTTGCGTATAGCCAGAATGGTTGCATCGTCGTAGCTTTCGATGCCCAGCAAAAATCTGATCACACCGGCTTTTTTATACAGGTGCAGAATATCGCGGTCTCTGACGATATCGCCGGCCCGTGTCGACCCGACAAGTATCAGTGGCACATTCTCGGCAATCAAAGCCTCAAGAAACGCCTTCCAGGCTTCGCGTGAGCCAGTTGGCAACTCATCGGCGAAGTTTATCAGTTCGACGCCATGCTCGCGATAAAGCCGCGCCAGTTCCTTCGCGAATTTTACCGGGTTACGGTGCCGCCATTTTGTCCAGAAGCCCCGCTGACCGCAGTAACTGCATGGGTAGGGACAGCCGCGCGAAAACTGTGCCACCACCGCCCGCTTGCCGCCCCAATAAGAATAGTCGCGGTGATCGATGAGTTCCCACCCGGTTCTGAAGGAATCAAGATTTTCGATTACCTCTGACGGAGGGGTGGCAACGACCGCACCATCTTTAAGAAAAGCCAACCCGGCGACATTTTCAGGTATCGCACTGTTCGCCAGAGCTTTAACAAGCTGCAAAGCCGTAAGCTCCCCTTCCCCTCTGACGATAAAATCAATCTCAGGGCAGTCAGAAAGAACCTCTTCATAATGATATGTCGGGTGCACACCGCCATAAACAATCGTAATCAGCGGAAATTCTTTTTTGACTTCGCGACAGATTTCGAGAACCGCTTCATTAACCGAGCTTGAGCCAGAATGACCGATCATAAGAATTTCGGGAAGATCGGCACGCAGGTCGGCAAGTATTTCGCCGCAACCTGCTTCTTTGAGGTCAGCGTCAAACAGCCTGACCTCAAAGCCGGCATCGAGCAAAGGCCCGCCGACGCTCAGCAGACCGAGCGGCGGCAGATGTTCTCCGGGAATTCTGCTGCCGATGGCACTGTGACGCGGGTTCAACAATCCTATTTTCATAATTCAAGCATTCTTAATTTTAAGACACCTACCAGGAAACTTTTTTATTGGCGATTGTTCGGCTTATTGCCCTGCCGATTTCGGCAATCGCAGTGTTGCGCTCATCAAATGACGCCTCTGTTTCGGTCAGATAAATGGCCGCGATAATCGGACCGGCCTGTGGTGGCCACATGATTGCGACGACGGCACGAGAACCATGACCGCCAGCGCCGCTTCGATCAGCAACGATCCAGTCTGCTGGCACTCCGGCTCTGACAAGTTTCCCGGCGACTTCATTGGCAATCATCCAGTTTTTCAGCTGCTGACGGGATTTTGGCGACAATACTTTTCCGAGTATCAGCTTTTCAACAGTTCCGGCCATTGCCGCCGGAGTCGTGGTATCACGGACATCTCCGGGCATACCTTCGTTGAGATCTGTTTCCCGGCGGTCGAGACGGGTGATCTCGTCTCCGGTCATGCGTAAGAATGCTGTCAGTGATGCCGGCCCGCCAATCGCATCGAGAATGAGATTGGCAGCAGTATTGTCGCTGACTTTCATGGTCGCAGCACAAAGGTCGAAAAGCTTCATTCTGCCGCCGACATGTTTTTCGGTAACCGGAGAATAGCTGGCAATGTCCTGTCGGTTGATTGTCACAAGCCGATCCAGACGGTCTTCGCCTTTGTCAACGCGATAAAGCAGTGCTGCACAGACAAGAGTCTTGAAAGTGCTGCACATCGGAAACCTTTCGTCAGACTTGTAGCTCCAGATCTTTCCGGTTGTCGTGTCGCGGACATACACCCCTGCCCTTGCCTTTAAACGGGCTTCTATTTTTCTGATCTGCATTATCAGGTCGTCACCGCCTGATGCGGTTGATGCAGGCAGAATCGGCGCGACAGTCGAAAATGACGGCCGGCCGGCATTTTCTATCAGAGGTTTCATCCCGGTTCCGTCTGCCTTAACGCGATAAACTCTGCGTTTGATTACCGATTCGTCGTCGGCCCCTTTGTGTTTGACTATTTTAATATCCTTTGCACCGAATCCCTCGAAAGCTATTTCGTCTCTCGAAATCCAGCGGGGATTTATGGCGCAGATTCCTTTCGGCGTCAGGCGGGTGGTTCTGCCGGTTGCGATTTCATGCACGAATACCGCAGAAACGGCATCGTTGAGATCAGGTATGACCTCATCAACCGCCCCGGAAAACAACACAAACCTGCTGTCGGAAGAAAGCTCGACGGCGTCGGCTGAACTCATGACATAAGAAGCGACCTGATCACTGAAGGTTGCCGTCGCAAGCACTTTGTTATTGCCGGTCGTGTCGACAGCATAGATGTTGTTGAGATTGTGGCAGTAAACTGTGTTTCCCGAAGGATCCCAGGTCGGGTTGAAAAGGTCGCTGTGTGAAACCTTGTCGGTCAGGATTCTGAAGCCAGTATCGTCGGCGTTGACAACCGCAATCTGCCAGAAAGAGCGCCCTGATTCCATGAAATAATTGAAAACGATTTTTTTGCCGTCAGGCGACCAGCGAATCGTATGCAGCCGATTGTTCGGAATAGAATTGAATCGACGCACCTTCTTCTGGGCGATATCGATACAGGCCAGTCGATCGTCGGTAACGTATGCGAGGAATCTGCCATCAGGGCTGATATCGAAATCGTAGCTTTCGCACACCTTCTGCGGTTTTTCTAATTGCAACCCGCACACCATGACCGCATCATCTCTTAAAAAAGCCATGGTCTGTGCTGCCTCGCCGCTAACGGCTGCCAGTAAATACAGGAAAACGATGACCACAGCTTTCAACAGTTTCATATTCAGTATTTCCTTTGTTTCTTTTCGTAAGTCGCGCGGGGAATTCTACCATTTTCACCACCACGCCATAAAGTACGGCTGACCGGAAATTTCCGCACCTGGCAAACCCGCGTGTGATAAAATAAAAAATACTTGAACAAATCTGCTTCAATAATGCAGATTGTTGCCTCTCCTCAGGTAATTAAAACCGTGTAAAATTCTGCAGATACGAAAGGACCCCTGTCATGCCCCCAAGAAAAGAATTTACCGTTGCTGATATGATCAAAGCCCTCGAAAAACTTGATCCGGCCCTGCCGATTTATGACCACTACTACGACGAAGAAGAAGGCGAGGAAGTCTGGTTCAACGTGACAAAACCGACGCCGAAAAAAGTCACGATCTACCTGACCGCGCTGCAGCAGGGTAAAAAAATCAAACTGCAGTGGAGCGACAACAAAAACGCCGGCCAGGTCGTCGACAAGAAAAAAGCCGTAATTCTTTACCCGCCGGCAAAAGACGAAATCGAACTCTGAGTTTTTCAGACCGGCATCGCAGCGCGGAGTCTGTCAGCCCTGAAGATTTTCATGATACCCGTTTTTTCTGGGGCACTTCTTACGGCAGTTACAGCAGTCATAAAGAGTAAAACCGCGTTCATTGGTGTAAAATGATTCTGGACGGCAAAGCTGCTGATTAACCGTTTCGCCATTCAAGGCTCCGGCCGGGCAGGCATCCAGGCAGATGCGGCAATTCTGCGGACACGAATCATTCAGCATCGGGTCAGAATCGAAGGCCTGGCCGGTCAACACTGCCCCGATGTAAACCATATTGCCGAATTTCGGGTTGATCAGCAGAGTGCTTTTTCCAAGATAGCCAAGACCAGCCATATACGCGGCATGCCGCATCGAAAGTATGCCCATTCCGCGCTTCTTTTCTGACTCCCAGTGAACGTATGGTGTATCACACGGAATCGGAACCGCCTTTATGTTGCAGGTATTTAAAAAGCGAACCAGAGAAAGACCCAGTCGATCTATCTCCTGATATAGCAGAAAAGCAGTTCCTGTGTATGGCACAGGATTGAGGCAATCAAGAATTTCAGATGGAATGACTTTAAGAAAAACGATTACAGATCTGGTCGCTTCGTATATATCTCCTGGCTTGAATCCTGCAGGCGCGTCTGCAAACCTTTCGACGGCAGCAAAACCGCAGGCATCGGCACCGAGAGAGATCGCTTTTTCCCTTATCAGCTCTTTATCGATAAACATGAATTTTACCTGCTTATGCCAGCCTCTTCTTACAGCTTGATAGAATATATTGAGCGTGGGGCCTGGTCGTTACTCAGCCAGTGCGGGGCCACTCTGGTGAAACCGGCCTCAGTAAACCCTTTTATCAGGCCCGGCCAGTGAACGTCGGCCCCCAGCTTTTCTACCGCCTCGCTGTCGAACGGATAGCCCTCGATGGCTTCCCAGCCGAGTTTTTTGCCATACTCGCACAGGCTTTTGAGGATGAGCTTCTGATAACCTTTGCCTCTGAATTCAGGGGAAAGCGCGATGCAGGTAATGCAGGCCGTGGTTCTGGCCTTGTCTGCCAGAGCCGGCACCCGTCGCCAGGCCCAGTAAACTTCGGAGACCGGGCTGACAGAAATCCAGCCGGCCAGCTTGCCAGACTCATAGGCAAGAACTCCAACATGAAAACCCGAGTCTACCCTCTGGCGCATACATTCGCGGTTCTTTTCAGGAGCTTCGCGTTCGCGTTGATGCCATTCTTCAACAGAATTGAACTTCTGATGCCAGAAAGCGCAGTAACAGCCGCCGTGCTTTCCACCAACCGTAAGCTTTTCAAAATCGGCAAAATTATCATGAGACAGGGCTCTGAGTTCAATTTTTTCTGTCATTGGCAACTCCAGTGCGGAAATTTTATTGTCTGCCTTCTATAAACGATCACATCATATTGAAAATAAAATTATATACGTTATCAGGAACACAAGTCCAGACAAACCCGGCGATGAATTGCTGCTGAACGCTCCAGAATATATTCGATTCCTGACTGAAAGAAAAAGCTTGCTTTGCACGAAGAAAAGAAGAGTGTTATCCTTGGTTTGCAAAAATAATTCTTATCCGTGGCAGTTAACAAAGCAAATGCAGATTCTCTGGAAAAAGTCTCGAAACCAGACAACCGTGGGGATTGATGACGGAGGCCACGCCCTGTTAAGACCCACATTGAAGCTCGGTCGGGTATCAAGGTATTCATAGATCTTTAAGGAGTCGGTAATGGCACTTCCAAAAATTGGTTATGACATCGGCAAAGAAAGCCTTCGCAACAACTGTTTCTGCTTCCTGCAGGATCACCTTGAGAAGCATCCCGACAGAGTCTGCATGAAATGGGTCAACACCAAGAACAAAATCTGGTTCGACTACAACCCGTTTGCCAGAACCCTGACGCACGACACTTTTACCTACAAAAACATCTACGACATGGTTGTTCATGTCGCTGCCGGCTATAAAAAGCTTGGCGTTCAGAAGGGCGACTGCGCTCTGGTGTATGTCCCGATGATTCCGTGGCTCTACGCCGGTATGTTCGCTTTTCAGATGCTCGGGGTCAGATGTATTTTCCTGGATTCTTTTGCCCGCGCCGACCAGCTTGGCTACGTTGCCGACCTCTGCAAGCCCAAAGTCTGGCTTTCAGGCGAACGCGGCTTCGCCATGGGTAATGGCCAGCCTGCTCTCGAAGCCATTCCGGTAAAGATTAACATGGGCCCCTGCACGAAAAAATGGACCGCACGCTTCGAAGAACTTCTCGAAACCCCTGAAGCCGCTGAACCGGTTCCGGTCGAGCAGGAACACACCGCGCTCATCACCTTCACCACAGGCTCTTCCGGCACTCCCAAAGGCGCCGACCGCTCGCATCGCTTTCTTGCTGCGCAGCATTACGCCATCGACGGCTGTCTGCCATACGAAAAAAGTGACCTCGACCTGCCGGTTTTCCCGATCTTCTCGCTGAACAATCTGGCTGCGGGCGTTACCACGATTCTGCCGGCCATAAATGTCGCTGAACCGGCCGACAATGACGCTTATGTTCTTTACACACAGATTACCGGTGAGAACATCACCACCCTGACGCTGAACCCATCGCTGCTCAACGGCTTGAACAAATACTGCCTCGAAAAGGGAAAAACCCTGCCGGGTCTGCGCCGGGTCGCGGCCGGTGGTGCCGCCGTGTCGCGCGATGTCGTCGAAGAATTCAAAAAAATCGCGCCAAACGCCGAGCTGGTCGTTATGTATGGCTCGACAGAAGCTGAACCGATGACACATATCACCGGCCAGGAAATGCTTGCCCAGCGCAGCGTCACCGAAGATGATCCCGAGCTCGTCGACGCCGGCGTCAACGTCGGGCATTTCGCCCATGGTCTTCAGTACAAGTTCATCAAAATCGTGCGCGGCCCGATCGAAATCTCTTCAGACAAGCAGTGGGCAGACCTGGAAGTTCCGCATGGCAGTGTCGGCGAACTGCTTGTAGCAGGCGAGCACGTCTGTCGCACCTATTACAACAATCCCGAAGCATTCAAGACTTCTAAAATCCGCGACCACAAAGATATAGTCTGGCACAGAACCGGTGACCTCGGCCGCCTCGACCAGAAAGGCAATGTCTGGATCGTTGGCCGCATTCACAACGTCATCGAGCGCGATGGCAAGTATCTTTTCCCCGTTCAGGCCGAAGTCGTGCTGAAACGTCAGCCTTATACCCGCCTTGCAGCCTATCTCGGCGTTCCTGACAGCAAGCTCGGCGAAAAGACCGTCTGCGTCATTGCCCCGAAAAACAACGCTGAAATCAACGATAAAAAGCTCTGCGCCGAACGCGAAGCCGAAATTCGCCGGGTCATGACGAAGAACGAAATACCCGTCGATCAGGTTATTTTCCACCCCGACATTCCGATGGACCTGCGCCATCGCTCGAAGGTCGAATACGGCGTTCTCCGCGACGAATTGAAGAAGGCCGGCCTGGTCTGATTCACGAAAACCTGCATTCTGCAGATTTTTAAAATCACGGGACTCTGTTTAAGAGTTCCGTGATTTTGCATCAATGAGAAGTCGTTATTGCAAAAACCAATCCGGGGGGAAACCTGATGAACCAGGCGACTAAAAATTTCTTTCTGAGGCTGCTGTTCTACTTTGCTCTGGCCGCCATAATAATCAACCTTGGTTCCCCAATGATTGAATCAATCAATATAAATTACATATGCGACAATGATCGTATGAAAATGCACTTTTTGAAGACTTCCCTGCTCTATTTTAGAAACGATCTGGGATTTTTGCCATTTGCAGGTACAGATGAAAATGACCCGGAGGCTTATTTTACGTCAAAAGAGGCGGGTCTTGGTTTTGAAGATGCCACCAATTGCCTTATGACAAGCAAGTCTGATTTTTTTCAAAGAATGGGGCTCAGTGAGGAAAAATATTCAAAACAATGGAAAGGGCCATATTTAGATACATCAACCAGTGATTATTTTCTTGACCACTACGGCAACCCAATCATTTATTTATGCTGGAACAAGGCAATCTATCTGTGGTCTGCCGGAGATGACGGGAAATTTGATTATTCCATCAATCTTGAAACCAATACCGGAAAATCGCATGGAAACATTCCGGAAGGACAGGCAGACGACATTGTGGTAAAGGTTTATGAATTGGGGAAAGTGAGAACTTCAAACCAGATTCCCCGTGCCCGGATACTGGCAATTCAGGCTTCCTTCACCCAAAAGGCTGATTGAGATTTTTTTCTGCGCTGAATAACTCAAAAATCCTTCGGAAGCTTCCAGAAATCGTTGATTATTTTGATTATGTTTATCGGCCCAACAATGATCGGAAAAGAATCTTCGGCCTGAATGTGCCCTTTTTCCCAGTAACTTCTGATATCCGCATCCCGGTCACTGTCGTTGCTCTTTAAAATTATGTCGAGATTTGCGGGCGAAAACAAAAGTTCCTTTTCCCAGAGTTCTGGCTCACCATCAGCAGCAAGCCAGAAATAATCGTCGTTATATTTCAGCCTTCTGACCAGAGAGCCATTTTGCCAGTGCTCGTAGTGAAAGAAACCGACATTTTCCTGCTCGGCAAGGTAAATCGCATCGGCCATGCCCGACGAAAACTCACTCCAGTCCTTGTCTTCAAATTCAGGTGAGTCAGGAATGAACTCGACGACCTTGAATGGATCAGATGCGCCATCTCTCGAAAAGATCATGGAATAAGCTGAAGACATAAAATTTCTCCTTTTTCAGACCTTGATTTCTCACTTTTGAACAGCCTCAGACAGAGAAATGCCGTAGGCCATCAGCATTGCCACATCGTTTTCAACGCTGATCAGCAGGCTGTCGCCGCTGTCTGTGAAATACTTTTCCATCGGACCGCCACAGGTGATCCAGCCGGCCATGCCAACATTACCGTCTTTCAGCAGCTCAATTCGCTGACCAGCGCTTTTAAGAATGCAGACTGACACCTGAGCACTGCCGGACCTGCCAAAGTAGCCGTCTTTGTTGAACTCAAGGCTGGTAACGTCGAGATCGCCAATCGCCAGCTCAATCTGCTGAACATGAC
>CAZFUG010000116.1:0-12991 GCA_964522035.1 uncultured bacterium
GTGGCATTGGCAGCCGGAGTTCGTGTCGGATCAAGTTCGACCAGCACGGTTTTTCCGGTCTGCCAGTCTTCAAGTTCGACAGTCCTGGAACCGGGCTTGATACGATAAATATTTGCCACCAACAGATTGCCGAGATTCTGCAAATGATCGGCACCGGAAAATTTCTCATGCAGCCGTTTCTGTTCTTCGAGCAATTCCTGTTTCTGTCGCAGATCGCGCTGAAAACGTGCAACGACCTGTTTTATCGTTTCCTTCAGTCTCCCGGGAGCTGACTGCGATTGTTCGAGCCAGTTAAGAGCTTCATTAACAGATGCAAAGACAAGATCAGGCTTTTCTGCCAGATATCCCAGACTGAAGCATGAAACAGTACGAAATCGACCATTTTTCAGGTAAACCGACAACGGCTGATCCGATGCAGCTTCCTGCAGAAGGCTGCGAAAAATCGCAGCCCGCTCAGACGGCGAAGCGCTTTTTCCTGACCGGAAAAGAAGTTCGGCTTCGAGTTGAGGCGAAAAAATCCCAAGCCGGGTTTTCCAGGCCTCGGAGGGCCCGGCAAAAAGACCTGAGAGTTCTGCATCGCTGACACAACAGGGGTCAGAAGATGGCACCGCATCGGGAAGATTGTAGGTAGCTCCCATCATGTTATTGGAACTGCGTGAGAAGCGATCGAGAATTTTCAAATCTGAATCACAGACGAAGATGTCAGCAATTCTGCCAGTGAATTCGGCCAGAATAAAAAAGTCGCTGCGATTGCCAAAAAAACTGTCGATTACCGTTACCTGCAGCTTCACCACCCGGTCAAATCGGCCTTCAGCCTCGCTGCCGGCCAGCGTAATTTTAGTCAGCCGGCCATTGATAAGCAGGCGGTTTATGGTGCGCACCAGCGATGAAGAACGCTCGATTTCGCAGCTTTTTTCGGCCAGCCAGAGGCTCTGAGCCGGCGCATCAAGACAAAAAATCAGTTCCGACGGGCCTTCCCGGCGTTTCAGGCGCAGTGAAAAGCCACGACCGGGCAGATCAACGCCCCTGATGATCACCGGGCGATCTTCAAGAGCCTTTGCCAGGGCGGCAACGTGCTTGCGCAGGGTTAAATAATCCATATTTATTGCGGGTTAAACCGGTTTGTCGACCAGAACGTCAGGAATTCCGGTCGATCAGTTAACCGGCTTTCTTAGCGCGGCTGTTAACATAGGTTTTTCAGGGAATAACCGCCGGGGTGATAATTCTGCCGTTGAATGAAAGCACGGTTTTCGGACTTTTCAGGTCTGTCGGGCGCCAGGCAAGCCCGGTATTGCCCTCTTCGTCCATGAAGCCATAGACCCAGCAGTCGCCGGTCAGAAGCAGAGGGCCGAAAAAATCATGATCGCCCAGCTCGACGATTCCCTTTTCGCCGCCGGAAAGAGCTATTTTCATCGGTTCCCGGTCAGTACCACCCCTGATCGCTGTAAAAACAAGAGTTCGACCCGACTCTGTCGTGACAATAACCGGCATTGTTGCCTTAAACCCCATCGGACTGCCATCGGCATTGAAGTAGCTTTCGCCGCCGGCAACTCTGGTCTGTTCCTGCTTTTTCAGGTCGAACAGATAAATAGTCGATTTGGTCAGACGGCCCATTTCGGGGTCGGAATATTCGGCGATCAGATAGGCAACGAGATTTTCAGAAACCCACACCGGGCGGTCAATGACGACAACCGCGTCAGAATTCTCGCTGGTTTTAAGTTTGCTGCTGTCGATGATAGTTTCCTGCTTGCGGGTCTGCGGATCGAGCAGAACGATGCGGGTAGCGGTGAAGGGATCCTGTGGGTCGGGGGCATACCGTACCGCGATTCTGGTTCCGTCGGGTGAAAAAGCCGGGTTAGCGTAAGCACCCATATCGGCACTTATATCTGTAACTTCTGAGGCATTGCCTGTAATCGGCATCATAAATATCGAGTCGGCACCGGCCCGGTTCGAAATAAACACCAGTTTTTGCCCATCGGGCGAGATTGCCGGCATGGTTTCGTCAGCAGGCGTATTGGTAAGCGGTTGTATCTGAGCTTTTTTGAGGTCTGCCCGGTAAAGATCGAACTGCCCGTCCTGGTTTCCGGCAAAAATTACTTCAGCGGCGCCGGCAGCAATGAAAGGCGCGATGCTCAACAGTGCGGCCAGCAGATAACTTCGTTTTTTCATTTTTCCTCCTGGGCGGCAGGGATAAGGAACCGACCCGGCCCATCTTACCACAGACCGCCGGCAACTCACAAACTGCAATCTCCGGTCACATTGTGTTGCCTTGTGGCAATGCCTGTGCTATTATCAGGCCATGACGCTTTATTACCTGATACCAGTCTGCCTGACTCTGCTTTTTGCCTTTTCATGGGGTCTTGTACACGCTTTGCTGGCCATTTTCGACCGGCTGAATTTCTTCTGGGACTGGTGGGACAGACAAAGAAAAGCCTTCCCGATTCTGCTTGGCGTCGAGATTGCCTATTTTGCAGCAATTCTCTACTACATCGTCTACTGGGAACTCTCCGGCAACGTCTGATAGAGTTCTCGGCCAGGATCGCAGCCTCCCCTGAATTTTGCCAGGTCTTTTTTGCCATATCATTGATCTTTTTTGAGCCCGTTTACGCGTTATCTCTGACATTTCGCCCATACAGAACGGCGAAATCTTCTTAAAAACAGTTAGACAAACACACTCCCTTTCGCAGGCACCGACTTCTCCCCGTGCCTACTATTACAAACGATTCTGCTTTTGATTTGCAGTTATCAATATCTGAATTAATCCGGGGGCGCCGCCGTCTTTCCGCATGAGAGACACTCAGCTCAACTGTTGCCCGTCTTAAGCCGATGTAATAAACATGTCTGAACTTTTTCCAATTATTGCAACAATTTTGGCAGCACTGGTTTTCTGGCTCATTGGTTACCAGTTGATGAAAAATCAACCGTTTGAACTTGGCCGGGGTCATTACGCTGGAGTTTTCCCGCTGCTCGGCGCACTAGGAGGCGCAGCTTTTTCATACAACGCGATTCACAGGATGTTGCCGGTTGTAATCGGCGCGACGCTTCTGGCAATAACAGGGTTCCTGCGTGACCGTTTTCGCATCAAATATGCCACCCTGCTGCCAATAATCACATTGATCGTCTCTGCTGCCATGTTTGCAGACTTGCCTGGTACAGAATCGGGCCTGAGAATAGTTTCCGGCGCTTTATGGGCAATTCTCATCATTATCTGCCTGAAAATATCGGCACTGGTTTATGAAATGCCATTCATTCTGCTTGCCACAACCTCTCTGTCACAGTTTGTCGTTTTTTCGACCGGGGAGCACTCAGTTCACATCGTTGCCATCAACACAGCCATTATGATCACAGCAATTCTGATGCTGATTTACTCCGCAACCGGACGCAGAGTTCTTCAGGGCAGCAGCGGGTTGTTTACCGCCGGCTTTCTGCTCGCAACGGTTTCTCTTGTGGAAGGCCCGCAGCAACTGATGTTTTTCGGGCTGTTTATTCCATCGATGGTCATATTTTTTCCGTTTGCGCTCATCTGCACAATGATCATCGTGTCATATTTCGGTAATCGCCTGCATCGCCCGGATGCCGTTGCTGAAAGGCAATGGTCCTGGACCCTGCAGCGCGAGAAAACCGTGGTTTTTTCTGGTCTGATTTTTCTCTGTCTGAATTTCTTCGGTCTGCTGGTAACCGTTAATGCACCGGCTTTTGGTTATTTTGCCCTGTTTCTGCTACTTATAAGCGCGCTGGCCGGCTTTACGAGTACTTTTGCCCGGCGCATAGAAACAAACGCACCAGTGCCCCTCAAAATTGAAATGATGGGCATTTCTATAGACGCCGTAACCCCCGCCCAGGTTCTCGATAGAATCGACGATTACCTGAAAGCCGGCACTGGTGGTCTCATGCACATAATTACCGCCGATTCGCTTGCTCTGGTTAGAGCATCAGAAGAGGAACGCTTCAAGTCGGTGATGCAGCGAGCCGAAATGGTGGTTCCTGATGGTGCCGGTATTGTCTGGGCCTCCGATTTTCTCGGAAAACCACTGCGGGGCCGAGTGCCTGGCGTAGCCCTTGTCAGCCAGATATGCGACCGTGCCGCTGCAACCGCCTGGAAAATCTACTGCATTGGTGGTCGGCCTGGAATCGCCGAACAGGCGGTACAGACTCTGAATGCACAGGGTAAAATCAACTTCTGCGGCGTCAGACACGGTTTTTTTGCAGCTGATTCAGCTGAAGAAGAAGCGATAATGAAAGAAATCGCCGCCACCAGGCCTGACATTGTTTTTGTCGCTCTTGGGGTTCCGCGACAGGAATGGTTTATCAGCAGACTGCGCGGCTATCTCGACCGTGGCGTCGCCATCGGAATCGGCGGCAGTTTCGACGTCATATCACAGACTCTGCCACGGGCACCTGTCTGGATGCAGCAGTGCGGCATCGAATGGCTTTTCCGACTGTGGCTGGAACCATTTCGCTTCATGCGAATGCTGAAAATACCTGTTTTCGTTCTGCAGATTCTCCGCCACAAATGGAGCCAGCCAGAAAATTAAAAGCCCGGCAGAAAAACTGCCGGGCTTTTTTCAAACGCTTAAGATTACTTTTTGGGTTCGGCGGCCTTTTCGGCGATTTTGGCCATTCTGGTCATGAAATCGGCGGCGGGCATTGAAACGACGATGCGGGCCAGGTTTTCTTTATTATCCTGAACCTGAGCGTCTTTGAGGATCTCGGCCATTTCTGGAACCGAAGCGACCCAGCCCTTGAAAGCATCGAGCAGGTTCTGCATGGCGGCGGTGAACTTCGGCAGTTCCTTGTTGTCGCCGATCAGAGCGGTGAAAACCATGGTGAATTCTTTATCATAATCGAGGCTGAAGAAGGCGGTCTTCATGTTTTCGAGGCCGGTGACCGGAACATTGATGCGGTTCTGCCAGTTGGGAGCGGTTACAATGGCGCCCCAGACCTGAGAGGTGGCGTCAACCTTTTCCATCATGCCGGTGAAATCTTTATTTTTGCTGATATCGCTGCCTTTGCCGGCATTGAGGGTGGCAACTTCTTTAAGAACTTCTTCTGTTCCGAAAGCGACGGTGTTCTGGTTAACGAACATCATGTTGGCGTTTTCGTTGGCGGTATTTTTGACAGCCTGCATACCTTCGATGGTAGCGATGGCGAATTTGCCGGCCAGTTCGCTGTCTTTCTGAACAAGTTCAGAGATCTTGGCGGTATCGAAACTGCCATTGACGATGACGCCTGAGCGTTCTTTGCCGTCGACGAAGATGGTAACGTTCTTGATGTCACGGGCCGGTTCGATGCCGGCGCGTTTGTAGAAGTCTGCATAATTTTCATTCTGATTATTGAGCTGGGTTTCGACCAGAGCCTTGATTTCGGGCTGGCTGGCCAGAGCGGCAAAGTCAAAATTCACCACCAGATAAGCATCACCCGGCACCAGTGGCAGCATTGCGCCGGCAAACCCGGCAACAGAACAAAGGGCAAAAAGAGCCATCACGGCAAGAATTCTAAGTTTCATTAGATCGTTTCCTCCTCAGAAGTCGGTACAATTCGTAGTTACTTCTGCAAGCATAAGTCCCGCCAGGAATAATGTCAATACGCAACTGAACAGTGGCTGGTATAACTTTGAACAATAACAGATACGTGACCCTGCCCGGACGTTTTCCCGCCCAGAGCCTGCAAAATTCTTTGCATTTTTATCTGCGTATATCCGTGTTCATCCGTGGCCTTTTTTTCTCATCTGTATTCATCTGTGGCCGGAAATTAAAAAACCCGCCGGGCTTGCGCCCGGCGGGTTAATTGCGTTTCCTCAGCTGATCCGTGGATCAGCATCGGTGGCTACAATCAGAACTTGCTGAAAATTTCAGCCCAGAGCATGTTGTAGTCATAGTCATTCTGAACGCCACGGCCGGCAGATACAGCTGCTGCACCGGCGAGGGCTTTGCTTTCATCGCCGCGCATATCAAAGCCAGTGTAACCAACTCTGATTCTGGTGTTTTCAGCCAGCTGATAGCGATATTCGAAGGTCAGAACAGTGGCCTGAGCATCAGCAGTCATGAAGTTGTTCCAGCGGTCATAGGCGCTGTTGGTTTTCACGAAAGCAGCGGGGATACCAGCGGTGGTGTTGTGACCGGCGATATATCTGGAAAGGTCGTTGGTAACAGTGTCATCCATTTCATCAAGCAGGTCGCCTGCGAGTCTGAAATAGTGCTTGCTGTCTCTCGGGCGGTATTCAGCCTGGAGTTTCAGGTTGCTCATGTTGATAAGGCCATTGCGGAAATAGTTGTTGCCGCGGCTGATATCTTCATAAGGAGTTTCGATACCGTCCTGGTATCTCTGGTCGTTGTCGAGAGCGATAGCACCGACTGATTCGTCGTCAGCCATGGTGAAAGCCAGTTTGGCAGCCCATTCTTTTTTGCTGTCCCATTTAACGGCAACGTGACCCATCCAGCCCTGCATTTCGGGGCTGATGAAGGTAGAAGCAACATTGTTCAGGTTGTTGAACACATCGAGTTCATAGCTGGTGTATACGAAACCGAGGTCATAGTCCCAGTGACCGTTGTTACCGATCGGGCCTTTTGAACCAAATTCTACGTCCCAGCGCATATCGCTTTCCTGATTGCCATTGGCTTTGGCCAGAGCAATACCGAACGGAAGAGCAACGCCGAAGTTGTTGGTCATGCCAACGGCGAGAGCCGGTTCATCCTGCATGTAGAAGCCCAGATACAGGTCGTGATCGCGATACTTGGTGCCGAGGTTGAGGTTCCAGACATTGCGGAAATCAACGTTAGCATCATCTTTATAGTTACCCTGGTGGCGGTCATAAATGGTCTGGAAAACTACGTCTACATCGCCTGAGCGTTTGTAGTAGCGGATAGCATCAACATAGTCATTCAGGAGGAGAGCATGACCGTGGGTGTAGAAGTTGCGACCGAAAGTGAAGTCGCCACCGAAGCGGAACATGTCTTTGATCTGCAGGTAAGCAAGATCTACAGTGTTGTCGGTTACAGTGTTTACGCCGATGCCATTGCGGCCGAAAGCGCCCTGCATTGCAGACTGGCCACCGTTGATGTTTTCAGCGTTCTTGGCGAATACTGACCAGCGGGCTACGGCAGTGATGTTTTCGTCGATGTTGGCTTTGAACTGGAAGCGAATCTGGCTTTCAGTCAGAGCGTTGTCGCTGTTACCAGCACGAACGGCTACGCCGGCTGCGTTGCGGATCCAGTCATTTTTGTGGCTGAGGTTAGTGTGTCTTACCAGCATGTCGCCAGAAAGTTTAACTTTTTCCATGCCGCCCTTGGCCATGTAATCCTTGATGCCTTCTACGTCTTTTTTGAGCATAGATACATCTTCTTTTACAACCTGCATGTCGTCTTCGAGAGCGGTAACTTTAACACCCAGGAGGGCCAGTTCGTCTGCGAATTCAACAGTCAGTTTTTCGAGGGTCTGCAGGTCAGCTTTGGTTACCAGGTTGGTACCGATGCCTGATTCGAGCATCTGTTCAACGTTGGCCAGCATTTTGGCAGTTACCATGGCGAGAGCATAGCGGGTAACAGTCTGATTGCCTTTGAAGCGGCCATCGGGATAGCCCTGGAGAATGCCTTTGGCAGCCAGTTTGTTTACTGCATCATATGACCAGTGTGAAAACGGTACGTCAGAAAAAGGATTGGCAGAAGCAACTACGGCTGAAAGAACCATAACTGCTACAAGAAGTTTAGAAATGTGTTTCATGATTTTCCCTTCAGGTTTTGATTTGAAATTTTTTGTGACTTTTGGGTTAACCTGCTGAAACTTCGAGATTTTTTCCAAATTCTGCCCTGTTCAATTAAGTGTCCTTGTTCCCTTTAAAGACATCGGGCCTTATCGAAAATCATCTGCTGTTTCGTTCGGTCTTCCCGGGCATTCAGCCCACTCGAGGAATCCAGATTTTCTGATGGACTACCTGTTAGAGTTGCACCTCCTTCCGTCGACATCCACCAAAAACGCTACCTGTATCCACAAGTTGTAAGATTTTACTCGTAAACGCCCTGTTTGTCAAGAGTACGAAAAAACTTCACTCCGACACCCTTTAAACATGAGCTTTTCCCGCTTCAATACTGCACTCCAGGCTTTTTTTTGTTTTCGGAAATATGAAAAACCCGCCAGGCTTTCGCCTGGCGGGTTGATCTCTATTTCTTGTTGCTGATCAGAAGACCAGCATTTCAGAATTAGAAGCGGCTGTAGATTTCGGCCCAGAACATGTCATAGTCGAAATCATTGTTGAGACCGCGACCAGCGGCAACCTTGGTAGCGCCATTCCATTTGTAGGCATCACCGAGGAATTCAAAGTTGGTGTAGCCAACTCTGATTCTGGTGTTTTCAGCCAGCTGATAGCGATATTCGAAGGTAAGAACCATGGCTTCGGCATCAGCGATACCAAAGTTGTTCCATCTGTCATAAGCAGTGTTGGTTTTGTTGAAACCAGCGGGGATACCGGCAGTGGTGTTGTGACCAGCCTGATAGCGGGCCAGGTCGTTGGTAACGGTTTCGTCCATTTCGTTCAGGAAGTCGCCGGCCAGTCTGAAATAATGCTTGCTGTCTCTCGGGCGATATTCGGCCTGGAGTTTCAGGTTGGTCATATTCAGCAGACCATTGCGGAAATACTGGTTACCGCGGCTGATATCTTCATACGGAGTTTCGATACCGTCCTGGTATCTCTGATCGTTGTCAAGAGCGATGGCGCCCATTGATTCGTCATCAGCAAAGGTGAAACCAAGTTTGGCGGCCCATTCTTTTTTGCTGTCCCATTTAACAGCTACATGGCCCATCCAACCCTGCATTTCGGGGCTGATGAAGGTAGAAGCAACGGTCTTGTTGTTTACGATATCCATTTCATAGCTGGTGTATACGAAGCCGAGGTCATAGTCCCAGTGACCGTTGTTACCGATCGGGCCTTTTGAACCGAATTCTACGTCCCAGCGATTGTCGCTGCTCATCTGACCATTAACAGTGTTGCCAAGGGCAACCGGAGCAACCGGAGTAAGGAGAACCGGAACGATGAGGTTGCCGGCTACGCCAGTCCAGGCGCTTCTATTGGGTTCATCCTGCATATAGATGCCCATATAGAGGTCGTGATCGCGATATTTGGTGCCGAGGTTGAGGTTCCATACAGTGCGGAAATCAACGGCTGCGTCATCAGTGTAGCGACCAACATGGCGGTCATAAATGGTCTGGAATACTACGTCTACATCGCCTGAGCGTTTGTAGTAGCGGATAGCATCAACATAGTCATTCAGGAGGAGAGCATGACCGTGGGTGTAGAAGTTGCGACCGAAAGTGAAGTCGCCACCGAAGCGGAACATGTCTTTGATCTGCAGGTAAGCAAGATCTACAGTGTTGTCGGTTACAGTGTTTACGCCGATGCCATTGCGGCCGAAAGCGCCCTGCATTGCAGACTGGCCACCGTTGATGTTTTCAGCGTTCTTGGCGAATACTGACCAGCGGGCTACGGCAGTGATGTTTTCGTCGATGTTGGCTTTGAACTGGAAGCGAATCTGGCTTTCAGTCAGAGCGTTGTCGCTGTTACCAGCACGAACGGCTACGCCGGCTGCGTTGCGGATCCAGTCATTTTTGTGGCTGAGGTTAGTGTGTCTTACCAGCATGTCGCCAGAAAGTTTAACTTTTTCCATGCCGCCCTTGGCCATGTAATCCTTGATGCCTTCTACGTCTTTTTTGAGCATAGATACATCTTCTTTTACAACCTGCATGTCGTCTTCGAGAGCGGTAACTTTAACACCCAGGAGGGCCAGTTCGTCTGCGAATTCAACAGTCAGTTTTTCGAGGGTCTGCAGGTCAGCTTTGGTTACCAGGTTGGTACCGATGCCTGATTCGAGCATCTGTTCAACGTTGGCCAGCATTTTGGCAGTTACCATGGCGAGAGCATAGCGGGTAACAGTCTGATTGCCTTTGAAGCGACCATCGGGATAGCCCTGAAGGATGCCTTTGGCAGCCAGTTTGTTTACTGCATCATATGACCAGTGTGAAAACGGAACGTCAGAGAACGGATTTGCTGAAGCAACTACGGCTGAAAGAACCATAACTGCTACGAGAAGTTTAGAAATGTTTTTCATGATTTTCCCCTGTAGGTTTTGAATTTGAGATTATTCCTGGGGCTTTTCCTGATTCTGGATCTTCTCGGGCTTCTGTCAACCGCTTTCATCAAGTGTCCTTGTTTCCTTCGATGTTTTCGGTTTTCTTATCCCTCGTCAATCCTTCTTCGGGTATTTCCCCCCGGGTGATTAACACCCCTGAGATTTCGGCGCATCTGGCAGGCTACCTATTAAGAGTTACACCACCTTTCTTTGACACCTGTCGAACACTTATGCCAAAATCCTTAAACCGAGATAATAGTGTCGAGCTTGACGATTGTCAAGCAAAAATTTTATTTATTTTTTCAAAGAACCAGACAAACTTATTGCCAAGCCCTTCTCGACAAAGTCTTGCTAATTTTTTATGAAAGAATTTTATTTTTCTTCAGAAATTTGCCATCAAAATTTGCCATAAACTTCGGCCCAGGCCATCTGGTAATCATAATCGCCTCTGAAGCCGCGCCCGGCATCCACCGGTCTGGCACCACCCACACTTTTGAAAGCATCACCGCTGAAATCACACTTAACCGCACCAACGCGTAATCTGGTGTTCTTAGACAGTTTGTAGCGATACTCGAAGGTGATCAGACGCATCGTCGGATCGGCGATACCAATGTTGTTGAAATTGTCATAGGCAGAGTTGGTAACTGCAAAGCCGGCCGGCACAATACCATTGTAATTTTTAGCCTGATAATGGCTGAGATCATTACCGACCCGGTCTTTCAGCTCACGCAGAAAATCGGCAGCCAGCCTGAAATAATGTTTCCCTTCGGGCTGATATTCTACCTGAGCCTTCATATCACCCATATTGATCAGGCCGTTTCTGAACCAGTTATTGCCCCTTGCCAGATCTTCGAGATTAGTTTCGGCTGAATCACAGTATCTGCGATCAAGACTTATAGAATAAGCTCCGGCGAACTGATCATCGCCCCAGTTGTAAGCCATTTTGGCGGAAAGAGCCTTATTCGCTTTCCAGGCAAGCGCGGCATGACCGGCCATACCTTTCAGATCGACGTCGATATCGGATGCAGTCGCTCTGCCGATATCAGCACGGTAATCAGTGAGGGCCAGGGCAACGTCGGCGGTAAATCGACGGTTTTTGCCAAATTTGCCGTTATAACCGATCTCGAGGTCACGGCGGCGGTCACGGCTCATTTCTTTGGCAGCAGTGCCATATTTGAAAGTATTGGCAGCTCTTCTGTTGATGGTATCAGGATTATCCTGGGCAAACACATTGGCATAATAACTGCTGAATTTATGCTTTCTCGAAAAGCTGAGGTTGGCAACTCCGCGAAAATCAACGGCGGCATTATCTTTGTATGAGCCTCGATGGCGGTCATAAATATACTGGGCCATGTAAGTATCGTTCTTATAGAGTCGATCATAGCGGATCGCGTCAAAATCGGCATTCAACAGGAGTCCGTGACCGGTCTGCAGCGTACTTCTACCGATAAGGAACCAGTCGTCTTTGTGAAAAACCTTTTTTATCTCGATGAAGGCGCAGTCAACCTGCATATCGCCAGTGGTCTGGGCACCCACACCTCCAATACCAAAGACGCCGCCACGGGTAGATGGCACAGCAGTCACCACATCGCTGCCGCGATTGAAAAGGCGAAATCTGGTGTACATGGTAATATTTTCATCGACTTTGGTCACCATTCTCAGACGAATCTGAGATTCGGTAAGACCGTTATTACTGTTACCGGGCCTTGCAACACCAAAAGCACTTCTCGCATGATCTTCACGGTGGGTTTTCCAGGTATGGCGGGTAAGCCAGTCGCCAGACATTTTGACTTTTTCGCCGGTGTTTTTAACTTCTTTTTCTGTAGCTTTGACATCGGCCCTCAACTGGTCAATTTCTTCACGCAGAAGTTCTTTGCGGTTCTGGGCAAGTTCGACCCTCAGACCCAGAAGGCTGAGCTCATCGGCAAATTCGTTCTTCAGGTAATTTATACGGTCGAGATCTTCTGCTGAAACGGCGGGCAGATCTGCGGCAACCTGTTCTTCAAGTCTGGCCATGGTTCTGAAAACCGCCATGGCAAGTTCGTAACGGGTGACGCCGCGGCCACCGGCGAAAGTTTTTTCATTCAGGCCTGTAATGATGCCTTTTTCAGCCAGGAGTTTTACAGATTCAAGAGCGGGGTGCCCGGAAGGAATATCTGAAAAAATACCGGCATTCGCAGACAAACAGGAAAAACAGAATAGAAAAACCAGAACAATCAGAGAATTTCGCATGATTCTTACGCCCTTGCCTTATAAAGCTTTAATTTACGACAGGGTAAGTAGTACAATGCGAATTGTCAAGAAATCCCGGATTTCACAGGTTCAGGTCGCGGTGAATCTTTGACGTGGAAATACGTTCGTTCGTGATTTCTTTAAAAAGATATTCGGCAAAAGCGACTGAACGATGCCGGCCACCAGTGCAACCGATGCCTATCTGCAGCCTTGTTTTGGGCTCGCTGATAAAAAGCGGAATCTGAAACTCGATGAAGTCTTTCAACTTCTGGGCATACTGCTTGGCAGTGTCAGAAGAGAAAACATAATCATAAACCTCTTTGTGAACACCGGTTAAAGTCTTGAGACTGGCGATGTAAAAAGGATTCGGCAAAAATCTGACGTCGAAAACCAGGTCGCAGTCAAGCGGGACGCCGTGTTTGAAACCAAAACTGACAAAAACCACCGACATGGCGCGTGGGCCGACAAATCCCTGGGAAAACTTGCGGATTTCTTCCTGGAGCTCGCGACCGTTCATGCTGGTCGTGTCAATAATAAAATCAGCTTTTTCGCGGGTAGTTTCAAGAAGCGAGCGTTCTTCGCGAATGTCATCGATAACCCGGCCGCCACGATTGAGCGGGTGTTTACGCCGGGTTTCAGAA
>CAZFUG010000117.1:0-4815 GCA_964522035.1 uncultured bacterium
TTTGTCTGCAATCGCAGTCAGATCTTTGCGCAAACGCAGCGCTATTGCATGGCTCTGCTGAATACGCTGACTCTTGTGCGCCAGATTGATTCTGATATCAGCGTTATGAGGGCTGCGACGCAGATTATAATGACGCACCAGACCGTTGAAGTCGATCGGTGCCGGAATACCGACATACGACTGCACGCTTTTCACTTCATTAACCCGTGCCAGATATTTTTCGAACTCGCGCACGGCGCGGTCAGTAAGTTCGAGCGATGAGCCTTCCGGCATATCGACCACCAGCTGCAGTTCATCTTTGTTGTCGAATGGCAGCATTTTAAGCGGCACCTTGCGGTTCGCCATAAGAAGAATCGAGCCAATCAGAAGAACAAAGATAACAATTACCAGAATGATCGCATTGCGCAACTTCAGAAACGGCGTGATCAGCCAGCGATAAAAGCTGCGAATCCAGCCGGGAACGCCATCGTTCTGCCCCTGCGCATCTGCCGGGAGACCCCGAAGAAGTTTGAGGGCCACCCACGGCACGAAAGTCAGGGCGCAGACGGTCGAGAAGGTAACCGTCAACGGAACATTGATCGCCATCGGGCCCATGTAAGGGCCCATCATGCCGGTAATGTAGAACATCGGCAGAAAAGCCACGATAATGGCGAGCGTCGACATGATAACCGGCACTATAACTTCCATTACTGCCGTTATTGTAGCCTTTTCAGGTGTCTCTTTGCCCATCTGCAGATGGCGCTGAATATTGTCGACATTGGTGATCGGGTCGTCGACGACGAGACCAAGACTGAGAATCAGCGCAAAAAGGGTGACGCGATTAATGGTAAACCCGGCAACCAGGTTTACAAACAGTGCAAGAGCGAAGCTTACCGGCACCGAAAGGCCGACGACAGCAGCCGAACGCCAGCCCATGGTGAAGGCAAGAAGGCCAACAACCGTCAGAACCGCAAAAACCATGCTCGACAGCAGTTCATTGACCTTTTCATTGGCAGTGGCGCCGTAATCGCGGCTGACGATCAGATCGACCTCGTGCGGAATCACCTTGCCCTTGAGCTTTTCAGCTTCGGCAATGATTTCGCGGGCAACATCGACGGCATTGGTGCCTTTCTTTTTACTGAAGGCAATGGTTACGGCAGGGTGACGCTCAGCGGTTTCTGACCTGCCGGAAGCGGGGCCCCAGGTTGAATGATGGTAGCGTTCTGGTTCTTCGACGGTATCCTGCACGGCCGCCACATCTTCGATGTAGACCGGGCGCCCGTCAACCGAGCGAATCGGAATTCTCGATATCTCGGCGGCAGTTCTGATAACCTTGCCCGAAAGCACGCGCATGCTGGTGCCGCCATCGACAATGCGGCCAGAATCGGCAAGCAGGTTGTTGCCGGCTACCGCCATCTGAATGTCGGCAAAGCAGACACCGAGTGCCTGCATACGGGCCGGGTCAGCCTCGATGCGCACTTCCCGGCGATAACCGCCATGAATTTCAGAGCGAAAAACGTTGCGTACCCTCGCCAGACGAGCTTCGGCCTCTTCGGCGATGCGGCGCAGTTCTGATGCACTGGCGTCAGGCGAAGTCAGGGTCAAGGTGACGATTGGCACATCGTCGATTTCGACTGGCTTTACCATCCAGTTACTTACACCGGGAGGCACCAGATCCTGATTGCCGTCGATCTTGTCGCGAATCTTGACCATGGCGCGTTCGCGGTCCTGGCCGACGTAAAACCTGACGGTCACCATCGACTGGTCACGGTTGCTCATCGAGTAGACGTGTTCGACGCCGTCGATCTGCCACATCAGTTTTTCGAGGGGCCGGGTCACGAGTTCTTCGACTTCGCGCGGCGAGTGACCCGGGAAACCAACGTAAATATCGACCATCGGAACTACTATCTGCGGTTCTTCCTCGCGCGGCGTGACCTGCACGGCGATGACGCCGGCAAGAACGGCAAAAAGTATCAGAAGAATCGACAATGGCCCGCCAAGGAATGTTCTGACGATGGATACAATCAAACCTTGCGGCTCATGGCGTTCAGGATTTTCCATTCTTCGACCTCAGTTATAGATTTAAATGATTATCGGTTAAAATATCACAAAGTATTACACATTGACAAGATGCTGGATTCTCAGCCTCTGATGCCGCCGTCAGAAAAGTCGGCAACGATTTTGCCTTTTTCGATCGAATAGACAAGGGCGCGACCACCGTCCATGATGCCGGGTTCATCGATCCAGAGAAGAATATAGCCTTCGGTGATTCTGGCGGCGGTGATTTCGAAAGGCCGGCCGGCGGCACCAAGGCTGATTTTATCGAGCAACAGATAATAATTTTCAATGGCCAGCGTGATGTTCTGGGCAACTTCGACCGGCAGCGTATTTTTATTATTTTTGTCAGCCTGGGTAGCCGGAATAGCAAGCCCAGAAGCGAATTCGGGAATGCACAGCCCGATTTTTTCGCGCTCTTTCTGCCAGTCGTCGCCGTAAACGATGGTCTCCCAGGTCGTTTCCGGTTCAGAAACAGCAGTTTCTGAACCGACTGCAGTAACAGCATCCGCCCCGGATGTCGACGAGACGCGCTCGACGCTCAACTGTTCGATTGGAGCCTGATCAACGACCTGAACAGCTTCAAGCGGTTCTTTAACCACGCTCTGAGCGTTTGCCATGGCAAAATTGCCGAAAATTGCGAAGTAAAAACAGACACAAAGCAATGTGGCTTTTTTCATAAAGACCCCTTCAA
The DNA here is from genome assembly GCA_964522035.1 of uncultured bacterium. Classification (GTDB taxonomy): domain Bacteria; phylum Muiribacteriota; class Ozemobacteria; order Ozemobacterales; family Ozemobacteraceae; genus Rifleibacterium. Next base: position 2,729 of record CAZFUG010000117.1, read on the forward strand.
TGATTTTTTCACGACTGATTATATAGCTTTAGCCGTGCACAGGCAAACACACATGAGGCAGTTTTCCTTCTCACACATTCTGTCCCTCAATAGTGCGAGAGTGGCATAAAAATTGTGCGCCATTCCATGCGCAGAAAAGGAATCCTGGAATTAAATGCAAAACTGTGAAACCGCCTGAAACAGTGGCAAATCAGGCTGACTTCGTTTAAGATAGCTGTGTCATTTTTCTGTCATGCCGTGTTTGCACCCGCAGGGCTGCACGCAGATACTAAACTGTCATTCCGGCGCTTATGCCCCGGATCTATAGGCGGAAATCTAAATTATTATTCATAACAAGGAGCCAGTCATGGAATCTGTCAGCACGCCACACAAAGTCGAATCCGGTGCTGTTTCGTGGTTGTGGATAACCCTTGGTACGCTCCTTTCGTCGTTTGGTTATGTTCTGTTCATTCTGCCGCTGAATCTCTTCGAAGGCGGTGTCACCGGCCTCGGCATCATCGTGGCGAAGTTTCTCGGCAGCCTTTTTGCCGATGGCCGCATGCTGCCGGTTGTCGGGATGGTTTCATGGACACTGACGATCATCATTTTTGCCGCATCGATAAGGGTTCTTGGCAAAGCCTTTGGCGCGAAATCGGTATATTCGACATCACTGCTGTATTTTTCGATGGATATTTTGCTCTGGTATCTTCAGAGTCGTGGCTATGACGTGAAAATCAGACAGCTGCTCGACCATGAGCTGCTGATAGCTTCAATTTACGGCGCTCTGGCGATCGGTACAGGCATGGCAATAGTTTTTAACGAAGGCGCGGCGACAGGCGGGGCCGACGCACTCGCGCAGGTTGTGCGCAAGCTTCGGCATATTCCCGTCGGCAAAACTCTTCTGGTAACAGACACGATCGTGCTGACAATCGGCTTTTTCACGTTCAGCGATGTGATGGTCGGCTTCAGAACGATGATGTATTCGTTCATTTTCATCTTCATTCAGGCGCGCACGCTCGACGCGGTTCTCAACGGCTTTCGCGCCAATCAGCTGGTGATGATAATCACCGACAAACCAAAAGCGATCAAGGAACTCATCTTTAGCGAGTTGTCGCGCGGCGTGACCGAATACAAGTCTTACGGCGGCTTCAGCGGTGTCGAAAAAACGACCCTGGCCACGGTCATCGGCCGCAATCGCGTGCCGACCCTGCGCCGCCTGATTGCCGACGCTGACCCAGATTCATTCGTGGTGATTCAGGACACGGCGCAGGTTTACGGCGAAGGCTTCGAAACCCTGCCCCGCTGATTTGCGCTAGCAAATTCTATAGCGCAGTTTTCTGACAAGGCTTGCATTTTTCCTTTTTGAATGCAGAAATCCCCGTTCGCCCTCGAAAGAGCAAACGGGGATGCTGCGGCGTAAAGCCTTTTGTTCAGGCTATTTTGTCATTCATTGCCATAATAGAGATAATCGAGGTCTTCTTTTGTCAGCATTTTAGCCAGCTTGAGTGAAGCAACGGTTCTTCTCAACTGCTCGATGGTTATCGGGCCGATTACCAGAAAATCAGTGCGTTTGTGGGCAAGAGCATAGGCGTTGGCCATCTGGTCGGCTGTGTAAGATGTTTGATGCTTACTGTTGAAATCTGCGGTGAATTTGACGAGCCGGTTGTATCGCTCTTCGTTGGCGCAGGTAAAGATGGAATGATAGACGTTGCGCCAGTAAGGGTCGCCCTGAGCGTATTTTTTTCTGGCGGCTTTTCTGGCGTTATCCCAGCAGGGTTCCGGCCGGTCGAGAATGCTGATGCCGCCCAGCGGCGAATAGGGCATAATCCTGATACCCTTGAGAAAGTTTTCATCCATCATTTCTTCATGGGTGACCTGGACTCCACCGGCATGAATGGCCCGTTCAGACATCTCAAAGAGAGAGAAATACGGACTGTTGAAAACCGGCTTTGCCAGGTCTGACTGCTTTTTCGCAAGGGCCAGTGATCTGGTGATTCTGTGGGGTTTCCAGTTTGACCAGCCGAGAAATGTGTATTTATTGCGGATATCTTTCGAACTGAGGGCTTCCATTATGGTTTTTACCGAGTTCTGGCTTCTCTTGATCGGCT
>CAZFUG010000117.1:4825-12849 GCA_964522035.1 uncultured bacterium
CATCATCTCTGTGCATGAGGTATACATCAGGTGTTCCCTGCAGATTTTTTATGGTATGCCCAAGTTCTTCGCCGACTCTTTCGGCAATCTGCTCTTTGCTGCCGAACAGGCGGCTGGCATAGGTTCCATCGGTCGAATTCGGCAGATCTGTATAGCCCTCGGCCATGATGTTCTTTGCTTTCAGCATTTCCTGCAGGCAGAAGGAGTTTTCACCGGCCGGCAGCTTCTTTGACCAGAAAAGGTCAAATGGAAACCCGCCTTTCGAAAGGGTGTAGATTTTTTTGCCCGGGTTTTTCTGTCGATATGTTTCCAGCCAGTTACCAAGCTTGTATTCAACATCGCCGACATAGATTGGCGAGGTGTCAAAAAGATTGATTCCGAGGCGCACGGCTTCGTCGAACAGGTTGTTGACGCTCTGTTCGGTTATCTTTCTGGGGGTTGGGTCGGTCCAGTCTTCCTGGGCCAGGTGATCTGTTCCCAGGATCAATCGCGAAAATTTAACCCGTTCGTTCTTTTCGTTGCGAACTTCAATGTATTCCATCCCTTCTGTTGCCAGATCGGATGCGAACAGAATATTTACATTGAGAAAGCCGGTAAAAAACAGAATGGCAAGCAGCAGCAACGCGGGAATTCTTTTCATTTAAATTTCTCCTATGGCTGGGTTTCCAAGCCATTCCAAGTCTTCAATTGTCATGCAAAAACATAAAACTATATCACTTTTTCCATCTTTGATCAGCCGCTTGAACCTGCATATAAAACCGGAGTCTTGTGGCCATCAAACTGCCTGGAGATTCTGGAAGTCCTCAATAAATGGCGAAAAAAACGACCAGCCCAATTCAAGGACCGGTCGTTTTTATACGGCAGTTATTTTATTTTTAAGTTCATGGCGATTGCTTTTTCCGGTTCATTTTCAGACCAGGGCTGTTTATACCAGAAGATAATTCTGGTCTCTCCGGCTTTTTTGGCGCGAAACGTAAAGGTTTTAACGCCACCGGCGCCGACTTTCACAGGAGCACCCGGTTTTTCCTGATTTTGTGCAGCATCGACATAGACCGATTCAGTCACTTCAAGCAATGATGGCTTGAAATCTTCGATTTCCCAGGCAAATCCGGTAGTGATGTTGCCTTCAAGAGAAACTTTCAGCTGAAAACCTTTGGATACCTGGACTTCCTGACCATCAGCGGGAAAAATGACCTCCGCATCCTGAGCCACTTTTTCCTGAGTTTCAACCATCTGAGTTGCGCTGGCAGTTTCAGCTGCCAGGCACTTCCCCGGCATTCCGAAAAATGCCATGCCAAATAAAAGGGCAAAAACTAATGACTTTCTCATAAACACTCCATATTGGAATTTTCCAACCTGACTTTTTTCAGAAACAGAAATTACCACAGTCCTGGCAAAAAGTAACCATGCAAAATGCGTCGAAAGGGGCAGACTATGCCTATTTTTGCAACAGAATTTCATTCAAGAAACAAAATCTGCTGTATGAACATTTTTAAAAACCATAGGCTGGTGCCAATACTCTGAACCTCTCAGTGACGATGTTCTGGAGTATTAGGCAGACGCCATCAACAAATCAATGCAATTGCTCTCACCAGCCTTTTTTCTTATACTGTAGTCTGAATCGAAATAATCCTGTTCTGAAGGTGGCTTCAATGCTCAGAAAACTTATTCCGTTCGCTCTGTTATTTTCATTTCAGTCAGCGGCATTTGCCGAAAATATTGAAGAAATCATAAACGACCGGCAGCCAGGAACCCTGCTGAAACTGACACGGGCGATCCGCGAGGGTGCCGACGTTAACAAGCCCGGAGAAAAAGGCGGCAATCTGCTCGCAACTGCGATTTTGAACGGTTGTGACCGAACGATTCTCAAGGCCCTTATCGACGCCGGCGCAAAGCTTGACAGCAACGCCGAAAGAGACGTAATGAGCGCCTTTACGGTTTTCCGTGACGATGCAACCACCCTGAAATTTCTTGCTTCAGAGGGCTTCAAGATCGATCTCGATGTTCTTAAAGCTGCAACCGGCAACAAAAGTTTTAAAATGTTCAAGACCGCTCTCGAACTCTACGGCAGCTCGGATTTTACTGACGAACGGGGTTTCACTCTTCTTCACAGTGCGGCCGCGAACGCCCTCAACCCTGAAGTCGTCGTTTTTCTGCTGCGCCAGGGTCTTGGCGTCAACGATAAGGCCGCCCCGGGAACCACTCCCATATTCCTCGCCGCTGCGCACAATTCCGACCCACGCATTGTTGCGTTGCTTACCGCCGCCGGAGCCGACCTGGAAGCGCTCGACTCAAAAGGCCGCACGGCTCTTTCCAGCGCGATTTATTACAACAAAAACCGTGAAGTTGCGGAAACTCTGATAAAGCTCGGTGCGAAGGTTAACGCAAAGGACGAAAATGGTATGACGCCGCTGATGCATGCGGTGTTCGAGCCGGGCAACGAAAGTCTGGTGCAGGCTCTTATCAGGCGGGGGGCGCAGGTTAATGCCCGCGACAAAAAGGGATCAACGGCGTTGAGCTGGGCATGTGGGGTTAAGGGCAACGAAAAGATCATCGCCATGTTGCTCAAGGCCGGCGCCGCGACAGATCCGGTCGCAGAAAACAATGTCACAGCTCTGAGCATGGCGATTCACAGCGCGCTTCATAACGGCGCCTACAAGGAACCCATAAGTGTCAGGGTTATCGAAATGCTTTTACGGCATGGAGTTAAGCTGACGCGCAGGCACCCGCTTTTATCTGAAGTATGGTTGCTTTCTGCAGCCGCAGAAGATGGTTTGAAGCTTGCAAGAAAACTGCGGCGCCAGGGAATCGACGTTAATTTTTCTGACAAAGATGGCATAACGGCTTTGATGCGGGCAGCCATGAGCAACACAGATCCCGAAATGGTCAAATTTCTGCTCGCTTCTGGCGCCAGAATCGATATGGTCAGCAGGCATGGCGCCTCTGCGCTATCTTATGCTGCGCAGTACAATAATTCAGCGGTGGTAAAGCTCCTGCTTGCCGAAGCCGAAAAAATTGCCGGCAAACCAGTTTCTGCAACCGAATTGCTTCTCAGAGCCGCGGGCAATACTGACCCTGAAGTCGTGAAGCTTTTTCTGGAAAGGAAAATTGACGTCAATTCAACTGATAATATGGGCAGAACGCCGCTGTTTTTCGCAGCCAGGTTTTCGACACCGGAGGTCGTAAAAACGCTTGTTGCGGCCGGGGCAGATGTAAACATCTGTGATAAATATGGTTTCTCGGCGCTCATGGCTGCGGCCGAAATGACTGTCAGTCCTGAAACAATCAGGATTCTTGTCGATGCCGGCGCCAAAATTGATTGCGTCGACAACGAGCACGGCAGGACCGCCCTTGATTTTGCGCTCGAGAATGAGAATCTCAAAGATACTGAGGTTATCGGTCTTCTGCGGCGCTGATGCAGCGGGCTTTGTCTAAGTATTGCTTTTGCGCCGGCTTTGGGCTATACTTTTACCAGTGGTTGTTTACTACAACTGACGGAATCGGGGGCGACCTGGTTTCGACGGGGAGCGTGATCATCCACCTGCCATTCGAGGTTGATCGAAGGGCCTCGTTATAAAATCGATCAAACATTAACTGCCAACGAAGAACTGGCACTCGCAGCCTAATTTGCTGTGACGGTCCCTCAGCTGATTCTGCCGGTAAGCACTGAGACGACCGTAGACAAAACCGGCTGGACTTAATACCGGGCCACTGGGGTACAAAGTCGAGATTTTCCAGACGGATCGGACGAGTAGAGACCCGCCTGTGGGTTACGAAAGTCTTAAACAAATAAACGCAGGATATAATGGTAGACGGTGTCTGTGAACCTTTTCGGACGCGGGTTCGATTCCCGCCGCCTCCACGGTTTGAAAACTCGTCCGCTTTGAAAAAAAGCGGGCGAGTTTTCGCTTTTAGAGCTGATTTCAATCAACTTTCCGTTCGTCTTCCTCTTTTTTGATTTGTTCTGCAATTTCATCAGAGTAACTGCATGTTTTTTTGTAAATAGTAACTATAATTATGAGAAAAAAGCCTTTGATGGCGTTCACCAAAGCACTATACCAAAATGTTTTTTTGGGGCCTGATGAGCTAGGTTGTTGAACCTGTTTCTCTTGGTTTTTATTTATTATAGAATCTGCCCATTTTTTAGAAAAGCCTCTGGTCCATTCTAAGTCGTCTTGGGTTCCGTAGCAGTATATGCTAAGTATTTTTCCTTGAACATTTATAAATGTTGTTGTTGCAGCAATAATATTGTCTTTATTTAGACTTCCAAAGGAAAAGGACGTTTTAAAAAAGGAAGAAAATGCAATTGTTCTATCACTATTTTCATGTGAGTCTAGCCATATAATGTTATTAAAATTGATCTGCACTCCAGTCTCATTTTCTTGCTCAATTTGTTCAATAACCTGTTGGAAATTTTTTTCTATTTTCCCTTTTGCTACATCTAAAATTTCGGTTTTTCGTTCTTGTATTATGCTTTTTAATGCTTCAAATTCTTTGTTTGAGGCATGCAATACTTTTAATTCTTTAGAAATTTTCACTACACAAAAGCGTTCATATCCGGGATCTTCGCCAGATAGGGCGGCAGGAATAACGGATTCTGGAACGAAATAAGCCAACAGTTCATTTTCTGAATCGACAGCCATTTGGCTTCTTTTGTATAAAGTTTCAATGTCAGGGGTTACCAAAAACATGCCTTCTGGCGTTGGCATATTAATTTTTGTGCCATTAATTTCAATAGGATTCGCCTGAACTGAAAGGCTGGAAATAATAAAAACAACAAACAGAATTAATAGGCGAAAAAGAAAGGAGCTATTCCTATCCGTTATATGGCCCACATTGGGGAAATAGTTAGAAAGTCTGACAGAGTTAATCTGAATTGATTGAGGAATCAATAAACTAATGGCATATCCTCCCCATTTTTGTATTGCTGCAAGTTTAAAAGAATACCCTACTTCATGTTACAATTGAAAGCGGTAAATGAACTATGCAAAAAAAGAAGAAACAACTGACAAAGGAAATTGTTGTTCAGACTTGGTTTTTTAAAGGCCTTGAGGATTTGTTCTTTGCTTTTAAAGTTGATTCGCCATTTAAATATGAACCCTTTTTTTGTGCATTGGGTTTTGAAATGATTTGCAAATCATTCTTGCTCGCAATTCATCATCAGAAGTATGAAGGGCTTGAACCAGAGACGGCAAAAGCAATTATCGATAAATTAGCCAAAAAAAACAGCCATAAGCTTCAGTCGATGGTTAAGGAGATTGAAACACATATCAACTCTGAAGAGTTTAAAAAAATTTTGGATTCACGTTACGACGATTTTAACGGGCGAGATTTTATTAAAGCAATGGAGGCCGCGTATCTGGAGTGCAGATACCCTGTGCCTGAATTGTTTTTTCAAAAGCTTCCTTTAGTAAGCTCTGGACAATATCAGAATCCAATTGCCTCGTCTGGCATGATAAAATTTTGCTTTGCATTAACATTAAGCATCGTAACATTTCTTAAGGAAAAATTTTCCATTTTGATACCCAAAAAAAAGTTTCTGGCCATCTTGTCTGGAAACGAAGGCCAACAATTTCTCAATTTATTTTTCAAGAAGAGTCAGTATGAAGTTTTGGATTAGGCATTTCTGCTTTCCCGAAAAAGGGACACAGTGTCTGACATTATATCCTGCGATTAATTGTTTAAGATTTTCTTAACCCGCAGGCGGATCCCTACTTTCCCAATCATGCACCTCCTTTCAGAAGCCAGAGAACAATCAATACCGCAATAGCAATAGGAATTGCTGACAGGATTGCCTGCAAAAGACAACCAACTCCAAACATTGCACCACCTGCAATAGCTCCAGCCGCCTCAACAGCTCTGTCCCTTGGGTCACTTTTTTTTGAGAAAACGAATGTTCCAATTCCCAAAAGCCCTGCAATAACAAGTATAATCCAAAAAATTGTTAGCGTAGTTCCTTGTTTTTGAGCGTTCCAGCCTCTTGCCAATTCTAAGGCTTCCTCAATCTGCTTGGGGCTCATCTCAGAACCTACCGTTTTTTTTGTCTCCTCAGCCTCTGGAGATTTCGTTGAAGCCAAAGTTAGCCACTTATATGCCGAAACCAAGTCTTTAGACACACCTTCTCCCCGAAAATACAATACCCCTAAAAAGGTCTGACTAAGCGCATCGCCCTTATTTGCAGCCCTCTCGAACCAATTAAAAGCAATAGATGGATTTTTTGGCAATCCTGAGCCGTATAAATACATCATCCCTAACATTGTTTCTGAAGGCGCATAATTTTGATTTGCAGCCAGTTGGTGCCATTTAAAGGCTTCAGAATAATCAATTTCAACGCCCACTCCCATAAAATATCTTGTCCCCATAGCACATTGAGCTTCGGGCATACCTTGTTTCGCTGCTTTTTCATACCATTTATAGGCTTCCTTGAAGTCTGGCGAAATTTCTCTGCCATCACTATAATAAATTCCCACAAGATACTGGGCTTTTGCATCCCCTTTTTCAGCCCGGCTTAATAACTCATTAATTTCCTGCCCAAACAAGATTGAGGTGGTAAGAAAAAAAAATAAAACCATTTTTTTTAACATCTCAAAATCTCCCTTTTCTCAATTAAAATGCTATAAATAAAACCATACCCCGAAGCAAATCTTAACCATATAAAATCTCAGAAGTTCATTAAAAATAACTGGCACTGCATTTATAAAAAAACTTTTAAGATTTTATAATACCGAAAACGACTAGTTTAAATTTTACAACATCCTTGAGAAGATTTGTTTAGGTAAAACAACCTGAGAACTTATCCAATCAAAAAAAGAGCCGCCGGTAAAGCGAGCTCTTTTTTTCTTACTTTCTTCCAGTGCCAACGAGAACTGACAAAACCGCAATTACTACTCTGCCAATTGTTATCCAAGGCATGAATTAAAGCTCCTTATTAGTATTCATGGGCCAAGAGCAGGGTCGTGTGAGATATGTCATCTATCAGATAAAGCTTCTCATCAATCGCTTGCTCGAATGGAAACGAAAAAGATTGAGTGTATTCAGGTTGTTCCTGGATACACTCAATCTTTTGCATTGTCATCGTCCCCACCTTTTCAACGCACAATTTGAAGACCTGTAAATAATCCAAGGGGGGATTGGCGGAATTCGCACGGGCGGCAATGAAATCCCAAATAAACTTCTGAACCCTTTCTGGAACATTATGAGCAACTCCTGATGTCTTATATTTCGAACCTGAAAAAGAATACCTAGGCTTCTTCAAAGGCTTCGATTCAACTTTTGGCATGAAAAATTTTACGCTTGGCTGCCACCTCTTCAGATAATCTTGAAATTCCGGGTAAACTAGCTCAAACTCACCTTGGGGCAAATAAACCTGCAACATAAACTCGTTGTTGAAAGCTGTTTGAATTTCATAAGCAGAAAATCCAGGAGCCTCAATCAGAGCAACTTCTTCTGGAATGTCACCGAAAATGCCGTTGTCCTCTTTATTAAAGCCAATCTGCGATAAATCCCTGAGATTATCGATTTTCTGCAAAACCACCATGTGACCGAATTCTTTAAGGTTAAATTGCCCCTCGTCTTCAAAGAACTCTTCCAGGCATTTCTTCAATTCCCAGAAACGACTCTGCAGATAATCGCCAAACACCGCTGGATACATACCGCTAGCTTTAAACCTGTCTAAATCATCCTGACAAAATATCTCAAACATATTACCTCCAAAAAAGTTAGGCCAGCCGGGAAACCCCGTCTGGCCGTATTAATCTGGGTAATAATATATGTTTACGCAGTGAAGTTAAGCCACTAATAAGGTTTTAGACAAAACTGCCAGGCAAAGAGAGCCTTAAAACGCGATACGGTAAATCTCGTAAAAAGCAACCCAAAGACTAAAAAAGTTTAAAGCTGTGTTTTTTTTGCTGTTTTGCTGTTGTGGTGTTGCAGGATTCCGCTGACAAAACTAAAAAATATCGACTTTCGCAAAAACACCCCTCATGGCTGGAAGTTCTGGGCGACATCTAACATAACACCCTTCG
>CAZFUG010000118.1:0-12779 GCA_964522035.1 uncultured bacterium
GAAAACCCGCGGTCGGCCAAAATTCAGATCAGTCTGCCGAATTCAGAGACGGTTCTCAATTTTGTGCAGGCCATCACTTCTTCAATCACAGACTTTGCAACGATCTGCGACGTTGACCGCCCATCACTCGCACAGAAACTCGAAGGGCTTTCGTGCATCGACGTGCAGAATCTCATCGAGCGGGCTATAAAAAACAACCGCCGCATAAGCATGGAATACCTGCGCGAAGTTAAAAAAGAAATGATCGAGAAATCGGCCGGTGGCCGCATAGTGTTCGTCGAATCTACGCGCAATCTAGAAGACGTCGCCGGCCACAAAGAAGCCAAAGCCTGGCTGCGCCAGGATGCTTCACTGATGAAACGCGGCAAAATAAAGGCTCTGCCGATGGGTTATCTGATTACCGGCCGTATTGGCACAGGTAAAACCTATCTGGTCGAATGCTTTGCCGGGGAAGCCGGGGTTCCGTGCGTCGAACTGAAAAATTTCCGCGATAAATGGGTCGGTGCAACCGAAGGCAATCTTGAAGCCATTTTCAAGATACTGCACGCCATGGGGCAGGTCATCGTTTTCATTGACGAAGCCGATCAGGTCGCGGGCAAACGCGACGGCAACTCAGGCGACTCGGGTGTTTCCGGCAGAATTTATGCAATGCTCGCCAGAGAAATGGCCGATACCCGCAATCGCGGCCGCATCTTCTGGATCTTCGCGACATCACGCCCCGATCTGCTTGAAGTAGACCTGAAGCGTGTCGGGCGTCTCGATGTGCACATGCCCCTGTTTGCTCCGCAGACGCTTGAAGACAAGCAATCGCTCTTCAAATCGCTGGCCCGCAAAAACAAGGTCAAGCTTGAAGATGCCGATATACCTGAATTTCCAGACGCGCTCGACATTGGCGGCAATGAGATGGAAGGCATTCTGATCATGGCTTCACGCATGTTCGAGCTGCAGGAAGAAGATGCGCCAGACCGCAAACCAGTCGGGCATTTTATCAGCGAAGCGATGAAGTCATACAGGCCGATGGCCCATTCTGCCAGGCTTGAATACATGGACCTGGCAGCGGTAGTCGAATGCACCGATCAGAGATTTCTGCCCGAAAAATTCGCCAAGCTTGAAATAGACGATATAAAAAGACGCATGGACGAGCTGAAGCTCGAAATGAGCGAATAGTTCAGGCGACAAATTCTCGCTGGGCACAGAGGTATTTGATCAGACGCAGTACGGTACCTGAGCCCGGAGTTGAGGTCAGTTCGTAACTGTCAGAAAGCATGCTGATCAGACCGAGCCCGCGACCGCGGGTCGAGTTGAGACAGCGCAGGTTCGCCGGGATTTTTATGCATGAGGTATCGAACCCGCAGCCAGTGTCTTTGACACAGACTTCGAGCCTGTCTTTAAAAATCAGAAACTCGACTTCAAGCTCTGCCGCGCCTGCCATTCTGCTGCCATGTTCGACTGCATTCGCATAAGCCTCATCAACGATCATGGCCAGCTCAAATACCTGATCTTCGTCAAAGCCCATCCGGCGGGCAATTATCTCGGTGTTGTCTCTGATCGCTCTCAGATAGCAGGGGTTTTTGAATCTGAAAAACACCTGTTCAGGGAACTTTCGTTTTTTCATTCTTGCTTGCCTCAATAATAAGCATAATCTTTTCTATTCTTTTCGCAAGCACATTGTACAAAAGCCACAGAGGCAGTTTTCACAGCCGCCCGCAACGAAATCAGGCTTATCTTCAAATAAAAGGCACCATATGAATTTAAGAATCCTATTGGCACTTAACTGACGCAGCCCCACAAATCACTTCTGCTTTTATTCTCTTATTGATATTTGCATAAATAAAGCCGGTTTTTGTATGGATAAGGCACGGGGAGAAGTCGGGATTGCTTTTTCGTAAGCTTGTTTTGCACAGGATGTGCTTATGCAGAACCGCGCAGGATAGAGCGGTTCTGTTGAGCGAAAACTTGATCATTGCTTGGCTGGAGCACCCGGCATCATCTATCCTGATACTGCCGAGTATCGCTGACCTCCTGTCAGCAAAAAAGCAACCCGACTGATAGACCGGGCCGCCGAACCGGTAAACCAGATTTTAATTTTACAGGACTCAATAAAGGCGCTTACTGAAGCTCAGGTACAGGACAAAGCCCGCTTAGTGCGCTTGCCATGAAAAATAGTGGCGGGCTTTGCATTTCTGGCGTTCTTTATGGTACAAATCTGTCATGTTGAAAAATTACCTTTACCTGACAGCGTTTTTGCTTCTGTCTGCCGGTCAGATTCTTGCTGACCCGCCGAAGTTTCCGTCATGGATGGAAGAGGTGGAATTGCGAAAACCGGCGGCACAAAATGGTTTCAATGAACCTGCCGCACCCGTCGACCCGGCCACCGGCCAGCCGTCAACAAGTTCAAAAGGCCCGGGCTCTGCATTCGGCAAGCCCAAACTGCCAGATTTCAGCAAATTGCGAGAAAAAGCGATCAAAGCTGAATTCGAAAAACGCGCTGCGGCAGAAGGCGAACTCGAAAACTCATATTCAGCCTCGGTTAAGAACATCGACCAGCTGAAAACCGAAAAAAGCCGGCTCGAAACTCTTCTCGCGGCTGGCCCGGGCGATAACGAAAGGCAGCAGTTGCTCGCCGGTATCGGTGGTCTGGCGCAGAAAATAGCGCTCAGCGAAGAACTGATCAAACTGCTCAGTCAGGGTGGCGAACCGAACGCGAAAATACCGGTTGCCAGTCTCTCTTCAGCGCAGTTTGACCGCGCCATCGAAATCAAGAAACTTTTGTTTCCGGGCAGTAACAAGGCAACACCGGTAACAGTTCCAGTCATGACCAGAACAAACACTGCACCTGAACCACAGGCGGTCGACCATGAGCACGAACCAACTGAAGAAGAATTGATCAGAGCCAGGCAATATAAACCGGGCCGGATCAAGTCGTTTTATAAGGAAATGAAACAAGCCGAGAAACAGAAACAGGAGAAAGACGAAGAATGAGCGGTCACAATATCGGAATAGTTGGCGCAACCGGGGCCGTAGGCCTTAAAATTCTCAAAGTTCTCGATGAACGCCTTAAAGAAATCAAAAGTATCAGATTGTTTGCCTCAGAACGCAGTGCCGGTCAGAAAATTACGTTTCGCGGCCGCGACATCATCGTCGAAGACCTTGCAAACAGCAATTTTAAAGGGCTCGATGTCGTATTTTTCTCTGCCGGCACCGAAGTCAGCGTCAAATACTGCCCGAAAGCAGTCGAAGCCGGGGCCGTTGTCATCGACAACACCAACGCCCACCGCATGAACCCGGATGTGCCGCTGGTAGTTCCTGAAGCCAATTTTCATGCACTGAAAAACCATAAAGGCCTGATTGCCAACCCGAACTGCTCTACCATTCAGATGATCGTCGCTCTGGCGCCGATTCACCGGGTTAACCCCATCAAACGCATTGTCGTAGCAACTTATCAGTCGGTTTCGGGTACCGGTCTCGAAGCGATCGATATTCTCAAACGGCAGAGCGAAGCCATGCTCGCCGGCAAAGAGGTGCCGACCGGCGTTTATCCTCACCCAATCGCTTTCAACCTGATTCCTCAGATCGATGTATTGCTCGATTCTGGCCTATATCGCGAAGAAGAAAAAATGGTGCGCGAAACCTGCAAAATTCTTGAATCTGATATCAGAGTCTGCCCGACTACCGTGCGCGTGCCGGTAATGTATTGCCACAGCGAAGCGGTTAACATCGAACTGACCCGCCCGATGCAGCTTGCCGAAGTAAGAGGCATTCTCAGCAAGGCCGAAGACGTGGTACTCGTCGATGAGCCGGCAAAGTCGATTTACCCGACTCCGCTTGCCTGCGAAGACAAAGACGAGGTTTTCGTCGGTCGTCTGCGCGTCGACCCATCAGTAGACAACGGTTTCAACATGTGGATCGTCGCCGACAATCTGCGCCGCGGTGCCGCCACCAATGCCGTAAAAATTTATACCGAAATGGTAAAGCATGGCCTTCTGTAAGCGGCAAAAAAGTCTGACGCCAGGCATTCTGCTGGCGCTGCTTCTGATCGTTCTGCCGGTTTTGCCCGTCAGAGCCCAGTATGCCGTTCTTCAGGGCGATGAACCGAGAATCAGGGCGATTCTTTACACAAAAGAGAACCCGCGCGCCCTGATTTACCATAATTCGCAGCGGTTTCATGCCATGCCCCAGACCAGGCTCGACGATGAATGGTATGTCGATGAAATCAGACGCGAAAGTGTGCTGTTCAAGCGAACTTCGACGCGCAGCTTTGCCGAGATTTATCTCAACGCGCCACAAAAAGCGAAATTTCACAAAGACTGGTCTTTCTACGGCCATCCTATCGCACTCTGGGAAGCAATCGAACTGCTAGCCCACGGTTTCGGCTACCAGGCGATCATGCACTTTCAGGCTGGTGGAGCGGTTGTTCCGGGCAATCATGGCGACACGGTTCAGAAACTGTTGAAAAAAATTCTGCCGCCCCATCACCGCTTCGCTTTTGCCGGGCCGATTTTAATGGTACTGCCGGTTCAACCATCAGGGGAAGAATGGACCGAAGTGCTCGAACGCATGAAACTCTGTGTGCCCGAACGCCTCTCGCTGCGCTACCCCGGCCTGAACAAACCAGGGATAATCATCTCTCGCGGGGACGACATTCAGTTCATTCTGCGCAAAATTTCACTAGGCGGCAAGGTGCCGATTCAGTTCCCGCGCGATCTGCACTTTCCGGTTTATGCTTCGTTCCGCAATATTCCGTTTGCACAGATGCTGGTTAAAATTCTCTATCTGAACCAGTGCATTCTCATCGAACGCGAAGAAGGCCTCGAAGTCACGCCATGGCCGCGGCAGATTCTGCAACGCCGGCCATACGCAGATTTTCCGCTCATCAAAGCATTGCCTTCAGAACCCCAGGAAGGCTCAGGCCCGATGCCGCCACCACTGGCGCGCGAACACCTGCTCAACCACCCGGTTGTGCAACAGAACCCGGGGAACTAAGCCATGTCGGAAAATATTCTCTCAATTCAGAAGTGCTCATCTTACGATCAGGCAGCGGTAAAGGAAGCGATCATAAAGCTTCTTGAACCGCTTGGCGGCATCAGAGCTTTTGTCAGAACTGGCAACAAAGTGCTGATCAAGCCGAACATGCTGACCTGCAAAGAACCTGAACGTGCCGCAACCACCCACCCTGCCGTCATCGAAGCGGTAGCCCGCCTCTGCCACGAGGCCGGGGCAACCGTCTTTATCGGCGACAGCCCGCCGGCAGTATTTGGCCGCACCGAAGAATTCTGGGAAAAAACCGGTTTCGCCGCCGCGGCCCGCAACAGTGGCTCGCAGCTGACCAGTTTTGAGACCGATGCGAAAGTGCCGGTCAAATTCTTTTCAAACGGGCGCGAAATAACCGTTCACCTGGTCAAAACGCTTTTTCTTGCAGATGTGGTCATCAACCTGCCCAAAATGAAAACCCACAATCTGACCCGCATCACCGGTGCGGTTAAAAATCTTTTCGGGCTGGTTCCTGGTCTGTCAAAGGCGCAGTGGCACAAGGTTTTCCCGCGGCCGGAAGAATTTTCTGATTTTATCGCCGATCTCGGCCACCAGATTCCGGTAACCCTGAATATCATGGATGGCATCGAGAGCATGGACGGCCAGGGCCCGGCTGGTGGCCGGGTAGTTAAAAGCGAAGTGCTGCTGGCCGCAACGTCGCCGGTAGCCATCGATATCGGTTTCTGCCGACTGGTCGGGCTCAACCCTTCAACGGTGCCGACTCTGCGCCGCTGTGCTCAGTTAAACTGGGGCCCCAAAACCATCGACGAGCTCGAATTTGTCGGTTGCCAACCCGAAGCGGCAGTCGTAAAAAATTACCAGGTACCCGGAACCCCGCCGATTTCGCGGCTACCCGACTTTATCATAAATTTTATGCGGCGGCTTATCTGGGCCGGCCCGGTTCTTCTGCCTGATACCTGTATAAAATGCGGGCGATGCAAGCAGATATGCCCTGCCGATGCAATAGCCATTTCGGCCGCCGGTGCTGAATTCGACCGCCAGAAATGTATCTCATGCTTCTGCTGCATGGAAGTCTGCCCGGTCGAAGCGATTGAGATGAAATCAAGCCCGCTGCTATCACTGGGTTTGCGAATGCGCGGGCTCAAACGACGACTGCGAAAACCAAAATGACCAGTTTCAAAAATCTGTTCAATCGCCTGCAGGTGTTTCTGCTCAACCTTCTGGCGCGCAAATGCGCTGCCATGAGCAGCAGCCGTAAAAAGCGCCTTGCCCGCATCATTGCAGCAATTGCGAAACCACTTCCCTGGGTGCGCTTCAATCAGGTTGTCGAACGCCTCGAAGAACACCTCGAAATCGACCTGCCGGCAGCCAAAAAGCTTGCGGATCAGGTATTCGAAAGCTTTCTGCTCAATGCGTTCGAAATGGCCGGTCTTAAATTCTTCAGCAACGAACAACTTCAGGCAAAAATCAGGGTCGAAGGGCTCGAAAACCTTGAAACCGCACTTGCTCTGAACAAAGGGGCGATTATAATTTCCGGTCATTTCGGGTTGTGGGAACTGGTACCGCCCTGGCTGGCAATCAATGGTTTCAAGGTCACCACTGTGGTTCGCCGGCAGAATAACCCCTACGTTGATGCCTGGTTCGAAGAAATGCGCGGCCAGCATGGTGCAAAAACTACCGATTCTGGCTATGGCATTCGCGAGATTCTGAAATCGCTGCGTCAGGGCAATATTCTGGCACTGATGGTCGATCAGGATAACGGCAAACAGGGTATATTTGTCAGATTTTTCAAACGCTGGGCCTCGGCACCGACCGGGCCGGCGCAGATATCGCTTAAAACCGGTGCACCCATTGTTCCGCTGGCCTGTTTCCCTGACTTTGGCGGCAAGCATCTGATCAGAATCTGGCAACCGATTTACCCCGGTCATTACAGCAACGATGTTCGCGGGCAGCAAAAGCTGACGGCCGATTTTACCGCCCGCCTCGAAGAAATCATCAGACAGCAGCCTCAGAACTGGTTCTGGTTGCATCGACGCTGGAAAACTCAGCCCGTCGACGCCCCAGAAAACGAATGGGCAAAACTTGTTTTGACTTCTGAGACAGAGGCAGGCGATAATAGCAACAGGAACTGACATGGGTAAACTGTATCTGAAAACGTATCAGTGGGTTTTGCGGGCGGTGGTAGAGCTGCTCGACCTGTTTCCGCCCCGGCGCATCGACAAAGATGAATTCGCATTGCGCAAAGGTACGCTTCCGGCAGATTTTAAAGCCCCCGAAGAAGGCACAATATGGGTTCACGGCGCCTCACTCGGAGAAGTAATCACTCTACGCCCCTTTCTTAAAGAACTGGCCCGCATATACGGCCGACAAAGGCTTGTCTGCACCGCAACCACCATGGATGGTCTCAGACAGCTGCAGAAAGATGAAATATGCGGTTTTGCCACGCTTCTGCCAATCGAACTGCCTGCTTTCACCGTTCCCTTCATTGAACGGGTCAAACCAAAGGTCATGCTGATAAGCGAAACCGAAATATGGCCGTTGCTGCTCGATACCCTTGCCCGCAAAGGCGTTCCTTACGGCATCATCAATGGCCGTATCAACGAAAAAAGCGTGCGCATGATGCGGCTGGCATGGCCTATTTTTGAATCGGCGGTCAGCGGCATGGCGTTTGTTTTTCCACAGGAAAAACAGTATCAGCGCCGCTTCAAGATTCTTGGTGTAAAAGAAGAACGGCAGCAACAACTCGGCTGCTTCAAATATGACATCGCCGAATCGATGCCCGACACTGCAGCTCTGCGCCGCCAATACGGTATCAATGACAACAGGCGTCTGATATGCTTCGGAAGCACCCACCCCGGCGAAGAAGGACTGATTCTCGACGCCCTCGATCCGTTATGGGAAAAGCTCGATGCAACAGTTATAATTGCCCCCAGACATGTTAAAAGGGTTCATGAAGTTGAAGAGCTGCTGCGGGCAAGAAACATCGAATTTATCAAGGTATCTGAAGGAGCTTCGAGCTCAACCAGAGTAATTCTGGTAGATACGATGGGCGAACTGCGCAATTTTTATGCGATTTCTTCGCTCGTGTTTGTCGGCGGCAGTCTGATCAAACGCGGCGGCCACAACCTGATGGAACCGGCTGCCTATGCCCGGCCAACTCTTACCGGCCCGCATACCTTCAATTTCCGTTACGAAATGATGGCCCTCAATCGTGCCCGTGCCGTAAAAACCGTAAAAGATTCAGAAGAACTGCGCCAGGCACTTACTCTGTGGCTGCAGCAGCCTGCTGATTTTTCCGAAATGGGTGCGCGCGCCCGGCAGGTGCTCGAATCGATGGCAGGGGCCTGCCACCGCACCGTCAGCAGCCTGCAGCAACTTGGTTATCTGCCACATGTCTGACTGTGAAATAGTTCTGCGCCTGAATGCGATGGGCGATGTCCTTCTTACGGTTCCCATACTGAGAGCCATGAGTGCGCGCGGCATAGAAACGCATCTGGTTATAAACAGCCGCTGGCAACAGCTCGCCGGGTTTCTGCCAGCCAAAGTTCACCTGTTTTCTGGCACCGGCAGCCTTATCAGACTGGCGCGCGAACTTAAATCACTGAATCCCGGGGCAGTTTTCGATCTGCAGGGAAAACTGGCAACCATAGCTCTGCGCAATCTCATCAATGCCCCGATCACCCGCAACTATCAGAAGCGCACGATTGGCGAGCAGTTCATGGCCCTGCGCCGACAGTATCCATTGAGATTCTACGACCAGAGACCTGTCTGGCAGAAGTATGCCGAAACCTGCGGTGTCGAAATCGCGACGCCGGACCCTTCGCTGGTTCTGACTGATGAATACCTGCTTGAATGCGAAAAAATTGCTGAAGCAGCTGGGTTGCAGAAAAAACGCTATATTCTGATTCACCCCGAGGCTTCAAAGCCCGGAAAAGAGTTGCCACAGGCGATAATTGAGCGCCTGCAGAAAGATTCTCCATTGCCGACAGCTTTGATCGGCACAGCAAAATCGGCTCTCACAGTTTCCGGGCCTCATCTAGACTTGCGTAACCGCTTTGAGCTATATCATCTGCCCGGCGTTATCAGACATGCCGCGGCCGTTATCTCATCTGATTCCGGCCCGATGCATCTTGCCCGCAGCGTCGACACCCCGCTCGCCGCAATTTTCATGCAGACCTGCCCATCGCTCGGTTTTGCGCCGGTACCGGGCAACAATGTTCTCGTGCTCTCGAAGAATCTGCCGTGCAAACCCTGCAGCCTGCATGGTCAGAACGACAGCTGCCCCGAAGGACACTTCGCCTGCCGTGACCTCGACCCCGAACAGACGGCCGGGCAGATTTACGCCTTTCTGCAGAAATTTTTATGAAAATTATCGTCATTGGCCTGAACTGGCTGGGCGATATCGTCATGTCGCTGCCGGCCCTGATTGCCGCCGCACAGGCCGGCGAAACCCACGTCGTGACCCGACCTCACCTTGCTGAAGTCTACAGCCTTTTTGAACTGCCGCTATATATTCACGCAATACAAACCAACGCCTGGCCTCACGAGGTCTTTAAGCAACTTCGCCCCCTGCGCCATCTTGATGCCGGGCAAACAATTGTATTACCCGATTCACTGCGGGCAGCGATGCTGGCAAAAGCCTGCGGTAAGGCCAGCAGTATCGGGTATGCCGCGCAATGGCGCAGTCTGTTTCTCAAACGCGCGATTGCCAAGCCTGCTGATTTCACGAAAATGCACGAAGCCGATCTGCATTACGGTCTTTGCCGTGAAGCCGGTCTGTGCAGCGAGCCAACCCGGCCGACGCTGAAAAAGTATGACTGCCCTGATGCTGAATTTGCAGCACTGGCTGCCAAACTCGAGCTGCCGTCAAAGTATCTGGTCATGGCCCCGGGAGCAGCATTTGGTGCTGCCAAGCGCTGGCCGCCCGAACGTTTTGCCGCCCTTGCCGATCTGGTTGCCGCCAATATGCAGTTGCCGATCGTCATTACCGCCAGTGCTTCCGAACAATCTATTGTCGACGAAATCTGCCGCAGCTCAAGAGCTTCTCTGATCAGCGCAGCCGGACGCACCAGTCTGCGAGAACTTGGCTGCCTGCTCAGTCGTGCCGAAGCTCTGGTTGCCAATGACTCAGGCACGATGCATCTGGCGGCTCTGTACCAGACGCCGACAGTGGTGCCGGTCGGCCCGACCGACATGGTCAGAACCGGCCCGCTCAACCCAAACTTTGCTGCGGTTACCGCATCGGGCGTCTGCCAGATTGCCCCGTGCCGGCAGCGAACCTGCCCGCGGCATGACCATGCCTGCATGCTGGCAATTCCGCCTGAAGCCGTTTATGCAGAGCTCACCCGCCTGACCGGGGGTTCAGATGCAGCCTGAGAGAATTATTGTCTCGCGCACCGACCGGGCCGGCGATTTTATTCTCACCCTTCCGGTCTTCAGAGAACTGAAAAAGGCTTTTCCACAGAGCCGGCTCATTGCACATGTGCGCAGTTACACTGCCCCTCTGGCACGACTGGCCGGCGAAATCGACGATATAATTCTCGATGACAGCTACCCGACTGGAATATGGTCTTCACCACTGGCAAAAGGCTTTCGCAAAGAACGCTTCGATCTGGCAGTAATCGTTCACCCGGCCGGCCGCAGTATTATTGCCGCCTGGCGGGCCGGTATCAGGCATCGGGTCGGGCGGGCCTCAAATATTTTTCAGCTGTTTCTCAACGACCGGCGGGTACAAAAGCGCTCGCGCAATGAAAAGCACGAATTCGAATACAATCTCGACCTGCTGACCGGCATTGTTCCGGCTGTTGATTTTTCGCCATGGTCGTTCAAGCTTCCTGAGCAACTGATTGCCGATGGCATGTCATTTCTGGCTCAAGCCGGCATGGCCGGCCGCAGGCCCGTGATCGTTCACCCCGGGCACGGTGGCTCGGCTCACAACATCTCGACCGCCATGTATGCGCAGCTGGCTGCCGGGCTGCTGAAAAACGAGGTACCGGTGCTCGTCAGTCTTGGCCCGAACGAAGAATCACTGCGTCAGCAGTTTCCGGCACCGGTTCAGGGCCACCTTGCTTTTGCAAGTGGCCTTTCAGACCTCGCGGCTCTCGCCGGGGTATTTGCCGGCTGCTCGGCATTTTGCGGCGGCTCAACTGGCCCGCTGCACCTCGCGGCAGCACTGCAGCTTCCCTGCGCCGCATTTTTCCCGCCGGTGGCAGCCATGACACCGAAGCGATGGGGTCCGGTCGGCTGCCCCAGCCTGATAATCAAACCCGAAATCGCTGACTGTGACGGCCGATGCGCCAGCTGCGGCTCAACTGGCTGCATGAGCCGGCTGCAGGTTCAGCCGGCAGTGGCCTGGCTTACAGGAGAACGAAAAAAATGAATACGCCTCTGATAATCAACGATTACATAACCATTCCAGCTGAACAGCTTGAAATCAGTGCGGTCAGATCGTCAGGCCCCGGCGGCCAGAATGTCAACAAGGTCGCCACCTGTATCGAACTGCGCTTTCGCCCTGAATCATGCGGGCAGCTGAGCATGCCGGTCGTGCAGAGACTTCTGAAAATCGCCGGCAACCGCGTCGATTCGGAAAATACGATTATCATCACCAGTCAGCGCTACCGTGAGCAGTATCGCAATCTCGACGACGCATGCCAGAAGCTGCGCGAGATGATTCTCAAGGCACTCAAGCCGCCCAAAGTCAGGCGTGCGACCCGGCCGACGAAAGCTTCGGTCGAAGACCGCATCAACCATAAAAAGCAGACCAGCTTCAAAAAAAGTCAGCGCCAGAAACGCGACTGGGATGAATAGAAAAAAACGGGCCCCGGCAAATCGCCGGGGCCCGTTTTTTTACAGCTGTTTAAAGCTTATTTTTTATTGGCCTGAGCCTTTTTGAGGGCCTGCAGGGCTTCGAGGGTTCTGGCGTCATCGGCGCCAAATTCGTTTTTGAAGTTCACGTATTTGATATAGAGACTGTTTACGTCTTCAGAACCGGCGGCACTCTGCTGCCATTCAGCGGCGGCCCATTCGGCATTCTTCATTTCAACGTTGAACTTGTAGGCCGGAACCAGTGTATCGCCGGGTTCACAGTGGGTTGCAAAACCGGGACGCAGAACCAGGCCTTTGCCCTTGGCGATGCTGTTAACGGCTACTGCGCCTTCCATGACCGAGATCGAAGATTTCTTGCGTGAGGAAACGGCCACTTCGAATTCAGTGCCACGAATACCTGCAACCAGAGTCGGGGTTTCGATTTTGAATTCAGTACCGCGCTTGGTGAATTTATACCAGGTCTTGCCTTTGAAAACCTTGATGCTCATCGGCTGAACTTCGACGAGAGTTCTTTCTTTGATACGCATGGTGGTGCCATCAGCATAAACCAGCGACGCCTTCGATTCACGCAGGGTTTCGAGCAGGTCGCCGGCGTAAAGTTCGCACGACTGGGTAATAACATCGGTCTTGGTGCTGCCCACACGGGTCAACTTGATCTGGCCGCTGAGAATCTCGAGTTTTGCGTCGAGCGCCACGAGTTTTACCGGCTCAGCCCATGCAGCAGAGAAAGACAGCAGACAAAAAACGAAAAGGAAGCAAAGCACTGTACGATTCATGATATAAAGCCTCCTGCACCTTTGAAGGGTGGTCGAATTACTGAAGTTTCTTAAATTATAAGAATCACTTTAGAAGGTGTCAATGGTACCAAACCGGAGCAAAAAACCGATGCAAAGGCTTTCAGCCCTGCGAAACCTCGGTGCCGGCTCCGATATAGTCGGCAAAAATTCTTATCAACTCGCGCT
>CAZFUG010000119.1:0-12757 GCA_964522035.1 uncultured bacterium
CTCGAAAAACCGGTTAAAGCCTTTTTTCTCGGCGAAACTTCGCTGCGCGAGGCCGGGATTTATCATTTTGAACCTCTGAAGCTGGGCGCAGAAAAAACTTTCGAAATTACAGAAGCCACTGTCGCCACTCTCAAGAAGTATTTCGCAGCCGATATTTTCGACTTTGACCGCTTCTGTAATGAACTTGGCAGGTTGAACGTCAGCTTCAGGCTTGAAAACGACCGCATTCGTTTCAGCCGTGATTACCGGCAGGTTCTCAACGGCCTGCGACCGGCACTGCCCGTCGCATCTTTCTGCTCTGAGGCTGCCTGCAGCGAAAAGGCAAAGCTGGCAACCTTGGCCAGGGCTTGTCGACCCGGTCAGGCCTGCAGTTTCTGCGGCGCTTTTCCCCTTATCGGGCACGCTTCTGACAATTTTCAGTTTCAGGGCGAACGGGTTCTGATACTTGGCGGCGACCGGGTTGGCAGTGAATATGAGCGGGTTCTCGCCCGACACAATCTTGTAGTAAGCTGGCTCAGTGGCTTCAGCAACCTGCATGAACTTAAAAACGGTCTCGGCAAGGTCGATGTGGTAGTCATTATCGTCAGACAGGTTTCGCACACGCTGCTGCGCGAAATCGTGCCACTCGCCGAAAAAGAAAAGAAACCGCTGCTTTATTGTTCCCAGCGCGGCACCAGCGGCGTTTTAAGCCAGTTGACAGACTTTTTCAATAGTTCAAGAACCGCGGTTCAGAAAAAATGCTGAAAATTCTCATCATTGACGACGAGATCAACATTCGAAAAACTCTGGTTTACTGTCTCACTGATGCCGGCCATGATGCTGTTGCCGTCAGTAATGCCCATGATGCCCTCGAAGAAAATAGAACCGCATGTTTTGACATGGCCTTTCTCGATCTCCGTCTCGGCAGTGATAATGGCCTTGAGATTATTCCTAGGCTTCTGGCAGATTCGCCATGGCTGAAAATTGTCATAATCACCGCTTTTGGCTCAATAGACAGCGCTGTCGAAGCAATTAAACTTGGTGCTCAGGATTATCTGCCAAAGCCTTTTTCTCCAGACCAGGTAAGGCTGGTGACTGAAAAGATCAATAAACTGCGGAGTCTTGAAAGGGAGCTGCAGCAGCTTAAAAGTTCGCCCGAAGAATTTCTTAATGTACAGGAAATCAGCAGCAGAAACCCACAGATGCAGAGGTTGCTCGAAACGGCAAAAATAGCAGCCGGTTCTGAGGCCAATCTTCTGCTTCTTGGCGAAAGCGGAACCGGAAAATCATTGATTGCAAGGCTTATTCACGGCTGGAGCAACAGATCAGGCAGACCATTCTCAACTATTGCCTGCCCGGCAATGCCATCTGAGCTTCTTGAGAGCGAACTGTTCGGCCATTCAAAAGGCTCGTTTACTGGAGCAATCAAGGATAATCCAGGAAAGATCGCTTCTTGTGATGGTGGCACCCTGTTTCTCGACGAAATCGGCGACCTGGCACAGCCGCTTCAGGCCAAAATTTTGCGGTTCATTCAGGACAGAGAATATGAAAGAATTGGCGAAAGCAAGGTTCGAAAAGCCAATGTAAGAATAATTGCTGCAACTAACGCCGATTTAGGCAGGAAAGTTACAGAAGGACAATTCCGCGAGGATCTTTTTTATCGCCTGAATGTTATTCAACTCATTATTCCTGCTTTGCGCGATCGGCCAGAAGACATAAAAACTCTGGCTGAAAGCTTTATCAGGCACTTCTGCCTGATGAATAACAAGCCTGCATTACAGCTTTCACCAGCGGCAGAGGAAGTCCTGACCAGACACAGCTGGCCGGGAAACATCAGAGAATTGAAGAATGCAATTGAACGGGCGATAATACTGGGATCAGGAAAAGGTATTATCATGCCACTGGATTTTTCAATTCTTGATAACGATAAAGAGTCTCTGCCAAGGGTTGGCGACAAAATCACGCTTGCGCGGCTGGAAGAACTGCATATTAGAAAAATTCTTGCCAGCGAAGCTTCATTAAAAGAAGCCGCCAGGATTCTGGGTATCGATCAGGCAACTCTCTGGCGACGAAGAAAAAATCTCGGGATCTAACACCCCATTGCAAATTGCAATGCGTTTTTAAGCAGGGCATTTCAATTTTCAATCTCATCACAAGGTAATAGCTGATCAAATCAGGTTTTCAGTCTCTTTACGATCTGGCACACACCTTGCTGTTTATCTTTAGTTCCCCATTTGTCTCAGGTGGAGATTTACATGACAATCAAAAGAAAAATTCTGATCGGGTATGGCGTCATTTTCTTGATTACCAGCCTGATTCTGGGGTTGGCAATTACTAATCTCGTTTCGCTGGGAAAAGCAACCGACGCAATTTTAAGCGAAAACTACCGGAGTATTCTTGCCGCAGAAAATATGGTGGATTCTCTTGAACGGCAGGACAGCGCAGTTCTGCTGATTTTTCTGGGGCAGACACGGCCCGGAATCGAGCAGTTCCGTGAGAACGAGGCTTCATTCATCAGGTGGCTGGCCAGAGCTCAGGACAACATAACAATTCCGGGTGAAGAAGAGCTGGTAAATGCCATAAAAACTGACTACGACAGCTATCGAAAGCTATTTTCCGGTCTGACAGATTTTTCATTGGCAAACACCGCATTAGAATTTTCAGCTTATCAGAAAGAAATTTTCCCTGTGTTCGGCAAGGTTCGCGAAGAATGCATAAAACTTCGCAATCTGAATGAAGAAGTCATGTATTCTTCAAGCATCAAGGCCCACAGGGTTGCAGACAAAGCGATCTGGTCGACATCGATCCTGGGACTTTCAGCAATTCTCTTTGCGCTGGTTTTCAGCTTTATTCTTTCTGAACGAATTGTATCGCCGCTGAAAAACTTCATGGAAGCGTCAAAGCAGATTTCCAGAGGCAACTACAGTATTCAGATCCCAGTTGAGACCAGCGATGAACTGGGCAAGCTCGCCGGCGAGTTCAATCAGATGGCTTCACAGCTGTGTGAATTTCACGAACTGAATATCGGAACTCTGATATCAGAAAAAAATAAAAATGAAGCGATCATTAACAGCATGCAGGATGGCCTGCTTGTTCTCGATGGCAGCTTGAAGATTACAGGCATCAACCCGGCTGCCTGCAGAATTCTGAGTATTGAAGCCAGCCAGGTAATCAACACCAGCTGCCTGAATCTGCTGCATGACCCGTTGCTTGTCGACCAGCTCAAAGCCGCATCCGAAAATAAATTGAAGCAGTCAACTTCAGAGGAACCGGGAGTGATCACCCTGGGAAATGAAATTCAGCCGCGCCATTTCCTGTTTTCCATTATGGCGGTATGTGGGAAAACAGGCTATCTGGCATCGATCATACTGCTTCTGCGAGATATTACGAGATTCAGAGAACTGGAGAAATTGAAAAGCGACTTCATAATGGCCGCATCACATGAACTCAGAAGCCCTCTTACCAGCCTGGGCATGAGTATTGACCTTCTCATGGAAAGCAATGAAATCAGTCGCATGGGAAAAGAGAAGGAACTGTTGCAGACAGCCTGTGAAGAAACTCAAAGACTGAAAGCGCTGATAAATGACTTGCTTGACCTGTCAAGGCTTGAGGCGGGGAAAATCGAGCTTGAGTTTGAAAATATTGCAGTTTCTACGCTGTTTGAGCAGATTGAAAAGGTTTTTAAAGGGCAAATCGCCCTCAAGGGCATTTCTTTAAAAACAGAATGCTCCGATGACCTGCCAGAAGTCAGGGTGGACGCCAATAAAGTTGCCTGGGTAATGACCAATCTAGTCTCAAATGCCATGAGGTATGTCGAGAAAAATGGCCAGATCAAAATAAAAGCCGCGCTTTTCGGAACGAATATTCACGTATCGGTTCAGGATGATGGCCCTGGAATACCACTCGAATATCAGTCGAAAATTTTTCAAAAATTTGTTCAGGTTAAGGGGCGTGCATCTGGCGGTGCCGGCCTTGGCCTTGCCATATGCCGTGAAATTGTAAAAGCACATTCGGGCACAATCTGGGTAGATTCAGAGCCCGGCAAGGGCAGCACTTTCACCTTTACCCTTCCGTTACCAGAAAAAGGAGACTCGATATGAGTACAAACCAGGTTCTAATTGTGGATGATGAAAAGAATATCCGCCTGACAGTTGCCAAGGCGCTTGAAAGCATAAATCTTCAGGCTGACACAGCCATCAACGGAGAAGAAGCGCTGCAGAAGCTGGTAACCAACCGATATCGGCTGATCTTTCTCGATCTCAAAATGCCCGGAATCAGCGGCCTGGAAACGCTGACAAAAATTAGAGCACAATGGCCCGATATAAGAGTCGTGATGATAACCGCACACGGCACCATTGACGCGGCTGTTGAAGCCATGAAAATGGGAGCTGCAGATTTTCTGCAGAAGCCGTTTTCGCCCTCAGAAATACGCGATGCTGCCGCAAGGCTTGTCAACAGCGAAAATTTGGTGGCTGACGAGCAACTCGGTTATCAGCAGCTCATTAATCAGGTCAGAAATGCAATTGCCATCAGAGAATACGAAGCTGCTGGAATAAAAGCGAGAAAAGCCATCTCGGTCGATCCATCCAGACCAGAAGCCTACAATCTTGTCGGCGCGTTGCTCGAAATAAAAGGCGAGTGGATCGATGCCCAGAAATTCTATCGGGCAGCCCGTGATATCGCCCCTTCCTATCAACCGGCATGCAGAAATCTTAACCGCGCCACTTCCTGGAATAAGGAAGGGGTTATCGACCTCGGAGCGTCAGAGTCTAGCGAAAAGGATGATGGAGATAAAGTTCTATGAAAAAACAAAGCAGGTATTTAGTCATCATCGGCTGTGGGCAACTCGGTTCGCATCTGGCAAACGAGCTCAGCCTTGCCGGTGATTCAGTAGTCGTTATCGATCGTAACGAGCGGTCTTTCGAAAATCTCTCATCTGATTTCAGCGGGTTCCGT
Source organism: uncultured bacterium (assembly GCA_964522035.1). Classification (GTDB taxonomy): domain Bacteria; phylum Muiribacteriota; class Ozemobacteria; order Ozemobacterales; family Ozemobacteraceae; genus Rifleibacterium. Next base: position 4,936 of record CAZFUG010000119.1, read on the forward strand.
ATCGAAGGTGATGCCACCCGGGTTGGAACTCTCAAAGAAGCCCGTCTGGAAAAAGCTGATGTTGTAGTCGCAGTTTCAGGCTCAGACAATGTAAACATCATGGTGGCCCAGGTTGCAAGAAGCGTCTTCGGTATAAAACACACTGTTGCGAGAGTTTATGAACAAAATCATCAGGAACTGTGTGAAAAAATGGGCGTCAGAACTATCTGCACCACCAGAATTGCAGCTGAGCATTTTCTGCAGGAAATAACTGGTCAATTCGGGCAAGGCAGGGCCAGTCTATGAAAGTCATCATCGTTGGTGGCGGAAAAACCATGTTCTTTCTGGGCCGAAATTTTGCCGCGAAAGGCTACCGGGTAGTCATTATCAATCGAAACCTGGAAGAATGCGAGGATTTGGCAAAGCAGTTGAAAGCCGTGGTTATTTTCGGCGATGGCAGCAATGCCAGCACGCTGGAAGACGCGGGAACAATGTCTGCAAATGCCGTTCTGGCAATAACTCCACATGATCAGGACAACCTTGTGATCTGTCAATTGGCAGCAAACCGGTTCAAGGTTCCCAGAGCAATAGCTCTGGCAAACGATCCTGACAATGTCAAAGTCTTTGAAAAGCTTGGAATTCAGGCTTTTTCCACAACTCATATCGTGAGCAGTCTCATAGAACAACGGGCAACCTTTGAAGAAATAACCAATCTCATGCCCCTTGGAGAAGGAAAGGTCAATATTACAGAACTGATTATCGGATCGGGATCGCCGGTTGCCGGCAAACAATTGAAGGATATCTGTCTGCCGGACAATTCTCTGATAGCAGTAATTATCCGCAACAATCAGTCAATTGTACCCAGAGGGCCGAACGAACTTCACTTAAATGATCGCGTGGTAGTCATAACTCTTCCGGAAAATCATGGGAAAGTGCTTAAAATGCTCACCGGAGAAGAGTGAGAAAATATTCTTATGCGCCATAACGAATTCCTGAAAAAAAGCTACACAACCATACTGTCTGCAATTTCAATTCTGCTGGTAATTGGCGGGGTGATAATGGCTGTGCCATTGATTATTCTGCCCGCTTTCCCGGAAGAATCAAGACTGGCACTTCATTTTCTTTTGCCTGCCCTTGGCATGATCGCAACTGGAGTCTGTCTGCATAAAAAATTTAAGCCAGACACAATCAATCTTGGCATTCAAGACGGAGGCATCGTGGTTGTGCTGGGCTGGATAATCATAATCATACTTTCTGCCCTGCCACTGATGACCATTGAAAAACTATCATTTTCACTGGCGATTTTTGAGTCTGTCAGCGGCTGGACAACGACAGGTCTGTCAGTAGTCAATGTAGAAAAAGCGAGCAATATTATTCTGTTCTGGCGCAGTCTGATTCAGCTGGCGGGTGGAGCCGGTCTCGCAATCATAATGATGTCGGCGCTGGTCGGGCCGGCAGGTACCAGTATCTCAAACGCAGAAGGCCGCAGCGATCAGCTGGTGCCACATGTAAAGTCTTCTGCCAGACTTGTTCTGATAATTTACTCCTGTTATGCACTTTTTGGCACACTTGCCTACAGGCTTGCCGGCATGACATGGTTCGACGCTACCAATCACGCCTTTGCAGCCGTTTCAACCGGCGGTTTTTCTACCAGAATCGCCAGTATCGGCTATTGGGAATCAGCAACTATTGAAATAATCACGATAATTTTGATGATTTTTGGCAACTTGAGCTTCGTTACGGCCTGGCTTCTCTTGCGCGGCGATTTCAAAAGCGTAACCCGCAACGGCGAAGTGAGGCTTATGGCTCTGGTTCTGCCCCTCAGTCTGTTAATGACATTCTTCTTCACCTGTCAGACACTTTACCCGACTTTCACCAAGTCTTTGCGCGTAGCAGCATTTGAAACCGTATCAGCGCTGACAACAACAGGGTTTTCAACCGTCAGTTACAACAACTGGAATGCCACCGGCATTTTTATTCTGATACTTCTGATGCTGATTGGCGGCGGTACCTGCTCAACCGCAGGTGGTATCAAACAGCTGAGAATTTACATTGCCTGCTGCTCAATTTATTGGGAAATCAGGCGACAGATAATGCCGAAAACAGCGATCATTCATTTCCCGATTCAGGATGGCCAATGGGAATCCGCTCTGAGTGACAGTCGTCTGCGACAAATAGCGGTTTTTATTTTCATTTATCTTGCAACCTATTGTATCGGCGTGCTGACTCTATGTGCGAGCGGTTTTTCACTGCCGGATTCTCTCTTTGAATTTGCCTCAGCACTCGGCACGGTCGGCATATCAATCGGAGTAACCTCTGCAAATATGCCTGGAGTCGCGCTTTGGGCCGAAACCCTGGCAATGTTCCTCGGGAGGCTTGAATTTCTGGTTGTGTTTGTTTCTTTACATAAACTCATTAAAGACTTTTTTGCCCGGGATTGATTGTAAAAAAATTTTAACAAAAAGTGGTTGACCTTTAAAAAAAGTGGTATACTTAGTTGTAGAGAAAACTAATGAATCAGTGAGAACCCGTTTCGCAACGGGAGGTTCTTGCCTGCATCAACTCCAGAGTGCAGGGTCGGAGTCCATACAGCACAAAAATCTATTATTTCATTAAAGATTTGCTGACTTGTTCCGATTAGACAACCGGGTTGCCGTACATAGTCATGGTTCAGGAGGAACCTGAAATGTACATGACCGTTTGGCGACCCCAAAGAAACGGAGATCCATATGGCAAGTATCAATCATAATCACGAACGGGAACAGGACAACCAGCTTCTCAAGAACTACTTCAAAGATCTCAAGAAGCACCCGCCTCCTTCGAGAGAAGAAGAAATCATTCTTCTCAAGCAGGTACAGGAGGGCAACGAAAGGGCCAAAGCCAGGCTCATTCTCGCCAACCTGCGTTTTGTCGTTGCCGTCGCCAAACGCTACCGGCACATCAACGAAGTTCCTTTTGAAGACCTTATTGCCGTTGGCAATCTTGGGCTGATGCGTGCTGCCCAGCGTTTCGACAGCGACAAGAACGTGCGTTTCATTTCTTACGCAGTATGGTGGATCCGCCAGGCAATGATTCAGGTTGTTTCAAGTCACGGCAACCCGATCAGACTGCCTCTCAATAGGGTTCACACCAGTCTGCGAATTAAAAAACTCGAAGAAACCCTGATCAAGAAGCTCAACCGCCGCCCGACACTCGAAGAACTTGCCGATGCTGCGATGATGAAGCCCAAAGATCTTGGCAAGTTCCTGCGCGACATCCCGAATGTCGTATCAATGGATTCAACGCCGGTAGATTCTGAAGAAGACCTGTTTCTGCGTGACGTCATCACCGATTTCGATGCCGACCCGCTCGCCGAAGCCGAAAAGAAAGCTCTCGAACGCGAACTCGAAAAGGTGCTCTCTTCACTTTCAGATCGCGAAAGAATCGTGCTGATGCATCGCTTCGGTCTGCGCGACACCAAATCTTACACGCTTGAAGAAATCGGCAAACTTCTCGGTGTCACCCGCGAACGTGTTCGCCAGATCGAATCACAGGCACTGGCAAAACTGCGCAATCCGAGACGGTCACAGAACCTGCAGAACTATCTGACCTGACAACTGCCGCAGGCAGCTATTCTGTTCAGCCTCTCTGGCCGCTCTTTGGATGCTGACTGCTGCTGATCGCATGCAGCGTTATGACTCGCAGTTGAACAGGCTTAATATGTCCCAGATAAAATCAGGGAACGGGCGAACCCGTTCCCTGTTTCACTTTAGAGAGTTTTCGGCAAGCTTATTTTTTCGGACGACCAATGATCATCATATAGTGATTAAAATTTTCTCTGGCCGACTTTTTCACATCTTCGATAGTTACCGAGCTGTAAATACTCAGGATTTCTTCGAGAAAATCAGGTTTAAGACCGTTCCAGAGGAAACTGGCAAGCACTGCCGACTGGGCGTCTGATTTTTCGAGAGCGCGGTTGAAATACGAGCGAAGCTTCTGGCCTGCGGCCTGAATATTGTCGGTAGAAACTTCCATCTGCGGAATCCGGGCAATAATGTCTTCGATAACCTTCTTCGCTGCGTCAGCTTTATCTGCAGGCACTGCCGCATAGAAAGAAAATGCCGAGAACAGCTTGTTGGTGCGATAAGAACCCCAGAGGCCACGGTAAGCATCGATTTTTTTTAGTTCTTCGGTAATCAGGGCATTGCTGCTGGCAAAAAGCAGGTGACTGAGAACCGAGTTGGCTCCGAAGGTCGAACGCAGCTCTTCATGACTGTTCAGTTTCAGAAACTGCTTCATTCTGAAACCAACGGCAATAAAGGCATTTTCGCTGCCCTGAATGGGCACTTCTCTGACTTCGGTTTTTTCAAGGGGTGAACCCACCCAGGCAGGGCACTGTGAAGTTACGATTCCCTTACCGGTTGGAAAGTCAGCAAATGTGTTGGCTATCATTTCAAGGGTCTTGTCACTATCAAAGTTTCCTACGGCAGAAATACAGAGATTAGAGGCAACTGCCCATTCACGATAAAACTTACCGACCATTTCATAAGTGATCTTGTCGAAATCACTGTGTGAAAGGTTTTTATAGGTCAGATTCATCCCCGGGTACATTCCCTCGATGAGACTGTTTATAACAGTTGCCTGGGGCTGATTACTCTCTTCATCGAAATGCTCAAGCACCTTGGCCCGGGCAGTTTTGAAGAACTTCTCTGAAAAATCCGGTTTGACGATAGTATGTTTCAGAAACTCAAGCAGTTCGGGCAGTTTCTGTTTTTTGGTGCGAGCAGAAATAATAAGGCTTTCGTTGTTAAAAACTGCCTCAACCCTTGCAGCGATGTCATCGAGACGATTGTTGAGGCGACGGTTTTCGTTGTCGTTGATGTAACTGGCAATCATTTCGGCAACGAGGCGGGTCATGCGCCGATCGTTTTCGTTGGCGGCGCAGGCATCGACACCGAACAGCAGGGTCAGGCCAACGACTTCGCTGCCGGCAAAACTGCGCACCATGGCGCGGGCACCATTTGACAGAGTATGAAGCTTAACCGGGTTTTCTTCTGCCTTCTGATATTTCAGCGGGTAGAAAATACGCACGGCATAACGGTCAGAACTGAACATCTGATTTGCGACCCGCTGCATGTCGGTTGGCGTAACGCGATCGTAAGCAGAATCGATGCTTTCGGTAATTCTGAAATTACCCATCAACTCAGAGAACCCGAGATCAAAAACTCTTTCAAGGCGGGATTCACGCTTTTCAAGGTTCTTGAGCTGCATCATTTCGGCAATGCGGCGCATTTCGTTGCCTTTTGGCGGGTTCATGTAAAGGTTTGCCAGAGAGCTCAAGATCATGTTAACAGGACGGTTAACGTTATCTTCACGGCTGGAAAAACCAATAAGGAAAACTCCACGATCATGCCCCGGAACATATCGGGCAAAAAGGTTCTTCAGTTCGGGAAAATCATTTCGGATGGTATTCTCGAGCCAGGAATTGTTAACATCCTGCATTGACGCCTGCCAAAGAAAGGCAACCGGCATGTCGGGGTCGTTATAACCGGGGGCTTCAAAGCCGACAAGAACTTCGGTATCTTCAATATCGAGAAAGTCGATCACTTCGGTCTTGCGTGATTTTGCGGCAACCTCGGCCTTTTTCACTTCGGGAGTTCCAAGCACTGAAGCCTGAAGCGAACCGAACTGCTGCATCGAAGCGGTAAAAACGTCTGAGGCAGAAACGTCACCAATTACAACCAGAACAGCATTGTTAGGAACAAAAACGGCTTCAGAAAACGATTTAAGGTCACTCAGCTCGATTTTTGCAAGTTTTTCTTCGTTGATCGGGCCACGGCATTCAACAGCCTGATCAGAATAAAGATCTTTCCAGATCATGCGTTCCATGAGACCGGTCGACTGCGGGAATTTGCGCGTCGAAGCGGCGTAGCGCACCGCTTCGTTCTTGGCGGTATCAAAGTCTTTCGCATCAGGCTTGAGGCTGAAGCCGAGACGGCACAGTGATTCAAGGATCAATGGCAGCTGGTCGGCGTTACCGGTGGCGGCTGCGTAAAACATATCCTGGCCCCCGCCAAATTCATTGAGAATGCCGACTTTTTCGAGACGGGCATTGAAATCATAGCGGCTTTCGCCGGCAAACCCTGCTGATTCGAGCAGAGAACGATAGATTCTGCCAATACCGGAATTACAGTTTTTCTGGTAATAGACACTTGAATTGAAGATAAGCCCGGCAGCGGCTACCGGCAGGCTTTTGTCTTCGACGACGATGACGCGCAGGCCGTTCGGCAACAGCGCCTTTTCGGGTGGCGACTTGACCAGTGCCGGTAGAGTCATACCCACCAGCGAGAACATTATTGCCAATACCACAATGATGCGATCAGATTTTATAATTTTCATGGCCTCCTCCAAAACTGGTCATGCGAAGATTCTATTTGGTAAGCAGCACGCGGCCGCTTCTCTTTAACGATGTAACGATAGCTGGCGATGACTACCATTTTGTAGTTTTCAGCGCCATAAATCTCTTTGCGGTAGCCGATTTCGTCAGCGTATTTACGCCTTGCCTCTACCAGGTATTCTTTTATCTCGTTATTTGGATCATTGCGAAGATTGCGCAATTCTTTGTCGTCGAGTTCGATATACTGGGTGAATTCTTCCTGTTTGTCTGTCGTCACCGTCAGTTCAAGCAGAAAATCCTTGCTTCTGGCTTCAACGGTAACGATAGTCAGAAGAATGGCGACTACTGTCAGCAGAATTCCGAGCTGCAGAAAATGTTTGCTTTTTAACATACGCACCAAATCTACGCCAAACCCGCACAATTTGCAACTATAAGAAAACCCCCGGCCAGATTTTCATGGCCGGGGGTAAATTAACTGTTACTTCAATAGTTTTCCGGGTAACGGAAAACATTCAGGTATGTGTTGTTGCCATCATAATATTGATAAAGCATATTGAAAGATCTGGTCACGCTATCAGCCTTGATGAACTCTGCAGGACCAGGAAATGTGAAGCCTGCAACAATAGGCCAATTCGGGAAACCGTAAACCTTCAGAGTTTTTTCGACCTTGTCTTCATCAGTATCGAGCTGGATAAAGCCCTTAACCAGACTATCTTCGCCCATCCAGACACGGCCTTTAGGATCTGAGGCATACATTCCGCGCTCGTTGCCATTTTCTTTTCTGATATAACCTGATGACTTGTTAATGAAATAATCGTTATAACCATCTCCATTCCAGGCTTTTAGATAGAGATTGGTTTTACCGACTCCAAACTGTTCAATCGGGCCACCTGACGACATGGAAATTTCGGCAACAGTCTCAGGAGCTTGTGCCGCAGAAATACTTAGCGGGTAGCTATCGATAACCAAAGTCGATCTGGAGCCGTCAAGCCTTGCCCAGTAAAGCTTTGAATCATCATAGCCAAGCATAACATGTGAACCAGGACCAAAACTCGACTGATTGTAAAGTGCAATCACTACCGCACTCTGAGTTGCCAGATCTGACGCCGGGGAGTTATACATGCCCAGATACTGAATTTCAAACCCGTCACCAGGAACATAGGCGCTGACAAAGAGCTTGCCATTGGCATAAACCATGTCTGTGTGGGTGAAAAATTCAGAATCAGTCATCAATCCGGATTCAGATACTGTCAGATCTGAATTGAGACGAATCAAAGTATTGTTAGATGGAGTCGGCTTGAATGAAAGGTAGAGATAACCACCACCAGCCGTAAAGCTGAAGCTTGAACTGTCGATTGTCGTATCAAACATTGGCGATGTGTAGACAGTCGGCAGCTGTACCCCGCTCTGATCGTAGGCAGTAACAGTAATATTACCGCTGGTAGCGGGATAAGACCTGGCAACATA
>CAZFUG010000120.1:0-12540 GCA_964522035.1 uncultured bacterium
GAGCTACCGCCAGTGGCAATGAAGGAAACCCGCCACCCGTACCAAGATCGACGATTGTCGCCGATTTCCAGAGAGGAAGGTTGAAACAGACCGGCGCCAGACTGTCGAGAAAATGCTTCATTGCCATTTCATGCGGGTCAAATATCTTTGAAACACTTTTATACATGGGATCTGACAACATTGCAGATGCAAGCATGTCCAGCTGGCCATACTGCTCATCAGACAATCTGATCTTGAGTTTTTCGAGACAGGGAAAAAGAAATTCTCTGATTTTTACCTCATTCATTGCTTTTACCTCTAGTTGCCTGTCGTTTGCGAAGATTCATAAGAATAACCGCCAGATCTGATGCCCTTACTCCTGGGATTTTTGCCAGTGCCCCAACCGTCGTCGGTCGAACAGCCATTATCTTCATCCTGGCTTCGCGACTGACGGCCGTCGGTATGGCAGCAAAAAATTCGTCGTCGAGTGCTTCCGACTGCATGCTTTCACGCAGCGAGAATTCACGCTCCTGCTGGTCAATATAACCAGAATACTTGATTCTTGCCTCAATCTCAAGAAGGCCGAGATGATCAAGATCAGAAATTTCAGTAATGTAACGGGAAAAGTCGGCCGGAGAAGCATCGGGCCGCCGCAGAAGCTGTGCCAGAGTAACACTCGAAGCCGGCATCGGTTCTGCAAACTCCGGCAACTGTTCTTTTAACTGAGCAGGCGTCAGACGAATTTCTTCAAAGCGCTTCTGAATGTCTGCCAGTCGACTGTGACGCCGGTTGATGCAGGTCATCTTCTCTGACGCAAGAGAACCGCAGGCAAAAGCTTTTTGCGAAAGTCTTTCTTCGGCATTTGTCATGCGCAAATTCAGCCTGAAAGGCGAACGAGAAGTAAATACTCTGTAGGGCTCGCGAATCCCGAGTGTGGTAATCTCTTCGACCATAAGCCCAAGGTAAGACTGATCAGCATCAAGCACCAGCGGAGTGCGGCCAAGAACAGCAGCTGACGCGTTGATGCCGGCAAGAATACCCTGCGCGGCGGCCTCTTCATAGCCAGAAGTGCCATTTATCTGACCGGCCAGAAAAAGATTCCTGATCGACCTCGACATCAGCGTCGGATGCAGATCTATCGGATCGACGATGTCATATTCAATGCCATAACCCGGACGGGTAATACGGGCATTTTCGAGACCCGGCAGAGTTGCAACGTAAGCTTCCTGAACGTCTTCCGGCAGACTTGTCGAAAGCCCCTGCAGATAAATTTCATTGCTGAATGCCCCTTCGGGTTCAAGAAAAACCTTGTGGGTTTCCTTGTCAGGAAATTTATTCAGCTTGTCTTCAATCGATGGGCAATAGCGGGCTCCGGTGCCGGTTATCAGACCGGCGATCAAAGCAGAACGCCCGAAGTTTTCTTTGATTACCCGGTGCGTTTCTTCTGTAGTGCGGGTAATAAAACACGCCCGGCTTGGAAATCGCCTCTCTGCATTTGACCATAATGAAAATGGCGGAGTTTCCGGGTCCTCTTCCTGCATTTCGAGGCCGGCAAAATTAACCGTGGCAATATCAACCCTCGGCGGAGTGCCTGTTTTAAAACGCATCACCGGCAGGCCGATACGTTCAAGGGCGGCCCCAAGATCGTTGGCTGCGGGCTCACCTGCCCTGCCGGCCGAAAAACTGACATCACCAATATGGATTTTTCCGCGCAGAAAGGTGCCGGTCGTCAGAATAACAGCCGGAGCAGCCCATATCTGGCCAGATACGGCTTTAACGCCTGCTAGTCTGCCATTCTCAAAATGCAGATCAGAAATCATCGCCTGCAGAAGCTATAAATTTGTCTGCAACATCATCGACTGCAGAATGCGGCTGATGTAAGCCTCTTTGTCAGACTGAAAACGGTTCGCCTGCACGGCAATCCCTTTTCGGGTGTTAAGGCGCCTTCTCTGAATACTGGTTTCATCGGCAACGACGCCCATTTCTCCACCAAGAGCGTCGACTTCACGAACCAGCTGGCCTTTGCCCTGACCACCGATAGAAGGGTTACATGGCAGAGCCGCAACCGTATCGAGATTGATTGTCAGCAGCAGGGTCTGCAACCCGATACGGGCTGCGGCTATAGCGGCTTCACAGCCGGCATGGCCGGCGCCGACAACAATAACCTGAAATTCGTTGTTTGCTTTCACTTTTGCAGTTGCAGGGCTTTATCAGCCAGAGATCTGACCGTTTCGTTCTGGTCGGTTGTCAGGCGCTGAAGAAGCTCTAGCGCATCCGGGGTTCTTTTTCGTGACAGGAGTTTGACTGCGGCAATTCTACAGCTTTCATCAGCCAGCTCAGCTGCCTTGTTGATGAGAATCATCTGATCATCGCCCATCACAAACGCAAGATCTCTGGCGCCAGCTCTCTGATCGTCTACGCTGGCGGAACAAAGCTTTGCGTAAATTTCTGCTGATCTTGGCTTGGCAAAAGCAGGCATGCCGGGAATACTGGCTGGAGGAGGAGAAGATACAGGCCTTACCGGAACGGCCGGACTCTGAACGCCTGCTGCTGACACGCCGGTAGCTGGCATGCCAGTAGATGGCAATCTACGATCGGGAATATTCAAAGATTTCTGCTGAATGGCTGGAGATGAAGGTGCAGTTGGAGCAATCTGCGGCATCGAAGCCACTGTTCTGGCAGGGGTAACCGGAGCGACTGACGGTCCCGGCACAACTGGCGGAGGTGCTTGAACCGGCAATTTTTCTACCGTTGGCAACGCCGGCTCAGCACCAATATCTGGAATCTCAAAACTGCCGGCAGAAGGAAGCGAAGGCTCAGGTGCAACAGGTACAATTTTTGGCAATGCGGGCTCTGCTACGGCCGGAGCTGATGGCCGGACCGGCTCAACAATCGGCTCAACCTGAACTGGCGCCATCGGCCGTGTTGGCGCAGCAACTGTCGGCGCCTGAACAGGTCTTGAAGGCACAGCCTGAGGTGGTGCAACCTGTTTGATCTCTTCGCGCATCGGGGTGTCTTTGATTTTTTCAAAAAGCGATGCGGCAACCTGCGCCACAACAGGGTCGGGGTCGCCACAGGCTGCTTTGAGTACCTGACGCGAGGTATTGTTGTTGATTCTGGCCAGAGCCTTGAGAACACTCAGTCTGATACCCTGATTCGGGTCTTTGAGAGCAGCTTTCAAAAGGGTGAGAGATGGCTGATCGCCGATTTCTCCGAGCGCAAAAATAACACTGTCACGCAGCCAGACTTCTTGAGAAACCAGCATTGAACGCAGGGTGAGAAAAGCCTGCTGAAAACCATTTTTCACCAGATATTTGGCAGCATTGACCTTAACACGGTTTTCGGGATCTTCAAGAAGCTGAACGATATTCTGCTCGCAACCCCTGATGTTCTGCTCCTCGATAACTTCGACGGTGTTGGCTCTGACCCTCGGGTCTTCATCCTGCAGGCAGCGAACCAGTGTTTCAATACCACCTTCGCGGCTGCTTCTGGCAAAAACCTTTACCAGACCAGACTTAACAATGACGTCCTTTTCCTTGAGAAGGATGCTTTCGAGCATCGCCGGATTGAGCTCAACGTCTGGTTCCATGATGATTTTCAGCATGAGAAAGCGACGTTGCGAAGAAAACTGTTCGTCTGCGAGCATGAACGGGATCTGAGGCGGAACTCTGCGGTCTTTCAAATTGAACAGAGTCTGCAGAGCCGTCAACGCCACCTCTTCGAGCATGCTGCGTGCCAGCTGCAGAAGCTGGGTGACATGCCCTGAAGGTTTTTTAACCCCAAGAGTTTTAATATGCTGCAGAAGAGCTGAAATATCGGTGATTTTCTTAAGATCCGGCAGCGATGGATCGACCGGATCATCAAGTTCGGGAGGGGTTGCGGGCGCACCAGCAGAAGGCACCGAAGGCTGAGCGGGTCCATGAGAAAAGCTGCCTGAGGCTGCAACTGGCGAAGAAGCTGCAGGCAATGGCTGAGAAGATTTTGGCAACGGCGCTGTCTGAGTATTAACCGGAGCAGGCGCCTGAAAAGGCCTGGCTGCAGGAGACGCTGTCTGAGGCTGGCCTGTGGTCGGGCCGGCTAATGGCTTTGGCGGCAGAACTGGTGCCGCAGGCGAAATAACAGGAACCGGCTCATCCGGCAACGGCAATATCGGCTCCGGCGCAGGTGTAAAAGCAGGTACCGGAGTCACAGGCTTCGCTTCGCTGTCGCCACTCAGTTTTGCCAATGCCGCCTGTGCCGCAGCGCGAACGCTCTCGTCTGAATCACCAAGAACCTTCTCGATACAGGCAATTTTTTCATTCACGGGCATCGCAGGCAGATTAACCAGTTGTTCGATAGACATGCAGCGAACCTCAGCAGAAATTGAGCGAAGGTTCTGAATAATCAATTCCTGACGTTTCTTGTTAATCATCTGGTTTCCTCATGCCTTTCGTGTCTGTCGCCTTCTTCTGAAAGAACCGATAAAAGAATAGCAATTTCTGACCTCGTAAGGCAATGTTTTCTTACCATCTGGCTCAGATCATCGAATCTGGATGAACTCATAATCTGCCGGGCCTGTTCTGACAATGCGTGCAGTCGATGGTCAGAGATTTCCATTGGCAGTCTGACTTTTTCCAGAAAACTTGTCTGAACAATTTTTTCTGCTTCACGGTCCGCATAACCCCGGTATTTTATCTCGGTTTCGAGTGCATAAATTTCATCTGCCGCAGTCAAACCTGAGTTCTCAGGCTGTTGCAGAAGATTCATGACATCATGATAAGTAACTCCGGGCCGCTGCAGCAATTCTGCGCCAGAGGCAGGTTTTTTCAGATCGCCGGTTGCAAGCCTGGCAAGTCGCTCACGCGCTTCGCCGCTCGGCAAAAGACTCAGCGCTGAAAGTCGGGCAATTTCGCCTTCGATACGCGCTGACCACGCAAAAATTGTTGAAAACCTTTCCTGGCCGACAAGTCCGATTCGGAAACCGTCAGCCGCCAGTCTGCGCTCTGCCGAATCATCGCGCAAAGTCAGTCTGAATTCAGCATGGCCGGGTGTAATGCGGTAAGGTTCCGGCTTTTCCCAGGTTGAGAGGTCATCAACGAGCACCCCCAGATAGCTGCGCGTTCTTGAGGGCCAGTAAGGTGGTTGTTTTCTCAGAGCAAGAACCGCGTTGATCCCGGCAATCAGACCCTGCCCCGCAGCTTCTTCATACCCTGAGGTACCATTGAGCTGTCCGGCGGTATAAAGACCCTCTAAGACCCGGCTTTCCATGGTCTTTCTGATCTGGCCTGGTGCCAGAGCATCATACTCTATCGCATAGCCATACCTGAGAATTACGGCATTTTCAAGCCCGGCAACGCTGCCAACGATATCCTGCTGCGCTGCAGGCGGCATTCCGGTGGTAAGTCCCTGAAGATAAAGTTCCTGCGATTCCCAGCCTTCGGGCTCAACAAAAACCTGATGCTTTACCATATCAGGAAACTTGATGATTTTGCGGTCGATTGAAGGGCAATGTTTCGGGCCATCATCGGTTATGTTTTCAAGAACAAGGGGGCTCTCGCTCAGATTTCTTCTGACAGCCTCAACCGAGCGCTCATCGGTAAAAGTCAGATAACAGGGAATCTGCTTTTCATAGCGCCTGAGACGGTTTTCCCAGAGAAAACCACCCGCATCGACATCACCAGGCAGTTCGGTCATCAGATTGAGATCGACTGAACTTTTAAGAATTCTTGGTGGCGTGGCTGTCTGCAGGCGGCGAAGCCTGATGCCGGCAGCAGTAAGAGAATCAGATAAGCCAATAGCCGGGCTCTGATTCTGGGGCCCACCAGGCCATGTTGCCCGCCCGAGAATAATGCGGCTGTTGAGATAGGTACCAGAGGTCAAAATAAGTTTTTCACAGCCAAAAATCAGACCGGTTTCGAGCCTGATACCCTTTACACGCCCTGATTCAACCAGCAGACCGGTGACATGGCCCTGACGAAGAGTCAGATTCGGCGTAGCAAACAAAGTCTGCAGCATTCTCTGCCGATAGAGATATTTGTCGGCCTGGGCCCTTCTCGAACGAACTGCCGGCCCCTTCGAAGTATTGAGCCATTTCATCTGCACACAGGTTTCGTCGATACATCTGGGCATTTCCCCGCCAAGAGCACCGATTTCTCTGACCAGATGGCCTTTGCCCGGCCCGCCGATACTTGGGTTACAGGGCATGAGAGCGACTGTAGAAATGTTCATGGTTATCAGCAGGGTTTCAGCCCCAAGCCTGGCAGCGGCGAGGGCGGCTTCGCAACCGGCATGTCCGGCTCCGATTACGATTACTGCATATTCTTTTTTCTGACTCATTGTTATTTTCCGATACAGAATCGTTCAAAAATCAGGTCTAGAGTATTTACGTCGATAGTCTCGCCATTAACCCGCCCAAGCTCCCTGACAGCCTCTTCAAGGTCGATTGCCAGCATATCCTGGTAAATATTGCCAATACCGCGATCTGCCCTTTCAAGAGCGGCAAGAGCCTTATCAAGAGCCACAGACTGCTGGGCGCCAAGAAGTATCATCTCTTCATAGCCCGAAAGACCACTTTCGGCGATAATCTGCGAAATCGATTTCTGCAACTCAGGAAGCCCCTGCCCTTTCAGGGCTGAAACGCTCAGTTGCCTGAGTCCGGCAAAAATTTCCGGGCTGATCTGCTGCGGCAGATCGGACTTGTTGAGAACGGCTATAACAGGCTTTCCCGATTGCCTGAGGCGTTCAAGAACGAGATTGTCTTCTGCGGTCACAGGCTGCGAACTGTCAAAAACGCCAATCAGCGCAAAAGCTTCTTCGGCCGCCTTTGAGGTTCGTTCAATGCCGATTGCCTCAATACGGTCTCCCGGTTTTCTCATGCCGGCCGTATCGATGATTCTAACCGGGTATTCTCCGACCATCAGAGCTTCTTCAAGAGTATCTCTTGTAGTGCCGGCAATCTCTGTAACAATAGCACGGTCGCGGCCCAGCATGTAATTCATCAGACTCGATTTGCCGGAATTAGGCCGCCCGAGCAGAGCAATCTTCAGGCCATCGGCAACCAGTGCGCCACTTCTCGCATTTCTGGCAAAAATTTCGAGCTCCGCAAGAATCTTTTTGATTTCGCGGGCCAGCAGATGTTCGTCTATCGCCTCAATCGCATCTTCAGGAAAATTGAGACTTGCTTCGAGCTGCACCAGATGGTGCAGAACCTTGTCGCGGATTCTCGAAACGAACTGCGAGGGCAAACCATCGAGCTGATTCAATGCCAGCCGGGCCTGCGAAGAGGTATTGGCAGAAAGAAGCTGAGAAACTGCCTCAACTTCGAGCAGATCCATTTTTCCGTTCAGAAAAGCTCTTCTGGTGAATTCCCCGGCCTCAGCAGCCCGGGCGCCGTTTTTTAAAAGCAGTTGCAGTACCCTGCTGACCACCAGAGGATTACCATGCGTCGAAACTTCGGCCAGATCTTCGCCTGTGTATGATCTTGGTGCTAGAAATGTTGTGACCAGGCATTTATCTGCCACCAGCCCGGTCTCAGGCTCAACCAGTGAACCGAAATAAACAGAATAAGGCAGGGGGAAAGCTTTCTTTCTTTCTGTGATAAACAATTTCTTCAGGATTTTGAAGGTATCCGGCCCTGAAACCCTGATCAGGCTGATCGCCGACCTGCCGGCAGGTGTTGAAACTGCGGCGATCGTGTCAATCTTCAGTTTAGACATCTTCCTCCATGAACATCGGAACAGCGCTTGAAGTTTCAAGCTTTTCTGAAAAATCAGAATCGCCCTCATCTGCAACCGGCTGCCACTCGGCATTCATGCCACCTTTTTTCTTGCGCATCGGCGAAATGACGACGCGGCGCATTGGTTCGGTTCCCTTTGAGAAAGTTTCGATATCGGTGCGATCTTTCAAAGCCATGTGGATTGTGCGGCGATCAAGGGTCGACATTGGTTCGAGTTCGACCTGACGACGGCTTGCAACCGCTTTTTTACACATGCGCTGTGCCAGCATGATGAGATTGCGGTAACGTTTTTCGCGATAACCCTGAGCGTCAAGAACCAGCTTGATGCGATCGTCATTGCCTTTGTTAAGAATAATGTTCATGAGATACTGCAGCGAATCAAGAGTGCGACCGCGCTTGCCAATCAGCTGTGAAACATTCTCGCCACTGGCTTCGATAACCCAGGCGCCATCACGCATAAAATCAACAAGATCGAGCTGCTCAATACCAACGTTTGCAGCCACGTCGCGAATCAGCGAGAAAATCTCATTATATTCCGGATGCGCCTTGATTTCGGCTGAGACAGGCTCTCTTGGGCGTTCCGGAAGATGAATTTCGGCTTCCTCGGCTGCGTCACCTGCTTCAGAATAATTACGGCGCGGCGGACGATTGCGGTTCTGCCGTCTTGGCGGTCTTGACTGACGTCTTGGCGGCATTGCATCGCGCTCATCGTTATTATCTTCACTCTGAAAATCGTCAATTTTTGCAGGCCTGGCGGCTCTTTCGACCCGAGGCTCATCGCTTGGCCGACGTTCGGCAATTTTTTCGGTTCTTTCAACTTTGGGCGCCGAAGCAGGTTTTTCACCGATGGTAAAGCGAATCTTGTATTCCTGCTTGCCAACAAAACCAAAAATACCACGGGCCGGGGCAGACAGAACTTCAGTAGCCACAATCATTTCATTGCCATTAAGTTCACCGTTGGCGATGCCTTTGGCTTCCTCTTCAGTTTTTGCAATAATCTCGATGGTTCTTGTAGACACAATTATTCCTCCTTAATGGCAGCCGCAATGCGGTTAGCCTGTAACTGCTGAAGTAATCCGAGAACGCTGCTGGCAAACCAGTATACCAGCAGACCGGCCGGCAGAGACCAGGTGATGACAAACATGAACATTGGCATGAAGGCCATCATCTGCTGCTGTTGAGGGTCGGTCATTTTACCCTGCTGATAATACATCAGAAGAGCAATCGCAATCGGCAGGATAAGTAACGGGTCGCCCTTTGAAAGGTCGGCGATCCAGAGAAAAGGCGTTTTTCTAAGCTCAACCGCGATTCTGATGGTGTTATACAGGGCAATCAGAATGGGCAGCTGAAGCAACAGCGGCAAACAGCCGCCAAGCGGGTTAACATTGTTTTTCTGATAAAGCTTGAGAACCTCTTCATTGAATTTCTGAGGGTTGTCTTTATAGCGATCTTTGAGGTCCTGAACCTTGGGCTGCATTTTCTGCATCTGCGCCATCGACTTCGTCTGTTTGAGGGTCAACGGATAAAGAACAGCACGTACCAGAATCGTCATAAGAATGATCGCCAGACCATAGTTCGGAAACAGGCCATAGAAAAACTGCAGCACCCTCAGAAGGATAGTACTGAGAAAGCCATACTCGGAAACCTGGCCGCGATTAATACTGGTAAGCTGATCAAGAATCATCGGACCGGCATAAACACGAAACTTGAAGGTTCTCGACTCTCTTGCACCAAGATTGAACTTTGGCATCACACAACTGATGCTGAAACCCTTGTGGGGTTTGCGGCGCTGGTCGGTTGTAGCAATTTCATAGGCAGTAGCCGCAACTCTTGCAGATTCATCGGCTTCAAGAAGAACGCAGAAATACTGATCACGCACCCCAACGCCGTTATAGGCACCAGCTACAGCGCCTTTGCCATTAAAATCTTTAACGTCGGAAAATGTTTCTACAACTCCGGGTTTGAGACCAAGAAGGCTCATTGGACCATATGGATCAAGAAAAACGCCAGGCCCGAAGCTCATTGCCAGCGAACCACTCTCGTCATTACCAACACTGACCATCTGCTCTCTCAAATTGCTGACAACGTGTTCAACATTAAAATGATAAGCATTTTCGCGGAAAGTGAAGCGCTTTGTCAGAGAGAGCCCTGGACTGGCCGAGGCATTGACTTCTGCCAGCGAAACATTTGCGGTTGCTCTTATAACGAGAGTTTCAACAGTCTGCTCTTCGACTTCAACCGTATAACCGGAAGCATTGAAAGATTGACTGACCAGCTCGCTCAGAAAAGGCCGAAGATTTTCTGCCGGAACGCTGTAGCCGAGATCCTGGATGACAGGTGGGTAAAGATTCTCTTCAAAGCTTGAGCCTTTGAGGTAATAAACGCTCGGGCTGCCGGTTCGACTTGAAAGAATTACACGAAGAAGACGGGTTTCGATCGAAGCATCTTTGAGTCCATCGCCATCGACATCTTCGATTTTAACCGTCATTGGCGCCGCAGCCGGGGCAGCCACGGAGGTCTGAGTCGGCTGAGCATACAACTGATTCGCATAGCAGCAGAAAATAGCCAATAACAGAAACGAGCAGAAAAGCCTGCCCGTCAAAAAATTAAAGCCCAAATGCATTTTTCTGGTCAGGCCTGTTCTAGTCATTATTTAATAGCTTCTCCGGAACCGGGATTATTTTCTGTCTACTATTTGACAGGATCGTCGCCACCGCGACAAAATGGGTTACACCGGCATATACGCCAGGCACCCATCAAAGACCCCTTAACAAGGCCGTATTTCTCGATAGCCTCATAGGTATATCTTGAACAACTGGGGTTAAATCTGCATGCAGCGCCGATAACCGGCGACAAAAAACGCTGATAAAGTCGTATCAGCATCAGGCCCGATCTGGCGGGTAACGCGCCTATCTGGTTAATTCTCATCAGCATGAAGAAATTGCCGGGTCAGGCAATTTAACTCGCGAAATTCGGGCAAAAGCCCAGTCGCAGGTTTCTTTCAAAATTTCATAGGTCAGCTCGCAACAGGGCTTGCTGATGCAAAAAACTATTTCAACAGAATCAGGCAGCGTCGAACAGACTCTGACAATTTCCTTCAGACGACGACGAACCTTATTTCGTTCAACAGCTTTACCAAAGCGCTTCGGAACTGAAACCCCAAAACGGAACTCAACTCCGGAAGCTTTTCGGTAACAGAAACCCAGCCCATTCCGAAACAGACGGGTCTTTGCAGCAAAAACCCGCTGAAACTCGGAATGGGCACGCAACGTCAACCGACCAATGGCGTGCGGATCACCCACATGCGCAAATCAGAGGCAGAGACTCTTGCGACCGTGGCGTCTGCGTCTTTTGAGAACGTTGCGACCGCTGACAGTGGCCATTCTTTTTCTGAAGCCGTGGGTTTTAGCACGTTTGCGTTTGTTAGGATTATAAGTAAAGCTCATGGTTTATCTCCTGAGATTAAAATCTGAATAGAGGTTACCACTATATACCATAACCGGAAGTTTGTCAACAGCCAGAAGAAGCAACTTCTGCCAGCATCTGGCCAGGGTGCGCGACAATGTGATGTACACCTTGTCACTCTCGGTACAACTCGGGGCTCAATGCAAATACCTCAACCGCCTGCTTCTTGCCCTTAATTACCTGGCCTGGCAATCTGATGGAATTTCTGACATACCTCTCACCATCTATAGACACACGGCCCATCGCAGTCCATGCAGCCGAACAAAGAAGAATTTCATTTGCGGTATCGAGCGAGCAAAGTCGAGCTGCAAGGTTAACCGCATCACCGATGACGGCCTGCTCAAGCCTGGTTGTTTCAGAACCAATGATACCTGACCTGACAATTCCGGCTGTAATGCCGGCTCTGATTTTAATTGTTCCGTCAAGAAACTTATGGCGCCGCAGGCGTTCCATAACTGTCGTGGCTGACTTTACTGCCGCCACCACCTTATTGCCGACCTCGTCGCCAGTATCGACAAAGAAGGTTATCATTGCTTTTTCAGCAATAAATTTGCTGACTTCGCCGCCATTCTGCCTGACACTGCTGCAAACTGCAGAGAAAAAACGATTGAGCTCGGCAACCATCTGAGTCGCCGTGTGCTCTTTAAAAGCACTGGTGATCCCTGATGCTCTGATAAACATTATCACCGCATGCCGCGACTGCAAAGATCTCTTTCTGTCTATTTTTTCAGAAGCGGTAATCGTCTGAAGCGCTCCGTCAGAAACGAATTTTCGCAGAATCCGCCCGGTTTCGACATCAGCAGCAACCTGGTTGAAGCTCCTGGCAATCTGACAGAATTCTTCATCTGCCCAGCCTTCGTTCATTCTGACAGAAAGATCACCGTCAATCAGCTTTTCTGCAGTTTCGGCAAAACATTTGACCGGAACAACGAAACCTGATGCCATCTTCCAGCCAATATAACCACAGAGAATAAATATCAGAACCATCGACAGGCGCAGTTCAGACTGGAAGCGCCGATAATTCAGAATATCGGCCGAAACCGGAATCAGCGCTGAAAGCTGATAATCAATAAGGTCATATCCCGGAAAAGTAGCAAAGAACCACTTCTGGTCCTCCCAGTCAGTCTCAAGAACCAGAGGTTCGGCCGCGTAACTGCTCAAGTGAGCCATCAGAGCAATTTTATCTGGCAGCAAGCCATAAACAAAGCGCATCAGTCCAAATTTGCCGCCAGAAGCCACACGCCCGAAAGGAGCTTTCAGATACCAGCCGGGAGCATTTTTCTTCTTTATAAGCCATATCGGCCTGAATGAGATTTGATCAAAATTGGCCACCCAGCGATTGAAAGCTACGCACTCAAGCGAAGGCGGGTAAACAGCAACCA
>CAZFUG010000121.1:0-8801 GCA_964522035.1 uncultured bacterium
TCGATTTTGCTTTTGGTCTGCCTGACCCCGAAGTGGTTCAGGCGAGAATTGTGGCCGGTGGAAGATATTTTGACAATCCGCTCGACCCCGGACTGACTGAACTCTGGAAAAAACGTCGCCCGAGGTTTTTTCTCGAAGACCGCAGCAAAATCATGCTGAACTGCAATAGACCCGGTGCTGATATTGAATTTTCGCGGGCCGGCATCAGCCGGTTAAATCTTCATGGCATAATCTACCGCGAAGTAAAAAGCTGGAAAATCGGCAACAACGAAGAGTGGGTGCTTCTCGAAGCTTTGTAGTTTCTTTGCTGTTTACTTAATTTTGCGGTAAAGGCTGAGGAATTCCTGCTCTTCGACTCTCACCCATGATGATGGGGGAAAGCTGTCTTTGTGTGGCTTTCTACGATCGATTACAACCAGGTTGCACCCATATCTTTCGGCTAGTTCAAATGGACCGGCTGTGTTGCAGAATGCGGCTGTTATACCATTATTTCGGGTTAACAGATAAACATAAATTGGAGCTACCGATGCAATCCTGTCTTCAGGCAGGGTTTTCACCTTTGCAAAAAGTTCGATATACGGTTGATACTGTGGTGTGTGAAAATCGGAGTTGCTTTTTAAAGAATAGAAAGAAAACACCATGTTCCAGATAATCAACAAAAGGCAGATTGCACAGCTGACTTTTTGCGAAAGCCTATAGTGGCGCCCGGCATAGTAAATCCCGATTCCTGCAAAAATTGCATAATGTGGGTAAAAGAATGAGCTCATATGAAGTGCCGTACCATTAGCCGCCTGTATCGGAAATACTGCAGTACATAAAAAAACAGCCAGTCCGACAAAAAATGCAAAAATACGGCCAAAAGAATAAAAGCAGCTGATAATGCCAATCAAGCTGAACGGAAGCATCAGGTAAGAATTTGGCAGGGCTATTGCCGTATTGACAGCCGCTGCAAATCCCGTCAGCCTATGCTCCAGGATTTTTTGCCAGCCGAGGGCGAGATACTCATTGATTCCTCCGGTAAATGTTTCGTTGAAAAAACACTCGTATGTATGCAGAAACAGGGCCTTAGAATTTGATGGCCAAGCTTTGCCGAGAACCAGAAAATTTCGCAGAATCCATGGTGATAAAAATATGGATATGATCGCAGCAAACAAAATCAATCGGCTTAGGCTGCGGTTATGTAAAAAAATAATGAGTGCGGTGGCGATTGAAAAAAAGAAGCCCTCAATCCGCATCAGACAATATAATGCACATATAACGGCAGAGAACTCCTGCCTGACAGGCCTGGCAGTAACGGAGTTTATACATAAGAAGCCAATTGCTGCCATAAAGGCGTTGTTGTCTGTTGTCAGAACATAAAAAAGATTGGGTCCATGGAAAACATGTAGTAAAAATGCTGTTGTTGAGCACAGAGGGCTGTTGGTTATTTTTTTTACTTCAAAATAAACCATGGCAGAAAGGCTTGACCAGATAATTATGTTAAGCCATACTTCCCCAGATGCACCCGCGATCAGTCTGGAAAGATAGAAAAATACTATTCCAAGCGGAAGCCAGTAATCGATGGGCCGCTCAATGCGATCGTAAGAATTCAGATAATGCCAGATAACTGGTTCAGTAAAGCCTTTTCCAGTTTCGAGCCTGTCTGCCATCAGATGGTAATAGGCTGCGTCCATCGAAGCCTGGGGGTTCACGAGAAATGATAATGAGAACAGCATCAGGGCAGAACTGACAACGATAAAAAGAAAGACGGCCTTGTATTTGCGGTCCGAGCAGTAGATATTCGTCTCCTCGGAATCTTTTAAAATTTCAGGTTATCTTCGCGGGTCCAGCCTGTTTTTCGGCCTTCGTTGAAAATAATTTCAAACCAGCGGTGTCTTCCGATAAGCTTTGTTGATTTTACCTTTACGGTCATTCCCTTTGGGAGTTTCCCGACCTTTTCGCTGGTGGTATTTGGTTCGCTGCGAATATTGGCAAAAGTCTGGGCTTCAATGGTTGCCTGTTCCGGTAAAGGTTGCCCCTGAACGTAGGTGTTTACGGTTTCTGAAGCCGGTGCCGGTTTGGCGATCGCAACCGATACCAGGTTTTCTTTTATAGCCTGTTGCGCGGCGGCTTTGGCCACTTCATTGGTGTCTATCTTGCCTGAATCATCCGACTTCTGCAGCAGATTGACCATTACAGTTGCAGGCCCCTGAAGCAGAAGATCGTCTCTTACCCAGCCGGTTTTGCGATTAAAATCCCATTTTACTGAGGTCCAGCCGTCACGTTTTTCTGTTACGACACCGCGGGTGCCTTTACCTACCTTGAAAAGAAGCTTTTCGTTGGTCGACGGGCCGGAACGAACGTTGGTACCGTTCCCTGACGCGTAGGCATACCACTTGGGCCCCTTTGGATCAAAAACCGGGCCGGTTGAGGGAGAGTCAGCACTTTTATTTGGGGCAGAAACTGCGGTGGAAGCACTTTCTGCTGTTGTAGCATTAGTTGTGTTGTCTGTTATCTCGGCGGCTGAAAAAGCCTGAACAGGGCTGCCGGGCTCTTTTCCATCAGAGCTGTAGAGAACTTTAACATTTGAGTTATCCTGGGCCTCAGCTGGTTGAGCGGTCTGACTCGCGGGCGCGGATGTCGAGCTTCCTGCTTCCATCAATCTGAACATCTGCTTGCCCATGAAAATTCCCAGTGCGATGACTGAGAGCATTATAACAACTATTGATATAATTTTGGCCTTCTTCAAGACTGCCCCTCCAAAATTTAAGTGAAACGAGTCTAGTACTATTGTCGATTCATGTCAATAGCAGGAGGATGGGAAAGCCTTTAAAAAGCCTTGCTGTTTGAAAATTAAGCCATGTAATGACTGGCAAATTCTTTGGTTTGACAAGTTTTTGTAGCGCAAAAGAAACTTTTAACTTGCTGTGCTCATGGCGTTCGAAATTGCACCAGAATATGTATTCCAGTTACCTTCAGTTATGGAGGCAAGGGAAAGCAAAGCTGCAATGACTACCAAAGCTACAAGCGATAGCATTAGAGAATATTCGACCAGACCCTGTCCTCTTTTTTGTTTTAAAATCATCATATTATTTCTCTCATACTAATTAAATTTTCCTGATCTCGGAATCAACGATTTTAAGAAAAAAGGCCGCAAAGTTTTTCTCTTTGCGGCCTTTTGGCTTTAAACGGCCAGTTTTATTAAGAGGTTACGTTGATAGCTGAGCCAACAGTGTTCAGACCGGTTTTGATTTTATTACCGGCGGTAGTGAGAGCTGCGATGGCTACGATCGCGATGAGGCCAAGAATGAGTGCGTATTCTACAAGGCCCTGACCTTCTTCTTCACGGACAAAACGTCTGATGAGTTCCATGGGAATCCTCCTGATAAGTTTTTTGGCTACTGCCACACACATTATCGCAAAAGTAATGCCAAATTGCAAATATTTCGCTGTAGTTTGCGAAATCCTTATTGGAGCGGGGATTGCGTATTTATATGCAAAAAAATACTGTTTTGCGGGAAAAATTACAGGTAATAATTACCGCGGCTGGGGTAAAGTTGCCGCATGTTAATTTTCGAACGGTATCGCCTCGCGTCTGATGCCCCACTGGTCACTCAGATCAGGGTACGCCTGACGCAGGCGGTAATCGTAAATGTCGCCGGTGAGCTCTTTCATCAGCAGTACGTCATCGGTTTTGCTGTCGGCCGTAGCCTCACAGCCAATATAAGCAGTATCTGTCGCAAATCCCTGAATATTGTTGGGGCCAAACTTTATCAGAGGCAGGGTACCTGCCAGATGCTCGATGCCTTTGCGCCCTGTGCCAAACGCGCTGCGGTCAGCCATAAGCAGATTCTTTCTTATGATTGCATTGCCCAGATTAACCTGTACACAGTATGGAGAGTCGAAAGTATTGTATTCTACCAGAGGACTCTGCTGCTGAATCTTCATCCCCAGTCCGAGAGGCGATACAAACAGGTTGTTTGAGAATTCTATGATGCCGCCGGCCTCATTGCTTACCAGGCCATTCTCTGTGTATTCGAGGAAATTACAGGCAATGATTTTCAGGCCATCGTTGCTCTGAGAATTGATCCCTGTCTGTGGGTGAACGAAGCTGCTGCCACTTACCAGCAGCGAGGTATTGTTTTTCAGCTCCATGCCGATCGGGCAGCGCTTTACAGTTACCGCGCCAATCGTCAGGCCGCTGGTATTTTCACAGATAACCCCTGTCGAACTGTTCGAAATGGCTACTTCAGATAAAGTTCCCTTGGCCTTGTTTATGTGCAGAGCTGTTTCTGCATCGGCAATACTGACATTGACAAGAGTATTGTCTGTGTTTTCGGCATTTTTGAATGCCATGCCCTGCCATTGCCCCTTTGAAGGGCCGGTTTTGGCTGAAGCAAAAACGATCGGCAGACTGCCGCCGGCTGAAGCTATCAGCACGCCGCCGTCAACATTGAATTCAACCAGATTCTGATTACCGCTGCGCAGGCCATCAGTTTCACTGATAAGGACTTCGACGCCGGCATCGATAATCAGGCGGCCGGTTTCACTTACAGTAATGTCACCGCCCACATGATACGGGCTGTTTGATCTTGTCCAGCGAACTTCAGTCGAGATATTGCCCGGAACCATCATGCTGACCAGATTGTTGTAGCCGCTTTCATTGCCGGCCTGGTCGACAGCCGTAACCCGGTAATAATATTTTTTGCCGGTGGTAACAGTGAAGTCGGTAAATCTTTCCTGGCCACGTGCAATCAGAGTGTTGCTGATAAGGCTGAACACGCCGTTTGCCACTTCGCTGCGGTATACCTGGTAACCTTTAAGATCCGTATCTGAAGAAGCTGCCCAGAATACTGTCAGTTGGCCGGGAAGACCCGAGAGTGCAACTTCGACGCCGGTCGGCGGCGCTGGCGGCGTGCGGTCTTCAAGTGTGCTCAGAGTGTTTATTGTCTGAAGCGATGAAGTTTCTGCCGATCGCCCTTCGCGATTGGCCACAATTTTGAAGTAATATGTTTTGGCGCCGGTCAGGCCTGTGATCTTGAGGCTGTGGCTGGTCGAAAAAACGCCCGATTCTTCTCTTACCACTCTTCCGAGAGAGTCGGTTTCACCGTATTCGATCAGGCCGTTGGTATAATCGGTGGTTTTCCAGGTGACTACTGCATGGGTCGAAGACACTTCTGTTACCTTGATTTCCTGATAGTCGAAGCTGCGGGCTTCCATTTTCACATTGCCTGCCGCAGTGTTCGAGCCTGAATAAATCGCTGCCCTGAAGTTTGCCGCTCTGTAGCCAAAAGCTTCGACGACGAAATCCTGCTCGCCAAAGCCGATTCCATCAATGAAATAGGCGCCATTTTCGTCAGTCAGGCACCAGCGGGTTCGGTCATAGGCCCAGGTAACCAGAGCATCTTCGACCGGTTTCTCTGAGACATTGACGATCTTGCCGCTGATCGAGCCCTCGCGTGGCGTGACATTGCTGCCCGAGCACCCGATTATGCCGGCAAAGGCAACGAATGCCAGCAATGCTGTCAGAGCTGCAAAGGCACCGCTGATTTTTCCGCTTCTAGCTGACTGACTCATATTTCTGCCCTTTAAAGTCTTGCAAATGCTTCTTTGGCAAACCTCGAGATCTGTGTATTTGCCGGAGCATTTTCGAAAGCCCGCTTGTAACAGGCTTTGGCTTCTTTGATCAGACGCTTTTCTTCGTAAGCCTGGCCAAGATAGAAGCACGCATAAGAATCGCCGGGAGAAAGGTTCACAACCCGAACCAGAGCATCGATTGCCGAATCGGCCGCATGCTTGTCGAGATAGGCGACGCCGAGGTTATACAGTGTGTAGGTGTCTTCTGGGTTGATTTCAACCGCACGCTGCAATGATGCGATGGCTTCATCGATCTGGCCCTGCTCATAGAAAGAAAGCCCAAGGTGCGAGTGCGAGTAGGCATCGTCGGAATCAAGCTCGATTGCCTGTGAGAATGCCTTGATCGCTTGCGGCACTCTGCCGGTGTTTTTATAAAGAACGCCAAGGCTGTACTGTGAGAAAGCATCTTCCGGGTTCAGAGAGATCGCTTTTTTGAATGACTGTTCGGCGAGCTCGCGGTTGCCTAAGCCTCTGTAAATGCTGCCAAGCAGATAATGCGCATAGAATTTGTCATCGTCGAGCCGGATGCTCATCATGACACAGTTGAGCGCGTTTTCCATCTGGTTCAGGCTTTTGTAAACCGAGCCCAGAGCGAGAAGAACCGCCGGGTTGTCATCCTGATATTTGAGAAGATCTTCAAACATTTCGCGGGCGTCTTCCATCATGCCGTTGTTCTTGTAGATCAGACCAAGCAGATAGCGGCTTTCCGTGTCGGCCGGGTTGAGTTTGATCGTACGCTTGATCGAACTGATGGCTTCTTCGAGGCGACCCTGATTCAGATAGGCTTTGCCAAGATGGAAAAACGCTTCCTGAAATTCCGGATCGAGTTCGATGGTTTTATGCCACGAATTGATTGCCTGATCAGCCTTGCCAACGCTCTTGTAGGCAATGCCGAGCTGCAGATGTGCGTGTGAGAAATCGGGATCAAGCGCGATGGCCTTTTCCCATTCGCGGATCGCTTCGTCGACCAGCCCTTTTTCGCGGTAAGCCAGGCCCAGACGATAATGCGCGCCGGCATTGTCAGGGTTGATGGTGACCGAGCGTTTCCAGCGTGTCAGGTTCTGGTCGTCGATGCCCTTGAGGCGGTAGATTACTTCAAGATTGTAGTTGGCAAAGCTGTCATACGGGTTCAGGGCAATGACCTTGCGGAACTCGATGATCGCTTCATCATACATTTCCTTGTTTTTATAGGCAGAAGCGAGCTTGTAGTGAGCTTCTGCGTTGTTCGGATTATTGGCGATCTCTGCCTTGAACTTTTCGATCATCATATCCATTTCGGTTTTGCTCTTGATGATCGCTGCCGGTTTGGCTGACTGCGAAGTTTCGGCGGTAGCGCCCGGCTTTTTGCGCAGCTCGCTGGCTTTGCGCCAGTGATAGACTGCCTGCTCGCAATTGCCCTTTACGTCGTAGATTTCGCCAAGCACATCGTGAGCGCGGCTGAGGCGCTGGTCGAGGAAAAGGCTGCGCTTGAGCTCGCCGGTCGCTTCATCGAGCATGCCGCGGTCTTTGAATGCCAGACCCAGGTTGAAATGCAGTTCTGCATCGTTCGGGTTGAGGTTGTTCTCAAGTCTGAACTGCTCGATCGCTTTCTGAATTTCGCCCTTTTTGCGCAGAACCATGCCGATATACAAGCGCAGTCTGGGGAATTTGGGGTCATTTTTCAGTGCTTTTTTGAATTCGGCAAGGGCGGCATCATCCATGCCCTGTTTCTGAAAGGCCTGTCCGAGATAGACGTTGGCTTCGGTAAGCATTGGGTTAATGGCAAGTACACGTTTGAAAGACTCGACCGCATCGTCGTAATTCTGCCCGAAAAAGTGTGCCATGCCAAGATTGAGAAAGGCAAAGGCGTTGTCGGGATTGATCTTGATCGACTCGCGCAGGTGCTTGATAGCTTCTTCATAGCTTTCCATGGCGACGAAGCTGCGGCCAAGCTGGCAGAGAGCGTAGGCGTCCTGCGGGTTCAGCAGCACCGCCTTTTTAAACTCGACCACTGCCTTGCGCGGCTTGCCGATTTCGAGATAAACAGCGCCAAGTGAAAAATGGGCATAGGCATAGTCGCGGTTGAGATCGATGGCGTTTTTAAGGCGCACAATCGCTTCATCATAGAGTTTTTTGAGCTTGTAAATCAGGCCCAGCTGCAGATGCGCGAACGCAAAGTCGGGTTTCAGCGAAATCGCTTTTTTGAAGCGTATAATCGCTTCATCATACATGCCCTTGAGTTTGTAGATAACCCCAAGATTGGCATAGGGAAAGGCGTAGCTCGTGTTGAACATGATCGCCTTTTTGAATTCGGTGATCGCTTCGTTGAGCATGCCCTTGTTGCGGTAGGCGAGACCGATAAAGTTGTGTGCGTAAGCATCTTTCGGGTTGATGGTGATCGCATCTTTGAAAACATTGATGGCGCGATCGGTTTCGCCAGACATTTCCAGGGCGCGGGCCAGCTGGTAATAGGCAAAGAAGTCGCGTGGATTAGCTGCGATGCGCTTTTTGCAATCCTTGATCACCTGTTCATATTTTTTTTCTACCATTGCCAGCCTCCGTCAGTCATGGAATCCATTCCAGGGTCTTGAACAATTCTGGGTTCTGACCTCTGGCGAATCTGATTATGTCTTCTTTCATCGCCGGGAATATTTCTTTATCTGCAATCTCATCAGCATCGAAAAAATCAAAACCTTCGACACGCTCGTCTATTCCGGTCGCCAGTGTCGAGAAATCAGGCTTGAGGCCCTCAAACACCAGAAACTGAATGTGGCGGCCATTGTCAGCATTCATCGATTCACGCACAAACAACAGGCGGAAACCGGCCGCTCTGATTCGCAGCTCTTCCTCGAGTTCCCGGGCTGCTGCTGTCTCGGCAGACTCGAGCGGGTCCTGACCGCCGCCAGGCAGCAGCCAGTAGCGCCTGCCATTCTTGTTGTGGCGCACAAAGCAGATTCGGCCGTCTTCCCGCTTCAGAAGAACGGTTACGCGAATGCGGATATGGTTATTGACTATTTCGGGCTGTTGCACACCTAATTAATCGGCAGCAGGCAGCGCCGGGATGAATGAAAAATTACCGGCTCAGAGTTTCGATGTTCGAAATTTTTATTGAACTCAGGTTGAAAAGTTCTTCGATGTTGTTCTTGTCAGAGCGATTGATGCATATCGAACGGGTTGGTTCGAGCTGGCTGGAAGACTGAATTTTT
>CAZFUG010000121.1:8811-12423 GCA_964522035.1 uncultured bacterium
GAGCTGATAATCGAACCCGTTGTTTTTAAGAATATTCAATGCTCTTAGAAGGTCGGCGGGAGTTACGAAATGAAAAATACAGTATTCACGCCGCCCGCCTGATTTCTGGTAGATGATCTCGTTTTCGAGAAAGACCTTGCGTATGCCGGCGAGATCTTCGACGTGAATCATTTCGTTGGCGCTCGTAAAAAAGTAGCCATCGGCATGCAGGGCATCGAAGAATCTTTCGGTCAGACGCTGCTTGTTGTCACTGTCGAAATAGATCATGGTGTTGCGGCAGAAAATGATGTCGTAACTGCGGGCCGGCCAGCTGTTTAGAAGATTTAGAACTTCAAATTCGACCATTTTGGCGTATTCAGGCTTGACTGCCCAGCGATCGTGCCCGGCAACCGTAAAGAATCTGGTCATGGTTTTCGGGTCGATAAGCCGCATCTGGTGACTGTTGAAGACACATTGCCTGGCAGACTTGACCACTTCTGAAGATATATCGCTGCCTATCAACTGCAGATTGAATTTTTCTGTGTCAGGCAGCACATCGAGCAGGGTGAACAGAATTGAAAACAGTTCAGCTCCGACCGAACAGCCGGCAGACCAGATGCTGATGCGGTTGTCGCCGGTTTTTTTCTTGCGCGCGAGCAGTTCGGGCAGAACATTGCGGCGCAGAATGGTGAAATGCTCAGGGTGTCTGAAAAACCAGGTTTCATTGGTTGTCAGATTGTTGAGAAGGTCCATTCGCAGTTTGAGATCGCGTCTGGCTCTGAGAATGATATCGCCAAGGGTTCGGCAGCTGAAATCTGCCATCAGCGGTTCTATACGGTTTTCGACAAAGGAGTAGCGGGCCGGCGGAAAACTCAGGCCGTATTCGCGCGACAGAAACGAGCAAAAATCCTCGATTTCTTTGCCGCTGAATCTGCTGAGTGTCATTATTATGCCTTTCTAGGGGTTTCGCAGGCTTCTCGGGAAAACCCGGTTGGCGATTACCTGCCAGGTAGGGCGCATCTGACCGCGAATTTCTTCTGCGCACTGCTGACAGACAAGTCTTTCGCTGTTCTGAAATTTCAGGTAACTGATTTCAGGTATCCTGAATTCTTTCATTTTCAGGCAAAGGGGGCATCTATCTTCCATGACGTCTCCGGTGCATAGATTGTAGCACAATAGGAGTGTCTGTTCAAGCCTGTTCAGAATGATTTGAATTCTTCCGGGTCGCCCACGGTGTCTTTCCATGAAATGACGACAAAACCGGCGAGCTCGAACTTGCTGTCGGTCAGACCGAGTTTTGGCAGGGTTTCATCATAGATTTTTCTTCTGGTTGGCGGTTTGTATGTACTGTTTACCCGATGCACCTGATACAGGCGCAGATTCATTTCTGAACCGAAAACCCGGTGAATAAAATGCGTCGCAAGAGAGTGAATTCTGCCAATATCATCGTTATTTCCCAGACCGATTTTGTTATAAAGCTTGTTGTAGTCTGGCCCGGCATAAAAGGTGGTGTTGCGCTTGCCGCACGAAATGAACATGCCATTACAGGTCATTTCCGGGTAATAAAGGTAATCGCCGGCCTTGTCTGTGATATCTTCCGGCTTGACATTCTTTTCCGGGTCATTGACTCCCATTTTTTTGCGCAGATCGTTCAACAGCTTGTAAACGCCATAGTTTGCAGAGCGGGCGTCAGTGCTGAGAGCTCCACGCTCGCCGGCTGTGCCGCTTTCATAGTTTTCCGCATAGGCTTTCCAGATTTCTAGACTTGCTTCGTCGAATTTTTTAAAATCGAATTTGCCTTCGTTATCTTCGTATGTTTTTTTCAGCTTGTCTTTCAGTGCGGTATGCGCACTGTTGTTGATCGGAAAGTCTGTGAAAAAGTTGTCCAGATCTGCTTCAAAATCTTCAACCGTGCTTTTGGCTTCTATTGTTCCGCCATGATTGCGATCGAGGCAGTTGGTTTTGGCAGTGTTTTCGTCGGCGATTTTCTCTGCCAGCTTGTATTTCATGTATGGAAAGAGCTCGTTTTCGAAGCAGTCGACCGGACTGCGATAGTCATAAACAATGCGTTCTCTGGCAATGACAGTGGCCGAGACGTGATTCTTGAAAGCCGTATTGTTCACATCATCTCGGAAGAGTTCCTTGACTGTTTCAGAATAATCGTTGGCAGTGAGAGCGCTTTTTCCCGAATCGTAGTCCTGCGGAAAGCCGTAGTAACCATCGACGGTGTTGCGGTCGCCGCGCTGGTTGAAATCGCCCGCAACAAAAATATTACCATCGCTGATAATACTGACGTTCTTGGGAGGGTTACCCTTGATTACGATGTCCTTTTCACAATAAATCACACCGTTTTCAGGGACATTGACCTTGCTTGCCCGCATATTGCTGCCAAAATCAAGGTAGGCAGCCTTGACGTGATTAGCTCCGTCTTTGGTCCAGCCACCAGGCATGCGATATTTTACGCTCATGGCGCCTGTGTCGTTTGCTGCAATGAAAAGGCCTTTCGAAGTTT
The DNA here is from genome assembly GCA_964522035.1 of uncultured bacterium. Classification (GTDB taxonomy): domain Bacteria; phylum Muiribacteriota; class Ozemobacteria; order Ozemobacterales; family Ozemobacteraceae; genus Rifleibacterium. The sequence continues at coordinate 11,303 of CAZFUG010000121.1, forward strand.
TTGCTTCGGCCTTGTAGTCGTTGAACCTGGGAGCCTGTGGCGGCAACGAAATACCCGCATGTTTGTCCTTTATCCATGGCTTCAGATCTTCGCCGAAGGCAGGAGTCGCTTTTTTTAACTCATTCGGATACGCGCCATATGCTTTTTCGGCTGGGTTATCATAGGTGCCGTTTTTCGGGAAAACAGTATTTGTCGGAATTACAACATTTTTTTCCGGGGCCCCGCGTTTCTCGCGAAAATTTGCTTTCAGCGGACTGTAAATAAAAATCCCGCCGCCGCCACTGATGATGGCATTCATGTTTTCGAGTTCCTGCATAGTGCCTTGTGTGACATCGTTGTGACTCGATGTCATTATGCGTCCGATTTCGACACCTTCATGCCCATACAGATGACCGGTCGAGAATATGTTTTTGTTATTGTGGTTGGGTTCTCCAAAGACCAGTGAGAGGAAGCCGCCGTCATACATGAGAAACTCGCGGGCCGGGAATCTGCGGTTGACAACCGCTTCTACGCGTCTGACTGTGGTGTCGTAGATGCCGAGAGATTCTATTTTGATGTAACTCAGGCTTTCATCGATGGTTTTGGTTTTTGGATCATCTTTATAGGGGACGGTTCCGACTCTGACCCTGAATTTGCCGTCACCAAGGCTGCCGGTGTAGGTTCCTGAATTGGCCTGGTCAATTTTCAGCCCGTGGGCGGATACATCCTTCAGGTAGCTTTTTCTGTTTTCGGCTCCCTGCCACTTCAGGTCTGCCGACAGTTTGTGGGTTACAAAACTGGCATTTCTGAACAGTTCACCGATAGCGAGTTCAAGCCCGGCTTCGGCCAGAGCAAGGGCTTTCACCCTTCTGCTTTCCTGGATCGTGGTCTGCATGCGGTATGAAGAGAATGTGTGAACTGCTGCAATGATGAAGAGAAGAACAATACCCATGCCGATGGCGGTAATGATTGCTGAACCTTTGCGTGAGGCAGAAAAAGTGTTCATTCCGGGCTCGCCCCCCTCTCTTTTACTGAAATGACGATCTCATTGGCGTATTTGCCGGCATCTGGTCCATCCTGGTTCCTTGCCAGTTTAAGCCTGATGTAGACGTTGCCGGATCTCGATGCATCAGGGTCTTTGA
>CAZFUG010000122.1:0-12393 GCA_964522035.1 uncultured bacterium
CGATTCGAGGGGAAGAACGGCATCTGCCAGGCCGGCGTCGACGATGGCGCGCGGCATGCCGAAAACTACGCACGATGCTTCGTCCTGGGCGATGGTGTAACATCCATGCCGTTTGAGAAGTTTGACGCCAGTCAGGCCATCGTTGCCCATGCCAGTCAGAACCACCGCAACCGACTGCCCGGCAAAGTTGTGTGCGGCTGACCTGAACAGATAATCGACGGCGGGCCGGCAGTTGTTTTCGGGTGGGTCATCGGTGATTTCGATGGCAATCTGGTTGTCGCTGTTTTTAATTCGCATGTGCCTGCCGCCCGGAGCGATATAGACGTTGTCGGGTTGAGCGATTTCGCCGTCAGAAGCCTCTTTTACGCTTAGTTTGCATCGCTGGTGCAGACTTTCGGCCAGAGGCTGCGTGAAAAGCGGCGGCATGTGCTGCACGATAAAGACCGGAATGCCGATGCCGGCTGGAATCTGCGGCAATACCTGGCCGAGAGCATTTGGCCCGCCGGTCGATACACCGATAAGTATCATTTTTGGCCGTCCTGGCTGGCCGATCTGACGCATTCGCTCGTTAATTCTGGCCAGTTCGTCATTGCCTGCTGCCGGAACGGGTTTCTCTAATGGTCCCGCCGCCGGGGCGCTGACATTTGTAGGTGGTTTTACGGTTTGAGGCGGGCGGGTCAGCAGCGAACGAATCTCGAAGCGGCGCTTGAATGCTCTGACTATTGGTGACAGGCTGCTGGTAAGCGCTCGCAGGCTTTCTTCTATCGAAGCGCCTTCGGGTTTGGTGACAAAATCGAAGGCGCCCTTTTCGAGGGCCGAGATGGTAAGTTTGCCGCCCCTTTTGGTCAGGGCACTGACGACGATAACGCCGCATTCGAGACCCTGCCGTTTGATTTCGTCGAGCACCTGCAGGCCATCCATGCCGGGCATTTCAATGTCGAGGGTTATCAGATCAGGCTTTAGTTCTTTAATCCTGGCAAGGGCAGCGAAGCCGCCCGATGCCGAACCTACGACTTCCGCTTCGCCTGAGGCTGTGAGTGCCTCGGAGAGCAGCTTTCTGAAAAGCACCGTGTCATCGACGACGAGAACCTTGAGGGGCATTTTTATTCACCGCCGGCTTTCTGGCGGTCTTCTTTGCCTGGGGCATCATCTAGTATCAGATCGAGGTTGAGAAGCCCGATCAGAAGTTTGCCTGAATGAAAAACGCCGTGCAGCATGCCGGCCTGGGATGCCGGCATATTTTCCGGCACTGGTCTGAGTTCTGTTTCATCGAAGGGCACCACTTCGCCAACCCGGTCAACCAGAAGACCGACGTGTTCCTGCTGCCATTCGGCGATGAAGATGCGAGAGTGGCCGGTCAGGGCCTGACTGGTCAGGCCAAGTTTGCGGCCAAGATCGACAACGGTCACGATACGGCCGCGCAGGTTCATGATCCCGAGAATGAACTCGGGCGAGTGATGAACCGGTGTGATTTCGCCGATTCTGACTACCTCGCGAACCCGCGAGGTAGTCAGGCCATAGTGTCTGTCGTCGACAACAAAGGTCGCAACCAGGCTTTGCGTGACTTCAGCATTATTTTCTTCCATTGTCTGGCTCCGGTGAACGATTTCTGCGGGCAGAAATCATACTCTGAAATTGCCAATCATGGCGCGAAGCTGCTCTGACAGGCGCGAAAGTTCGGTGGCGCTGATGTTGATCTGTTTGCTGGCCTGATCGAGCTCTCTGGCGCTGACGTTCACCCCGGCGATATCCTGGGCGATGGTCTGGGCGACGGTAGAGGTCTGTGAAACCCGGTCATTGGCTTCACTGACGCCTGAAGTGGCCATCGAGATATTGCCGGCGATGTCGCGGGTAACCGAAGACTGTTCTTCGATGGCGACGGCGATTGTGGTGACAATCTCGCTGACATTTCTGATGACTGCCGAGATTTTGTCGATATCCATGATTGCAGTGCCGGTTGAAGTCTGAATGCCGTTGATGCGGCCTTTGATGTCTTCGGTGGCGGCATCTGTCTGCTTGGCGAGTTCTTTGATTTCATTGGCGACAACCGCGAAACCCTTGCCGGCAGCACCGGCTCTGGCTGCTTCAATCGTGGCATTCAGGGCCAGCATGTTGGTCTGGGCCGAGATGCTGGTGATCGCTTCGGTGACTTTGCCGATTTCCTGGGCGGAGCGGCCAAGCTCTTTCATCATGTTGGCGACGGCAATTGCCTGAGTAACCGCTTCGCTCGATATGTTGCGGGCTTTTTCAGTATTGTTGGCGATGTCACTGATGGTGGCCGTCATCTCTTCGGTAGCTGCTGCGACAGAACTGAGGTTGGTGGTGGTGCTCGACATGCCTGAGGCTACCGATCTGCTGTTGGCACTCATTTCTTCGGTGGCGGCGGCAACGGTTGATGAGCGTTCGGTGACCCGGGTGGTTTCTTCGACCATCTTGTTCGATGTTACAGCCAGTTCGGTAGAGGCCGAAGCCAGAGTCTGGGCGCCTTCACTGACATTTCTGATCATCGTTGACAGACCCTTGACCATTTCGGCGATGGCGATCATCAGTTCGTCCTGTGGCGAGCGCGGGGTTACCGTTACCTGCAGGTTGCCTCTGGCAATCTCTTTGGCGGTGGTGGTTATGCTGATCATCGAATCGATCAGGGTGTTGAGATTAACTTTGATTTCGTTGAAATCACCATTGTAGTTGTCGGTTATCTTTCTCGGAATATCGCCCTTCGAGATGCGGTCGACATATTCGGCCGAAACGTTCAACGGCCCGATTACCGCGTCGAGGGTTTTGTTGACGCCTTCGAGCAATGGTCTGAATTCGAAATTGATGCGATCGGTGCGGCCTCTGGTTGCCAGCTTGCCGCCAATTGCAGCCTGAATCAGGTTGTCCATTTCTTCTTTGAAAGCTTCGATAATTTTGCCAATGTTGCGGCTGATGTAGAAGCCGGCGAACAGGGCAAGAACGAAGCCGATTCCCATGCCTGCCAATGTTGTGAAGCGCACCTGAGCGGCGGCAGTTTCGGATTCTTCTGTAGCTTTCTTCGCTTCGACTTCATTGATTTTGACGATTTTTTCGAGAGACTCTTCAATCGCGAATTCCAGAGGAGTGAGCTCTTTGACCGAGATTTCGCTCAACTGTTCGTAGAGCTGCCTGGAACGGGCAGAGAGGGCAAGCAGTTCGTCGAAATATTTAAAAACTTCTCTGGCGGCCTGTGCCATTTCACGGTCATAGTGAGCGCGGGCCGAAGCAGAATCACCGGCCTGCAGGTATTCTCTGATCTTTTTAACCGCGGCATGAAAGCGCTGATGCGGTTCTTTCATATCGTTTATCAGTTTTTCGATGTCAGGGTTGGTAGATTTGTAGTTGGGCAGCCAGCGGCCGAAATTGCAGGCGGTGTGGTCATCGCCGCCTTTAATCTCGCTGATGCTGTTGATGCTGTTCAAAACACGGTTTTCGAGCAGATAATGGTCGCCCCTGAATTTTTCGAGGTCTCTTTCAAGCTGAATCGGGAAGCGAATACCGATGGCGTTGATCTGGCGGGTGACTTCGAAGAATTTTTCGTTGGCCGGTTCCACTTTAAGCAGCAATGGTTCGAGCTTTGCCCATTCTTCTGCCTCTTCTTTGGTCTGCGGCAGAGGTTTATAGATTTCAAGAGCTTTTTTGTAGTGCTCTTTGGCTTCGACCGCTTCATTGAGGCTTTCTTCAGACTCTTCAAGAGTGAGTCTGGGGTTCAACAGTGCCTTCTGGACCTTGGTAATCACCTCGAGTTCTCTTTCGAGAACCAGAAGACTCTCGATGCTGGGCAGTCTGACCCTGGCAATCTCGATGATGTGACCGTTCAGGTTGTCGGAGCCGTTGAAGCCGGCGTAGCCCACGATCAGCGTGATGACCGCAACAATCAGAAAGGCGCCAATCAGTTTTTTTGCAAGTGTTACGTTTTCGAGCATTTATTTTCTCCCGTTTTTTCGCTGTGCTGCCAGTTGGAGGCACTTTACAGTGATGAAACTTAATTCCATGGTTTAAAATTCGACCTGCTGCTCAGCAACCCTGGGAAGGATGCGGCGCAGGCTTTCGAGCAGGCGGTCGCGGTCGAGCTTGATCTGGTAATCAGTTATGCCAGCGGCCTTGCCCTGTTCAATGTCTTCTTCACCGGCAAGAGAAGTCAGACCGATGATCGGAAGACCGGCAAACCTTTCTTCAGCCCTGATGGCTCTGGCCAGGCCAAGCCCGGTCATGCGCGGCATCTCGATATCGGTCACGACCACCCTGACTTTTTCGCCGAGCTGGCAGAGCATTTCCCAGGCAGCCTGACCGTCTGGAGCTTCTGCCACGGCAAAACCTTCTGATTCGATAAAGCGTTTGACCTGGCCTCTGAAAAAGTCAGAATCTTCGGCAAGCAGAATCAGAGGGCGGGCTGTGTTGCCGTCTGTTTTTTCGGGACCGGCAGCGATCTGCCATTCCGGAAAAACAGTTTCAACGATTTCAACAATGTCGACGAGGAGCATGGTTTTATCTTTGACAATTGTTGAGCCAGAAATCCCCTTCTGGCGGTGGGTCTTCTGATCGATCTGCAGTCTGGCTTCGATGACATCGACCGGCATCGCGACCAGCAGGCCGACTTCCCGCCCACCTATCGATGAAACTATAACCGCCAGTTTCTGCTGCTCGCCGATTGGCTTAACCTCTGCAGCATCGCTGAGTGTGATCAGCGGCAGACTGGCACCACGATACTGCATGGTGCGCCGCCCGGCAGAATTTTCGATCTGGCTGCGCTCGATTCTTTCGACGCGCAGCACCATTTCCATCGGAATTCCGCACAGTTCGCCTGGCTGGTTCTGGAACAGCAGAAACGACATGGTATCCTGACGGTTTTCTCTGGCGGTTTCGGCAGCGAGAATCGCCGCACGGCTGCTGCCGCTGACGTGCCGCATGCCGGCTTTTGCAGCCAGACCTGAAACATCGATGATAAGAGCTACTTTGCCGTCGCCCATAATGGTCGCACCGGCATATTCCGGCAGGCCCTTCAGATGGCGGCCCAGCGGCTTGACGACGATTTCTTCGGTGTTGAAGAACTGGTCGACGACAATGCCATATTGAAAGGTGCCGGTTGAAATGATGACGATGTTGAGATCGTTGGCGGCGTGGTAGCGCCGGTCGGTTTCAGCTTCCCGTTTTGTCGATGCAGCCTCTGAATCTGATTGGCCTGCAGACGCAGGTGCAAAAAGAGGCGACCGGCGACTGCGGCGGTCGGCTAGAGATTGCCGTCGATCTGAGAGAGTCTGGCCGGTATTTTCATCGGTGATTTCACGGTTTATTCCAAGAACTCTTCCGAGGGAAACCAGTGGTATCAGCTTGCCGCGCAGAGTAAGAACTTCGGCGTCGCCGACAATTTCGATTTTATTCTGAATCTGGGCGGCCGGGATGCGTGTCAGCTCGAGCACATTTATCTGCGGCACGGCAAAGCGCTCATTGCCGACCGCTACCACCAGAGATGGTATGATGGCAAGTGTCAGCGGCAATTTGATGCAGAATCTTGTGCCTTCATCGATCTTTGACTCAATCTCGATTTTGCCGCCAAGCCGGTCGAGGTTCGACTTGACAACATCCATGCCGACGCCGCGACCTGAGATATCGCTGACTTTTTCGGCGGTAGAGAGGCCGGGCAGAAAGATCAGGGCCGTTTTTTCGGCATCAGACATGCCGAGCACCTTTTCCTGGGAAATCAGGCCTTTGGCAACGGCGCTGGCCGAAATCTTTGCCGGGTTGATACCTTTGCCGTCGTCGGTAATTTCGACGATGACCTGGCCGGCTTCGTGGTAGGCGCGCAGGGTGACTCTGCCGGTGGGCGATTTTCCCTTTCTGACGCGCTCATCCGGCATTTCGATGCCGTGGTCGCAGGAGTTGCGGATCATGTGGGTCAGCGGGTCGTTGAGCCCTTCGATAAGGGTTTTATCCATTTCGACCTCTTTGCCCTCGATGATCAGCTGGATTTCTTTGCCCTGGGTGCGCGACATGTCACGCACTACTCTGGGGAACTTGTTAAAAACATTGCCGATCGGCTGCATGCGCGTCTGCATGATCGCTTCCTGCAGTTCTGAGGTAACAAGACTGACGCGCTGACTGCCGGCGTGTACGCCGCGCATGTCGTTGGTCGAAAGGGCTTCGCGCAGCTGATTGCGGCTTAAAACGAGCTCGCCGGCCAGATTCATCAGAGTTTCGAGAACCTCGACGCTGACGCGCAGAGTTGCATCTGCAACAGTGCCGGCGGCTGCCGACTGATCAGAAACCGGTTTTTTTGCCGGTTCACTGCCGGTGCCGGTTTTTGCATTTTCGTTTTCGGGTTGTGAAGGCCGCGGCTGAACGGCTTTCTTGCTGCTTTCAGCCGGGCTTTCTGATGAAGGAGCCGGCTGTGTTTCAGGCTTGCCCGGTGTCGGTAATGGCGAGAGTCCGGCGATCTGGATCGGGGGTGGGGCGGCCGGCATGTCTTTCGGGGGCGAAGCGAGCAGTTTTATTCGCTCTTTGGGCAATTCGAGAACCATTTCGATTTCGTCAGGCCCGACTTCGGTCGAAAAAAGAACATGCAGCGGGATAATGCCGCTTGGCTCTTCTTCGAGGGTGCCTACCGCATCGGTATTCACCTGGGCGTCGATGACTTTGCCGAAGGCGATGAGGAGACGCACGACATCTAGAATGTTTTTGTCGAGCATGTCAATGTCATGGATCAGATCGTATTCGACAAAATAGACGTAATGGCCGTTTTTGCGCGCCAGTTCAAGATCCATTTCGTTAACGTTGACAGATGCTCCGGGCGGCAGTTTTACGGCTCCCGGTTTGTGGAAGAAGCCTTTTTCGTTTTGTGGCAGAAAGGATGTTGCCAGGCCGGTGAGGGCGACGAGATTTTCGGAAATATCCATTTCGTTGCTGGTCATGACATTATTAAGCAGTTCTTTGAGCTTGTCAAAGCTGATCAGCAGGATATTTATCACTTCTGGATTCGGCCTGATGACGCGTGAGCGAATAAGGTCGAGTACGCTTTCGGTTTTATGGGCCAGTTCCTGGATCTTTTTCAGGCCAAACAGAGAGCTGCCGCCCTTGATCGAGTGGGCAGCACGAAAGACTTTGTTTACCAGCTCTTCATTGATATGTTCGCCACCTTCTTCAACAGTGAGAAGGTCGCTTTCTATGCCAGCCAGCTGTTCGTTGGTTTCGGCGAGAAATTCTTTCAGCAGTTCGTCATTTCCAAGGGTCATTCAACCCTCCCTTAAGATGCGTTGACCTTGAACCTCTTGTCGAGCTGCAGCACCGAAAAAAGCTCGGCAATAGGCTGCTTTGCGCGGTTGATGATAAGTTCACCCGAAATGGGCTTGAGTGTATTGTGTACTGAAACCAGCAGACCGATGCTTGGCGAATCGATGCAATTGGCTTCATTCAGATCGATTTTAATTGTCGTGGTGCCGTTTTTTATGGAATCAAGCAGAGCCTGTCGCAGACCGGTGGTATTACTCTGAATGAAATCACCCTTGACAAAGAAACTGGCGATGTTTCCGTTCTGATTCTGAATAAAAGAGGTCATGTTATCTCCTTACGCGGCTCTGACAAGGGTGTTAAACCCGCAGAACCAGACTTTACAACATTCTATGTTCTCTGAAACCGCTCAGATATTGTAGTGTGTATAGGGTACAAAAAACTGCACCCCTGGGTTGTTGATTTTTGAATTTTCAAATGTTATATTAACAGTATCAATTAAATTATAACATAAAGTTATATTTTTAAAAGCCCTTTTTCAAAGATTTCTTAATATTATTTTATAACCCCTGATCGGATAACATGAGGTTGTGAGACTGATGAGAGTTGGCATATGCTCAAAAATAGACGTTAAGCAGCTTTGCTGTTTTACAGAAAGCACTGGTGCAAAGCTTTGATGCAGAATACGACAGAACAGAACAATATTTTCCATGAAAACTATGTACCGCTGGTAATGGTTGTCGATGATGATTTCAGCAGCAATCTGACTCTCAAAACCATTCTCGTTCAGGAAGGCTTTCGCGCCGTAACCGCCTTTGATTCTGTTTCATGCTTTGAAGCGATAGCTCAGCAGACCCCTGATCTGATACTGCTCGATGTTGAATTTCCTGAAGAGTCGGGATTCGACATTTGCCGGAAAATTCACGACGACCCGCTTGCCAACGAAATCCCGATTCTTTTTATATCGGCCAATGATGATCTTGCCAGCAAGGTGAAAGGTTTTGAGGTTGGTGGTGTAGATTATATAACCAAGCCATGGCAGAAAGAAGAGATTCTGGCAAGAGTCAGAACGCATCTGCGTCTGCGGCAGGCTTTGCTGAACCGTATCGAGTTGCAGAGCATGCGCCTGAACCGCCTTAAAGAGGCTCAGGATGCCTTTCTGGTCAAAGCGGTCGATGCCCCTGAAGCTAAATTTTCGGTTCTGTTCAGGCCGTTACAGGAAGTGGGCGGAGATTTTTACGATGTCATTCCGATCGGTGAAAGGGTTTATGATTATGTCGTGGCTGATATCAGCGGCCACGATGTTGGTATTGCCCTCGTCACTTCGGCTCTGAAAATGTTGTTTCGCCAGAACTGCAGTATTCTTTCAAGTCCGCGTGATGCGGTGTTTGATATCAACAGGGCCATTACCAGCGTACTTCAGCCTGGTCAGTTCGTTGCCCTGACCATCGTCAGAATCAACAGAAAAGCCGGAAAAGCCTGGGTGGTCAATGCTGGCGGCCCGGCCCCGATCATTTATTCTGCAGAAGACTGCAGTTGTCGGCCAATCGATGTGGTTGGTGATCTTGTCGGTCTTTTCCCAGATGTTTCATTTCAGCTCAAAGAAATCAAGGTAGGTCCTGGCGATCGCATATTTATTTTTTCTGACGGGCTTCTAGACCTTTTCAACAATGAGAATTTTCGCTGGCAGGCAAAGATGGAGCTTGCCGCCGGACTTTTTGAGAAAATCGCGGAGACGCCGGCCGGGTCGCTGCAGGAGGCATTGAAGAAGCAGATAGACAGACTGCCTGTTCCTGAAGACGACATGGTTGTGCTCTGTCTGGAAGTCTAGTCATGACAGGAAAACCGGTAAAAGTTATCAGGAAGAATTTGCGGGCCAGCGTTGAGAACCTTGATCGGCTCTGTGTCGAGCTGCGCGAAAATCTCGGTGGCTGGCGCCACGAAGCGGAATTGTTTGCCTGTGATCTGCTTTTGCGTGAGGTAATGTTGAATGCGATCATGCACGGCTGCCCGGAAGCTGCTGAGAGTATGGTCAGATGCAAGCTTTCGTTTTTCGGCGACGGGCTGCAGATCACGGTGCAGGATGAAGGCTGCGGTTTTGACCGCAATGTCTGGATGGCGAGGCCATACGACCCCGATAAAGATTCTGGGCGTGGATTAATGATCATCAGGCGCTATGCCGACCGTTTCAGATACAATCATTCCGGCAACTGCCTTTCTGTTAAGAAGAGCCTGCAGAGAGTCTGAAGAGAGTCTGTGTGGCTTTTGCTGCATTTGTTGTCCGGTTGTGTTAAATTGATGCCTGAATTGCAGGTTTTTTGACTGGAGAAAGCTATGCGTGTTGTCGACCGTACCCCTGAAATACTGACCAGAGCGAACGCCGCTTTTGATACGAACCCCTTTTTTGAACCTTTGAGCGATGCTCAGCGCGATCAGGTTATCGGCAAAGCTGGAACCATCGAGGCTTATGCTGATAATGAATATATTCTCAAAGCTGGCGACCCGGCTGATTTTCTTTTTGTCATCATTTCGGGTGAGGTTTCTGTCGTTGTCGGCGAAGGTGATGACCAGATCGAGATATCTCGCCTTGAGCGTTCGCAGATGGTTGGTGAACTCGCTGTAATTCTTAACGAAAAGCGCACGGCTTCGTGTATTGCCCGGGGTGAAGTGCTGATTCTCAAACTGGCCCGCGAGGTTTTTCGCAAGGTGGTTCTGGCAGTGCCTGAGGCGAGCCTGTCGATGATGCGCATACTGGCCGAGCGACTCAAGAAAACGTCGCGGCCGCCGGCGCATCGTGATTACAGGGCTGATTCGCCGATTCCGCCGGTCGAGGTTCTCAGACTGCTGCCGATTGGCTTTATGCAGCGGCACCGGGTGGCACCGGTCAAAAAGCAGGAAAACCGCATTCTGATCGGTTACTGTGACCGCATGGATGAGAACCTTCTGTCTTCGATCAGCAATCTGCTGCCAGCCATGAAGATCGAGCCAGTATCGATCGAGAGTGATTATTTTCAGAAGATCATGCAGAATTATGGCGGTGAAGCGGTGACAACCGAGCAGGCCGCGGGTGGTTCGGGCATAAAAAGCATCGATGATCTGCTGAAACGCCTGGTCGAAGAGGGTGGCTCCGATCTGCATCTCTCTGCCGGTCAGGTGCCGAGGTGGCGCATAGACGGTCTGATCAGGCCGATTGCCGGTTTTCTCAAGCTGGCGCCGCGCGAGGTTTTTCAGCTGCTGGAGCCGATCATGCGGCCCGATTCGATTGAAGAATTCAATAAAACCGGCGACGAAGATTTTGCCTACGCCATGGACAAACATTCGCGTTTCAGAATCAACCTTTTGCGCGATCATAACGGTGTCAGTGCGGTTTTCAGACATATTCCCAACACGATTTTTACTCTTGAAGAACTGGGCATGCCCGAAGTTCTGCGCAAATGGGCCGAGGCCCCAAAGGGCCTGATACTGGTTACCGGCCCGACCGGCAGCGGCAAGAGCACCACCCTCGCGGCAATGGTCGATCACATCAACCGCAGCCGTGAATGTCATATTCTCACGATCGAAGACCCGGTCGAATTTGTGCACCAGAGTCGCAAGGCCCTCGTCAATCAGCGCGAAGTCGGTGTGCACACAGCGTCTTTTTCTCGCGCACTGAAGGCCGCGCTGCGCGAAGACCCCGATGTCGTTCTTGTCGGTGAAATGCGCGATCTCGAAACCATTTCGATGGCGATTGAAACGGCCAATACCGGCCATCTGGTACTGGCTACCCTGCATACATCAACGGCAATGAGCACGATCAATCGTATTGTCGACCAGTTTCCGGCAGAGTCGCAGGAACAGGTGCGCGCCGGCCTGGCAGATAACCTGCTTGGCGTCTGCTGTCAGACCCTTTGCCGCAAAATCGGTGGTGGTCGGGTACCGGCTCTCGAAGTGCTGGTTATGGATTACGGCATGGCAAATATGGTGCGTGAAGGCAAGACACACATGCTGCTGACCGGCATGACTACCGGGCAGAACCGTGGCAATCGTCTTCTTAACGACGATCTGGCAAGACTGGTGCGCGCCGGTAAAATCTCAAAAGAAGAGGCGATCAGCAAGGCCGTCGATTCGGCTGATCTGGCGAAAAGGATTGGCGCCGCTTCCTGAATTATGGCTCAAGCCTGTTTATCAGGTTTAATAAAACGGTTCAACATAGCGGCCAGTTCATTTCTTTTGAATGGTTTGCTGATGCTGGCTGTAAAACCATACTTTTCGGGTTCGGCCATGACCGGGTCTTCTGAATAACCACTCGAAACAAAAATCGGGATTGAGTCAGAGATTCTGCGTATGGCTGCCTTGGCCTCAAGGCCGCCCATTCCGCCTGGAATTGTCAGGTCGAAGATCATACCGGCAATCGGTCGGCCCTCGGCGGTTTCTCTGGCAAAATAGTCGACCGCTTTACTGCCTTCATCAAACAGAACTTTCTGATAACCAAAAGACGCTATCATTATTCCGGCTATTTCTCTGACTATTTCTTCGTCGTCCATAATAATGAATATGCCGTTGCCATGGTGATCCTCGACTCTGTTATCTTCGCTGACTGCTATGGCATCGCAGACTGCCGGTAGAAAAAACGCAAAAGTGCTGCCTTTGCCCGGTTCTGAGGTTACATCAAAGCCGCCGCCATGACGGGAAATGATCGAATAGCAGGTCGCCAGACCCAGGCCGTGCCCTCTGGATTTGGTTGTAAAGTATGGATCAAAAATGCGGCTGAGAAGGTCTTTCTGGATGCCGATTCCATGGTCTTTAACCGCAATCTCGACATAATTGCCTGGAGCAAGCGAGGGCAGGGGAGGGGCAGCAGCGGCAACATTTCTGGCGCTGATGGTTATCTGGCCGCCACCAGGCATGGCCTGCTGAGCATTCAGCACCAGATTGTCAATGACCTGGCCGATCTGGTTGCGGTCGTAGTTGCAGAGCCAGAGGCTCTCTTCAATATTGAAGCTGCAGGAAACATTTGAACCGCTCAGAGCAAATAAAGCCGCTTCTTTGAGCGTCGGAAAAAGTGACTCCACTTTTTTGACCGGTGCGCCTCCTTTGGCAAAGGTCAGAAGTTGCTGTGTCAAGCCTCTGGCTCGGCTTATCGTCTGCATCGCTTTTGCGAGGAGGTCGTTGAGA
>CAZFUG010000123.1:0-12336 GCA_964522035.1 uncultured bacterium
CGCGACTGAATTTAATCTATCTTAATCAGGTGTCCACTTTTATTTTACCAGTCCAAATTGAAATGTCCTGATTTAACAGATGGGCAGTTAGAGTCGTTATCACATCTTCTAGGGGATTGCGGAACTGGATCGGAAATTTCGAGAATCCTTAATCAGCTTGGCATCGAAGATAATTCAGGTGAATCAACAAAATGGAGACGCTTACTGACATCTTCACGGAACACAAAAAGAAATTCAAATGCACAAATCATATCTTTTCGTTCATAAAAGCCATTTTGGCTCCTGATAGACATTTTGGCCGTTCTGATCATTTTGAATATAGAAGAAGTCGGTTAAATGAGATGCTTTCATTCTCCGGCCTAGAATTCTGTGCAGACGGTGAGTTTAGACAGTGCAAAAAAGCTGACACTTTGGAAGAAGCAGAGAAAAGAGTACAAATTATCCGTCAAAAATTGCTGGGGCGAAGTATTCATCCTGAAGCAATGAAATATTGCCGTTCTGAACTTATGAAAGACAATTACTTTCATGCAATCTTTGAAGCAATAAAAGGCCTTGCACAAAGGATTAGAGATAAGTCTGGAATTGGCGATGATGGGAGCCAGCTAATAGATAAGGTTTTTATGGGAAATGAGCCTATTCTTGCGATAAATACTCTTCGAACAAGCACTGAAATTTCTGAGCAAAGGGGATTTGCAGCACTTCTAAAAGGCTGTTTCAGTGCAATTCGAAATCCGATGGCACATGAGCCGAAGATTTTTTGGGCTGGCGAAGAAGATGCGGCTGATTATCTAACTTTTATATCACTGCTTCATCGAAAACTTGATTCCTGCATTAAGATTCTGAGATAGTCGTTTTTTCTTCGAAGCTAGGAACTTAACAAGACTTCAGGTTTTAATTTATTTTAACAACATAGATTTCCGGGGACTGTTTAGTGTTTCAAGCAGAATCATCTTTGCAACGAACTCTGATCATTGTAGAATTATGAAACAAATTTTTAATTGAGAGAATCAATGACAGAACTTCAAACCAAATATGTTTTCATGGACACCTCCACGTTCATAAGTAATAATTTTCAATTTCATGCTCATGCGCTAGGAAGTTTTAAAGAGCTTTGTAGAAAAGGTATTTTCAGTCTACTTATGAATTCGGTCGTTGAAAGAGAAGTAAAAGCGCATTTAATAAAGAAGGCACAAGAAGCCGAAAGAGAAATAAAAACTTATCAAGATAAACTAAGAGTGCTTCGGAACTTGCCAGAACTGCCACAGCACAATATTTTTAAAGTTCTGCCCAAAGGACAAATTGAAAAGCTTCTTTTGGAAAAGTTTGAGAAATTTAAAGAAGAAGCTGCTTCCCAAAACATTTGTGAGTCCGCAGTGAGCATACCAACAATTTTGGATAAGTATTTTAATGCTGCTCCGCCGTTCAGCGATAAAAAAAAGAGTGAATTTCCTGATGCAATAAGTGCAATTTCTCTACTAAACTGGGCTGAAAAAAGTAATGAAAAAATATACCTGCTCAGCACTGATCCAGACATGAGAGCTTTCTGTGAGGAAAGCAGTGGAAAGCTTATCTTCATAGATAAACTTGATGTTTTTTTGGATATGGTTCTCAATACTGAAGAAGGATCAAAATACATTTCTTCTTTTGCTATGAAGGCTTATGATGCCTTATATGATCAAATCAAACATGCTGTACATGATGAATTAGTAAACATTGAAGCTTTGTCGCAGGATTGGGAAATTGAAAATACAATTGACCACTGGAACATTAGAGATATAGAGATTGCAAAACCTCGGATGTATTCAGCAACAAAAAATAAGGCGAGCTTTTCAATACCGATTAGTTTTAATATTTATGCCACGCATATAGATAATAAAAATTGTTTTGGTACCTCCCCAAAAACAGTTCGTCTCAAGCATCAAGTCCATAAAAGTGCAAATCTTGGCATAGAATTCAAAAATGGCATACAAGATAGCGCGAAAATTCAATATCTTTATATTTATGACTGCAAGATAGAACTTCCCAGAGAAACTGGTATTGAAGTCACAAAAGACAATACATAAATTCCAACGAGCAATAAACAGAATAATTATAAATGTTGAAAACACTAGGCAGCAGAGCTCGGATTTTCCAGAAAATCTATTAAAAGTTGCTGTTGTTGTAGGCTCAAGACATGAATTAACGGGTTTTCTTGCCCAACTCACAACTTGAGAATCCATTTGGCACCTCAAGTTATTTAACTAAACAGCTAAAATGAAAGAATCCTCGTCGTTAAACGAGGATTCTTTCGGTGCCGGGAGCGGGACTTGAACCCGCATGGCTCTCGCCACACGCCCCTCACACGTGCGTGTCTACCAGTTCCACCATCCCGGCGGGGGACGTGATGGTGATTATAGCGCAACCCGAATTTACAGTCAACAAAAAATTAAAAGATTTTATTTTGAGATTTTTTTCACAACGCTCATAAAGATATTTAAGTTACAGGCCCATGGCGCCTTTTTCGCAGTAATCAAAGAAAGGCAAGCATCGCGATTTTTTCATAATAAACTAGATAATCGAGAATCCCTGCAATATTTCACAATGGGTCGAATTAAAAAGAGAAATAAGCTTTGCGATTTTTTTCACAACAAATTAGACTGCTTCTGGCAATTCTCGAAGCGAAAATAACTGCCGCATATCTGGACAAAACCGCCGGGCAATGGCAAAATCAGCAAAGATAATTGAACAGACAACAAGGAAAGTCGGCCATGCTCGACAGTTTTGAAAAATATCTCTATCAGACGGTTTTTCCGATGCAGCCACCGGAAAACATCTATCACTACACCACCCAGAAAGGCATTCTGGGCATTGTCACCCGCCGTGAAATGTGGGCGACACAGGTGCATTTTCTCAATGACAAGAATGAAGTCTTTCTGACCTTCAAACTGCTCGAACGCGAACTCAAAAAACAGGCAGGCCGCGCTCAGAATCCGGCTATCAAAGCCATACTGAACAACATCAGGCACAACCTGCCCCGCATCGACCAGGGACACATCTGCATCGCTTCATTCTGCGAAGAAAGCGACCTGCTCAGTCAGTGGCGCGGCTATGGCAATCAGGGCAAAGGCTACGCCATCGGTTTCAACCTCAAGGAACTGACCCATATCGCCAAGCGCCAGAATTTCGTTCTCTGGCCCTGCGTTTACAACACCGCCCTGCAGATGGAACTGGTGACCTACCTGATCGACAGCTGGTGCCGCGAGTTCGGCGGGCACAAAACCGTTCAGCACGAAAAGATGCTGGCCATCATCAACACCAGCGTCTGTCAGCTTGCCCCGATCATCAAAGACGAAAGCTTTTCAGAAGAAAAGGAATGGCGCCTGGTTTCATCAGTGGTTTCGAGCAAATCGCCGCAATTTGCCTTCAGAGAGGGCGAATTTTCGCTGATTCCTTATTATAACTTCCAGATAGAAGATGAGCATGGCCGGCTGAGCATCAGATCGATCGTCGTCGGGCCATCACCGCACATGGAACTGGCGCGCAACAGCCTGTCGACTTTTCTGGCAGCAAACAAGCTGCCGACCGTCGATATCGTCAGTTCGAAAATACCTTTCCGCAACTGGAAATAACCCCGCCGGCGACTGCCAGCGGGGCTATTGGACTTACAAAAACGAATCTGCGGGAACGCCTTAGGGGTCGGTTAATCTTCGACGGTTGTAGCGTTATTCAGGTATTTCTTGTATTCGGCGGCCGAGAGAACGATTTCAGGGTATTCGTTACTGACCCAGAAGCGTCTGCCATCTGGAGCCTGGCGCCATTCACCATCGAGCAGATTAACTTCGTTGCCGTAGATCATCGCAATTTTCTTTTTGCTGCGCGGAAAATTCGGCGATTTACCCTCTCCGTGCCATTCATCAAGCAGATAAGCGAGATCTGAACGTCTTTCGTGAACGACTTCAAAGTTCACTCTTTCGAAAAAGCGGCTGATAATATCTGATTCTGAGACTTCGGCAGTCTCAACGAAGCGCTGAATGTCATTTTTCGAGGCCAGCAGCGCTGTGAAAAGCTCAGATTCACGCAGCTGCAGGGAAACATCGCGCGATGCTTCCTGCGCACTCATTGCCTTGTCATTGGCCATCAGATCAGCGACAACGTCACACCAGGCGGCAGATACGGTGAATAGTGTGAATAAAAGAACCAGCCATGTAAGCCTGTTAACTTTCATATCAGCCTCGGTTAGAAGATTTGCAATTATACTGATGCAAATTGCGTACCATTTCTTTTAAGCCTGCCGGCAGCGATAAATGCAGAATTACTTTCTTATAATCGGCAAAAGTGCTAAATTATCAGCAGCCGATTGCTGAGAAATTACATGAACAAGCCAAATCTGATTATTCGAATTCACAACTACAACAGGGTCAGCCTCGGCGCGATCCTGGGAGCCTGCCGCCCTGCCCTGCTGAAGCATTTCAACATATCCACCTGGGTCAGCGACGCGCCGCCGCCGGCCGAGCTTGAGCTGAAACCGTCACTGCTCGTCTATTCATACATGCAGCCGCATGAAAAACCGGTCGAAGCAGAGCTACGCGCCACAAAACAGCAATTTCCGCATCTGGAAGCAATATGCGGTGGCGCTCAGCCAACCTCAGCCCCCGATGCAGCCATCGACATGGGCTTTGATTACGTGGTCGCCGGCGAAGCAGAAGATTTTTTCCCGGAATTCCTTGAAAAGTGGCTTGCCGGATGTGCTGAAAAGGGCATTCATCAGACGCCGCGCGGCAAGGTCAACCTCGACCTCTACCCCGGCTTTTCGTCAATCACCGAATATCTGCCACCAATTGAAATCAGCCGCGGCTGCCGTTTTGGCTGCATGTTCTGCGGCGTGCCCCGCCTGAACGCGGCGACGTTGCGGCATCGCAGTCTGGCCGGCATAGAAGCGGTCATAAAAGAATATTTCAGACTCAAGCCAAGCCGAAAACGCATCAAGTTTCTGGCACCCAACGCTTTCGCCTACGGTTCAGACGGTCTTAAGCCCGATTTGAACGCGCTGCATGGGCTGCTCGAAATGCTCAAGCGAGTCGGCGTGCCAGAGATCAATCTCGGCAGTTTCCCGTCAGAGGTGCGCCCCGACTTCGTCACGCGCGAAGTCATGGAACTGGTGACCCCATATCTGTCGAACAAAACAATTGTCATGGGTGTTCAAACCGGTTCTGATAAAATGTTGAAACGCATGAACCGCGGGCACAGCCGTGAACAGTCGATCAACGCGATTTCACTGATCCGCGAATTCGGCTTTCAACCGCACGTCGATTTTATCGTCGGCAACCCCGACGAAACCGAAGAAGACCAGTTCGAACTGATCGACTTCATGGAACAGATGCTGCGCGACTACGCCATTCGCATTCACATGCACACTTTCGTGCCCCTGCCTTCCACGCCCTGGGAAAACAAGCTGCAGTCACCAATCAACGAGAAAGTCAAAAAGCACCTGCGTGACCTCGAAAAACGCGGTGTTCTCGACGGCTGGTGGGAAAACCACATCGGCCACGCCCGTCACGCGCGCGGCAATCCTTAGCTTCACCGCATCTGCATAAACAACCCGCGTAATAGTGCCCTTAAATGCAGATATGGCTCTAATTCAATTTCTTTCGCCTGTTATTATTTTTATCTGGCCTGTCTTTTTCGGAAGGTCTTTCACGATTTCTTTTCCCGGCTGAATTTTCCGGCGAAAATGTTTTTCTGAATTCCCTTACTTTTTCCCAGCGCTCTTCATGAGCCTTTCCTGCATCATTCTCAGAATTCCGCAGCATTCGCTCACGATATTCGCCGACTTCTTTTTTTCTGCGCTCTTCGCGCCTTTCTCGCCTTTTGATTCTTTCCGGGTCTTCGCGATCTTTGCGATTTGCGTTTTCATTTTCCCTCAATTCACCACGGGCCGGTTTTCGCAATTCATCCGACCTTCCTTGTTTTCTCGCTTCGTGACTTTCTTCTTTCTGCTTTTCATTCCGCGGAACTTTCCTGCCAATACCATCTTTATTTTTATCTGATTCCCGATCCCGGGCTTTTTCACCCCGCCGGTCTTCATGGCGGTTTGGTCTGGAATCAGCTTTGTCAGCAAGTTTTTCTCTGCCATTATTGTCAGAAATCCTGCCAGGCCGGTTTTCGTCAGAATGGCTGTCATCTGCCCTTCTGCCAACACGGGTACCTGATTTTTCCCGATAGAAGTGCTTTTTTTCTAACGGCAGTCTTTCGAACTGCCGGAACTTTTCAATTATCTGCTTCTGACGCACTGGTTCCAGGCTGCGCAACCGCTTAAAATTATTTTCAACCCTCTGCTTTTCTTCTGGTTCCAGTTTTTCGATCTTCTGAAAATTATCTTTCAACTGCCTGAACTTCTGTTCAGACATCTGCCTTGCCTTTTTTCTTATTGCCTCTTTCTTTTCTTCAGAAAAACTGTTCCAGAGATTCAGCTTCTCTTCAAAAGTCATCTTGCTTAATTTGACTGTTTCAGAGGAATTTTCAGCAGAAACTCCCGCCTTCCATACGCAAAAGACAAGGCAGATCAGCAAAAGGATGAGAGTTTTAGAAAATCTTTTCATTTTTCTTCTTCCAGGGCTTCAACTGCTTCCAGATCCATTAACAGGTCGAGATTCTCAAGCACATCGGCATTTTCATAAATTTCCAGATCCCGGATTATCTCTTCATCTTTGACGTTTCTTACGAGTTCTATTTTTTCGGCAACGCTTATTCCGGTTGCATCGATAACTGCCGGCGTCGTTTTCAGATAAACAACACCGACACCAAGCATCACCAGTAATGATGCAAATGCAGGTATCACCACCGCCCGGCTTAATGTCATTCCGGCAATCAGTTTCTGCCATAAGGTCTGCTCCGGCATTTCGCTTTTCTTCTGCTGCACACGGAAAACAACTTTTGCAGTAAAATCATCTTCAACGGCAGGAGCTTCGTATTCAGACAACAGTTCCCAGCTCGATCTGAGCATTTCCAGCTCACGTCGGCAATCATGGCAACCGGCAAGATGCTTGTCAAGAAGCTTCTGGTCTTCAGATGAAAGACCCTGATCAAGATATTCCGGAATCAGATTTTTTGCTTTTTTGCAGTCCATACTTTCCTCAACTAAGCTAGACACTTTCCCGCAGGTATTCCTTCAAGAATTCTTTCATTGCCTGCCTTCCCCGAAAGAGAAGCGACTTTACGGCCTGAATCGAACAGCTCATTATCTCTGCAATTTCTTCATAACTCAGATCATCATACCTTTTCAGAAGAATTACCAGTCTCTGGGATTCTGGCAGACGTCTCAGTGCTTCACCGATCATTCTTTGCCTTTCTGCCGACATTGCGGCTTCACACGGCTCCGGAGACTTTTCATCCGGCAGGACAGAGCGGATTCCCTCAGGTTTTTCAGCAGAACTTTCATCAAGAGAAAGGCTCGAGCCCTTCTTTCTCAACGCCTGCAGACAGGTATTTCTGGCAATTACATACAGCCAGGTGGTAAATCTGGCCGTGGGTTGATAAGTATTCCTGGCAAAGAAAACCTTCACAAATACTTCCTGGGCTATGTCCTCGGCATCCTGGTTCCCATCGAGGAATCTGAATGTCAGATTGAAAATTCTCTGTTTGTGCCGATCTACGAGAACTCTGAAACATGCCTCATCGCCGCCCTTAAATTGAAGCATAAGTTCTTCGTCTGTTCTGTTGTCGACTTCTCTGGCCAAATTATTCCTCTGAAAGTTAACCTGGATATCTGAATATGATATAACGCAGACCACCCGTCTGTGAACCCGGTCGGCAGAACTGAAGCTGCCGACCGGCGTCAATGCTCATGTCACTTTCTGCCTTTTCCTGCTTTACCATTTCTCGATATTCTGGCTTCTCGGGCTGGTTTTTCTGACAATCCCTGCTGTCTGCCTTTTCCAGGATTTGTTCCTGAGTAATTCTTTATACCCTTGCCTGCATCATTTTTTCTGTTGCCAATATGCAGACCATTTGAACCCTTACCGGATTTCGCCTCTTTCAAGCCTGAACCTTCGCTGCTTGAATTATCAAACTTTTCTGTCTTTCTGGCATTTCTTTTCCGTGAAACCGCTTCCTGGCCTGATTTATCATTGCCATTTAAACAATCCCCAGTTAAGTTTCCAGCGCCCCTGAATTTTCTGCGACCGTTCTGATCCGGACTTTTGCCTGGGCCACCCCGAGGTCCGGGTCTGTTTTCCCAGTTTGTACCGGGGCCACCTTTTGCACCTGGAGGATTGTTGTCATTATCGTGGCGACGACCATGGTGCCTGCCACCAGTAAAATCAGGACTTTTACCGGCGCCACCCTGAGGGCCGGGCCTGTTTTCCCAGTTCGTGCCTGGGCCACCTTTTGCGCCCGGAGGATTGTTGTCATTATCGTGACGACGACCAGGTTTTTTGCCAATCATCTTGTCCGGGCTTTTGCCAGGTCCACCCTGGGGACCGGGTCTGTTTTCCCAGTTGGTGCCTTGTCCACCCTTTGCGCCTGGGGGATTGTTGTCATTGTCATGACGCCTGACTTCTCTTTTACTGCCTATCTGATCGAGAATTTTGCCGGGCGCTCCATGTGAATTGTTATCATTATCGTTTTGAAGATCACTTTTTCCACCATTGGCTTTAGGGGCTGAGTTTTCACTTTTGCGGTGGCCATTTCTCTGACCGGGCATTTCATCACTGTGCCCGACTCTTACTCCTGACTTGCCATCTTCGTGGCCCTGCCCTTTTCCAGAATCATTTTCAAAAGAAAGGTCTTCGTTTTTCCTGCCCTGCCAGGGATTTTCATCAGACTTGCCGTTTTCGTTTGCACGGTTGCCGTTTTCAATCAAGCCTTCATCCACTGAAACATCTGAATCTTCCTGTGCCATGACAGGATAAGCCAATCCAAAGACAGCCACTATAACGATCAAGGCTGCACGGACGAAAAGTTTTGAACCGGATTTTACACTTTCTGAAATTTTCATTTCGATTCCTCCTGATTTTTGTGAACCTGCAGATTAAATGCAAAAAGATTCAAAAAGTTGCGGTCTTTTTTTTCGATTTTTATTTTTCCATTCTTTTTAGGATACAGGCTCATCGCGGCATAAAATTTCTATTCAAAGTCCAAGAAAAATCTGAAATGCAATTGCATGACGCGCAATTAAGGCAAATATCTTTACCGAGTTCGAAAACAGCTTTGCTTAAGGCATGTCGTTCGGCCAGACGCCCCAACATCAGCCCAAAAAGCAATTTTTCAAAAAATATTTGACTCGCCATCCCGACGGTGCTATAATCAACCCCATCGACAATGGGGTGTCGTCTAATGGCAGGACAGCAGTCTCTGGAACTGCTTATTGGGGTTCGAGTCCCTGCACCCCAGCCGAAAACGAATCCGACAGGGTTCAAAAAGGTTCAAAATCCCGCATCAACAGCGGGGTTTTTTATTTTAGCGAACCTTATTGACACCCTTCGGTCTTATTTGATTGACCACCCCCTCCGGTGGTAACATCTGATGGTAACAATCCACCATTTTCAAGATTACCACCTTTTTTGCGGACATTCACTGGAGGCGGCTTATGGCTAAATATTTACTGACTGCCAGTCAGGTTAAAAGTCTGAAAACCAGACCGGGCAATAAGATTACAAAGTATCACGACGGTGAGGGACTATACCTCTGGGTTAACGACACTGATAACTACAAACGATGGTTCTTTCGCTACACCAATAAGGCAGGCACCCGCAAAGACCTTCTCCTCGGCACCTATCCGCTGGTGTCGCTTGAGGAAGCCAGAAAAAGGGCCGATGAAGCCAGAGTTAACAAAGAGCGCGGGATCGACCCGGTCGAGCATCGTAAAGCCAAAAAGGTCGCCGAGAAAAGCAAACTTGCGAACAGTTTTGAAGTCGTAGCCAGGGAGTGGTTCAACACGAAGAGACTGGATCTATCAGAATCGACCAGAACCCGAGACATGGCAAATCTTGAAAATGACATTCTGCCAGCTATCGGCAATATGAATATCTCTGAGATAACCCCGAAAGAGATACTGACCATGCTAAGAAAGATAGAGGCCCGTGGGGCCGGGCAAACCGCTCACCGGACCCGAAGTCAATGTTCGATGATATTCAGATACGGCATCGCTACTGAACGATG
The DNA here is from genome assembly GCA_964522035.1 of uncultured bacterium. Classification (GTDB taxonomy): domain Bacteria; phylum Muiribacteriota; class Ozemobacteria; order Ozemobacterales; family Ozemobacteraceae; genus Rifleibacterium. The sequence goes on from CAZFUG010000123.1 coordinate 10,138, forward strand.
CACTTCGGACCCATGTAGAGACCTGGTCGATGCATTGAAGCCAACGACAAAGAAACATCGGGCTGCAATTACCGACATGACTAGACTGTCAGAGCTTTTACGGGCGATAGATGGTTATCGCGGCACCGCCATCGTTAAGGCAGCCTTGAAGCTGGCCCCTCTTCTCGCAGTCAGGCCGGGGGAACTGAGATTCGCAAAATGGAAAGACGTCAATTTTGAAACCCGCGAGTGGACCTTGGTGGCAGAAAAGACAAAGGTCGATCACATCGTCCCGCTACCGCACCAGGCGATAGAAATTCTTAAAGACCTGCAGAAAATCACGTATGAAGACGACGATTCTTATCTATTCCCGCAGCTGAACCGAAAAGGCAGAGTCATGAGCGAAAACACGCTCGTTTATGCTTTACGCGGCCTCGGCTTTTCCGGCGAAGAGATGACGGCACAAGGATTCAGAACTACGGCAAAAACCGAGCTTCTCGAACTTGGATATCCTGTTGCCTGGACAGAAAAAATGCTCGCCCATGGTCCCAAAGAAACCCACGGCAGAGCATACAATCGCACCGAATACCGCCAACAACGCCACCAGATGATGCAGGCCTGGGCAGACTACCTCGACGAACTCGTAAATACAGAGACCCCCAACATCAATGAATTAAGACGAAAACATAAATTTAATGGCGGGAACCACAATGACTAAAATCCCAAAATGGTTCAAAAATGAAAATTACGAGAGACTTAAAAAGAAAGAGTTCGTTAAAGCAAACTGGGCAAATCATTCAACAGATCGACACGAAATGATTCGGGCATGGGTGATTACCTCGACAAGACAATATTTAAGCCAGAAAGCAATGCCGATAAACTGAGAAGAAATAATACTTTTTGAGCAATGAAAAAATGAACACCCAAGACTGCCAGTTATATTACCAAAATCTAGAAAAGTCTGTAGCCACTAAGGAAAAAACAAAGCTGGTTATAAGGCAAATTAAAGAGCTAGGTGAAGATTTTTTATTTCCTCACTCTGACCAATACCTCGAACTATACGAAGAATACAATAATCTCTTCAAACAAATGGAGTCTCTTCCCAGATTGCCATTCGACCCATTCAGCGCTGACGCATACGACATAATGATTGAAGAAGAATTGAACAGCAGAAGAAGTCAGGCCATAGAATGGGCCAAAGAAAATAAAATTAAAATTCCAAATCTTGCCAAGCAGAAATTGAAGCCATTTAACTTCGTCGACACACAGGTAAACCAGGCTGAAAAGCTAAAGCTTATAGAGAAAGATTTAGATAATCTCGACAGCCTCACTGTTTTGGATGCAATTTTGGCAGCTTTGAAAATCCAACTTCAGTTGCCGAGCAAGTTTGTTCTCTGGCTCGAAAAAAAAATGCTTTCCCTAAAATGTGAGAAAAAGCCTTCTTTCAGTTCAGAAAAGAGCTTCGGAAAGCTACCAAAAAGAAATTCTACAGAAATTCTATTGGTCGACGGAACCGCATTCAAAATTTTTACCATCTTGGTGGAAGCCCATAACAATCCAGAAATTAAACTGTCCAAGCATGGAATTCCCCGGAATCCAGGAGTTCAACAAACATATGACTATATATCCAAAGAGATGAAGAGCAGGTATAAAATAACCTGTAAGCCTGGACAGGTTAAAGCAATCCTGGACATAACAAATAAGAAGCGTCAGGCAAAAAATCTTTACTTACTGGCAAAAAGTAGTTATGAGTTGGGCCAGGATTTAGTTTTTTAATTATTTTTTTTGCCCATATTTTGCATCAGCCCTGAGTGCGTAGATTTTTTGCGTTTTTTCTACGCCCTATTTTCGGGAACTCCTGATTTAATGAATTATAGATCGTTTTTTTCTCATCTATAAATTTTTAAAAGGAGGTTTCTTATCTATGCAATCTACGCCCGAGCCCAAAAGATATTTGCGCCTGAAAAATATCTTACAGCGCTTTCCTGTGGGCAGGACAACGCTTCTTGAGGGCATAAAATCAGGCAGATTCAAGCTGACGCCCATCAAAAATGGTCGTTGCGTCTTTTTCGACGAGCAAGAAGTGGAGCGCGCGCTCCAGAAACTCGCCGAATAAGGCATTCTTAGTTCACGGCAAGCCTGAGTGAGCTGATGCGGAAATGGAAGGAGGGCAATACCCGCACGCCACTCAAACAGCAAAGCCGCCTTTCGGCGACTTTT
>CAZFUG010000124.1:0-12317 GCA_964522035.1 uncultured bacterium
AAAGCTGGCGGGTGCAAAGCCAGAGGGCTTTTTTGGACAGCTTAAGAGTCTCTTTGCAAAATCGCCAGAGCAGAAAGCCACTGCGTCGCAGGCCGAAAAATTCTCGAAACGCCGCGATGAGCTTTTTTTGAAACTCGGGCAGCTGGCGGTGAAAAAATGCGAAAAAGAAGAATTCAAACATAAGCTGCTTGAACCGCATATGGTCACCTACCAGAAGCTGAACAAAAAGCTTTCGGGAGAGCAGAAAAAACTTGATGAAAATTGAGGAAAATATGGATTTAAACGCTTTTATCAGAGATGTTCCCGACTTTCCGAAACCAGGCATTATTTTCAAGGACATTACCCCTCTTCTCAATGATCCAAAGGCTTTTGCCTGCCTGATCGATATTTTTGCCGACAAATACCGCACTTCTGGCATAAGCCATGTCTGCGGCATCGAATCGCGTGGTTTCATTATCGGTGCCGCCCTTGCTCTCAGACTCGGGGTCGGTTTTGTGCCGATCCGCAAGGCCGGCAAACTGCCGTGTAAGAAAATTCGTCGCGAATATAGTCTTGAATACGGCACTGATGCCATCGAAATTCATGCAGATGCCGTAAATAAAGGCGAAAAGGTGCTTCTTATCGATGATCTTATTGCAACCGGCGGCACGGCTCTGGCAGCGGTCGAACTGCTGCAGGATATCGGGGCGCAGGTAATCGGTATTGCCTTTGCCATCGAACTTGAGTTTCTGAAAGGTCGCGATCGCTTTGACAGCAGTAAAGTCTTTTCTGTGCTCAAATATTGATCTACCGATCTGGGCCATAATTCCGGCCCGCGGTGGCTCAAAACGACTGCCCCGCAAGAACGCCATGCCTTTTGCCGGTGGCAGTTCTCTTACGGTGCGCACCATCAATACGGCGATTGAATCCGGCTGCTTCAGCCGGGTTCTTCTAAGTACTGACGATCCGCAGATTGTTGCTGACGGCAGGTCTGCCGGCGCACTTGTTCCCTTTGTCAGACCGGCTGAACTCTCTGGTGATCAGGCCTCTTCGCTCGATGTCATGCTGCATGCGGTTGCTGAACTGAAAAAGCTGTTTCCGGAAGAAAAACCAGCCGCAGTTGCTCTTCTTCAGGTAACTTCGCCGTTACTGCATGCCCGGCATGTTGCGGCGGCAGTTGAGGCTTTTGTCGCCGGCGGTTTTAACAGCCTTTCTTCGATGGTCGCTGTCGAGCAATATCCTGAATGGATGTTCAGAGTTGCTGAAAACGGCTTGGCTACCCCTGAAAGTCAGGAAGGTATTGTCTGCCCGACCGACCGGATTCCTGTCAGATACATAGAGAACGGAGCGATTTATCTGGTCAGGTCCGAATGGCTGACGGAACACCGCAGTCTCTATGATTTTGCCCGGCACGGCTGCTATGCCATGTCTGCTGAAGATTCTGTCGATATCGATACCCGTTCAGACTGGGAATACGCCGAATTTCTGCTGCGTTGCCGCCAGGCCTGAGCGGTTGTTTCAGCTTTCGTTGCGATTCATTACCGGGTTAAACAAAGTTGCCCGGTTACGGCCATGCTGTTTTGAATAATACAGGGCGAAGTCAGCCTTCTGGATCAGGTCGGCCTTTGATTTTGCCGCATCAGGGTAGCAACTGACGCCAAGAGAAACGGTCAGAGGTACGCGTTCCCCATTGATTCTGAAGTCAAAGCTTTCAATGGCGGTTCTTATGCGCTCAGCCGGGATCAGCGAACCTTCGCCATTTTTCTCTGGGCAGATCACGACGAATTCCTCACCACCGTAACGTGCCGGAATATCGATTTCGCGCACATTTTTTTCGATCAGGCGGGCAACCGTTTTTAAAACTCTGTCGCCTTCAGGGTGACCGAAGGTGTCGTTGAATTTTTTGAAGTGGTCGACATCGAGGATTATCAGCGATACATGGTTTTCATAGCGGTCGGCGCGCTGAATTTCTTCGTCGAGGCGCTGCTGAAAATAGCGGTGGTTGTAAAGTCTGGTCATTTCGTCGGTGACGGCATAACGATACAGTCTGGCATTGTCGATGGCGATTGCTGCCTGATTCGCCAGATTGACAAACAGTTCGAAATCTTTTTCAGAGAAGCTGTCGGGCTCTGACCGTGAAATATTGAGGGTGCCGAGAATTTTGTCTTTAGCGGTCAGAGGCACGCACATCATTGTGCCGGTGCGGATATTTTTTTTCTTTATGCTTTGAAAAGTGGCGTCAGTTTCGACGTTTCCGGCAAAAATCGGCCGCCGGTTTTTTACCACCCAGCCCGCTACCGATTCGCCGATTTCCAGGCGGGTGTCGCGGGTTATTTCTTCACTGAGGCCAACTGCGACGCCGATTGTCAGAGATTTTTCTGCGTCGTCGAGCAGCATCAGCGAACCTCTTTCGGCTTTGACCACCTTGACGACAATTTCGAGAATCATATTCTGCAGTTTTCTGAAATCCAGTTCAGAGCTGATGGCTTTACCAACCTCGTAAAGGGTTGACAACTGCAGAATGCGATAATCGAGGTCGGCTTTTGTGGTTCGCAGATTCACCCGCATCTCATCGAAAGTAGAGGTAAGTTCACCGATTTCATCGCTGGACATCGGCATAATGCGGTGTTCGAAGTCGCCACCGCTGATATGTCGGGCACCGTTTATCAGATTTGAAAGTGGAGCAGTGAAGCCTCTTGCCAGCAGCACCGCCAGAAAAATTGAAATGATAGCTGTCAGCGAGAGAATTCTGATGATACGGGCTCTGAATTTATAAATCGCGTCAAAGGCGATTCTCTCAGGTATTTGCAGAACAATTGTCCAGTTCGGAGCCTGATAAAAATCGAATTTTTTCAGTGAGACCGCGGTGATCAGATATGGTTCTCCATCTATGTCGCGCAGGCGGGTGAGATCGCTGTCGATAGTTTCTGAAAGCGGAATGTTGAGAGTTCTGGAATCTTCTGAAGAGCGGGCGATTACTGAACCGGCTTCGTCAAGTACCAGACCCTGTGATTTTGAGTTTTTCAGGGCGTTACGCAGCAGGTCGCGAATGCTCGAAAGATTTACTTCAGAAATGAGAACGCCGGTTATGCCAAGTCTTTCTGGCGATTTGATCACCGATTCAAGCGTCATGAAAGGCATGCCATCGGTAGAAGTGACGACTTCCGAGAGTGAGCCCTGGTAACTGCGTCTGATTGCTTTGGAATAGAGCCAGTCTGCAGGCAGCTTTGTGGCCGCATCGGTTGTGGCGATAATGTTTCTTTCGCTGTCGATAAGATACATCAGTTTAAAAAAGGCGAAATGGCGCATCAGGGCATTGAAAAAATCTTCAGAAACATCCGGATTCAGAGATTTGACTGCTTCTAGCTCACCGATAGCGTTCAGCAGACGCCGGGTGAATTCTAGATTCTCGTAAATACCGTGTGCAAGAGTATTTGACAGCTCGAGGTGACTTGCGGTCACCTCTTCAGTGATAAATTTTTTCTGATTGAAATAGGCCTGGTAACCAAGAAAAGCCAGAGGAATCAGCGAAATCAGAAGGATTATAATGGTCAGTCGTGCTCTGATGCCTGGTTTGAAAAAGCTGCGGCGATTCATCGATTTGGCAGTTTGACTTTGATGCTGTTGATGTTTTCATCAACCAGAGGGTATTCTGCATCGTGTTTTTTCAGTCTGGTAAAATATTCAAGCGCCTTCTCGAGTTCGCCAAGGCCAAGAAAACTATTGCCGAGGTGAAACATGGCATCGGTAGAATCTGGAGCTGCTGTGAGCGCCCGCATGAAGATCGCGATCGCATCAGAACTTCGTGAGAGTCCCTGCAGGGCCTGCCCTTTTATCAGCAGGGCCTGAAGATCGTCGGGATTGATGGCCAGACTTTCTTCAGCCAGTTTGAGAGCCAGATTGAAGTCTTCTTCAATAATGGCGATAAGCGCATTGGCCATTTCGTTTCCGGTGACGTGGGTGACGGTTTCTGAAAGCTGCTGGTTGGAATTCGCCAGATTCTGCAGGAATTCCTGTTCTTCGCACTTCATTATTTCGTTTTCGACCACTTCTATAAAGGTGCTGTCAAGTTCTTTCAGCGTGGTGAAATGTTTTTTTGCCAGAGCAAAATTGCCCTCGTCACGATAGATGACTCCAAGATTCTGATGTGTCTGAATGTGGTTTGGGTCGATTTCGAGCACCTTTTTGTAAAACGGTACCGATTGCTTGGTTTTGCCAAGGTGGGCGAGGGCTACCGCAATATTGAAGATGGCATCGACGTCACGTGGCTTTGCCCGGATAACCGCTTCCCATTCCTGAATTGCCTGCAGAGCCTTGTTCTGCTTCATATAGATGAGCCCGAGATTGTAATGCGAAAAAGAGTGGTCGGGAGCCACTCGCAAAGCTGCCTGGTAGGCCTCGATCGCGTGAATCATATTGTTCATGCGATGCAGAAAAATACCCTTGGTGGCGTAAAGATCAGGATTGCCGGGAGACTGCTGAATGGCCTTTTCGATCTGCTGCATGGCCTTGTCATACTGACCCTGGTCGAAAAAATCGAGGGCTGATTCGTAATGCCGCTGGGCGTAGGTATTTTTAAGATTGGCCATGCACTCTGCCTGTAACTTTAATTTTTCGCATTATAGCGCAATCATGCCCACATTTCAAACAGCGCGGATACTTTGCTGTTGAAATGACTGACCTGATGCGTTACAATCAGGCATCATGAATGAAGCTGAAATCAAAAGTGAAAACGTCGTAAGTTCTGCCATTACGCCCCGGGAAAAGGGATATGGCCCGCGCTGGCTTACCGGCTGGCTGGTAATGCTGTGTGATGTCGTGCTGTTTGCGTCGGCTCTGAACTGCCTGTTCAGATGGCTGTCTTACGGCCATGCTTTTGATCTGGCTGCACTGATTCTGAGCCTTATACTGGCTCTGGCCGTTTATTTTACTGCCATGAATCCCCAGAAAATCGCCAGTCTGAGAAACCGGGTTCTTGTTGCTGCCGGTGCGGTAATCGTCTGGGCAGTGCTCATGCCTGTAATAATGCGTATGGCAGGTTTCAACTGACCGGCCCTGCGGGCTTATTTTTTTATCGTGAAGCGCGATACCAGCAGGTGCAGCTCATCAGCCAGAGTTGCGAGATCTTCAGTCGAACTCGACACCTGAGAAACCGTGGTCGTCTGCTGCTCGACCGAGGTTGCAACGATTCCGAGTCTTTCTGAGGTGATTTTGGTCAGGCTGGTGATGTCTTCGATAGTTCTGGTCATCGCCAGAGAGTTGGCTGACTGCTCGCTTGAAATGGCGCTTATTTCAGTGATTTTCTTGTTGACGCCGTTGACGTTGTCGATGATGTTGTCGAGACTCGTCGAAACTTCTCTGATGATGCGAATACCGTCGTCAACGCGCCCGCGGCCAAGGGTCATCGAGTCGACCGCATTCTGAGTCTTGGTCAGAATATTTTCGATGCGGGTTCCGATAGCTTCGGCCGCTTCAGCCGATTCTTCTGCAAGTTTTCTTACTTCGCCGGCTACAACCGTGAAGCCTTTGCCCTGCTCCCCGGCTCTTGCTGCTTCAATAGCCGCATTGAGCGCAAGGAGGTTCGTCTGACTGGCGATGGCGGTGATGGTGTTTACGATTTCGCTGATCTGCAGTGAGGCAGAGTTCAGGTCGAGAATGACCTGAGTTGCGATATCAACCGATTCCTTGATCTTGCCGACCATTTCGACCGATTTTTTAACGGTCTTGCCGCCTTTATCGGCTGCCTGAGTGGTGACGCTTACTGCCTGAACGGCAGTCGCGGCGAGTGTGGCAACCTTTTGTGCCGATTCGGAGAAACTTTCAACCGAAGCGGTTGTTTTTTCAAGGTTATTGGAAATTTCGAGCGAAGACTGGTTGATGCCGTTGACGTTTTTGGAAATATCGAGAAGAGTCGCTGCCGATTCGACTGAGGCCGAGCTGAGCTGCTGCGAGCTTGTTGCGAGATCGTCGCTGGTTTCGAGAACTTTCGAAATCATCTGGCAGATGCCTTCAAGCATGCGGTTGAAGCTTTCTGCAACCCTCTGGAACTCGTCGTGCGAGTCGAAGCTCAGGCGGGTGTTGAGATGCCCTTTTTCGGCCTCTGACATCGAACTTACAATCTTCTCAAGCGGGCGTGAAATACCGTTCGAAATGAACATGGTGAAACCGAAGCCAAAAACGAGAAGCACCACGGGAAGGAGTTTTACCATATAACCCATGATGTCGAACATCGAGGCGACGTGTTTCTGGGTCATCTGTCGCGAATAGTTGGAAAGGGTTTCGCAAAGTCCGCGGCATTTGGAGGTCAGTTCGATTTCTTTGTCGCGGATTGCGGTTAAAAGTTCGGTAACGCTTGCCGGACCGAGTTCCTGGCCCGGGGGCAGTGCCAGATAATTGTCGCACAGGTCAAACAGTTCGAAAAGGTTCGATTCGGTTGTCTGCTTGAAGGCGATAACGTTGGGGGCATCTTTAAGAAACGGGTCTTTCAGGTTGGCGTCGATGTTTTCGAGACGCGAAAAAGCGCTTTCCTTGGCCGAATTATAGAAAGAAATCGATTCGTCGCGATTGCGCAGAGACCTGATCAATTCTGTGATTGAAGTGGCGCTGAGATGAATATTGGCCATGAGTTCCTGCGAATTCAGCATGGCGGTCGTGTAATTGCCCTTGAGATAGTCGATCATGTCGCGCAGTTTCAGCATGTTGTAGCCTGCAAGACCTGAAACGCCGATGCAGATTAACAACACAAAGGCAAAGCCGGAAAAAATCTTTTTGCTGATTGAGAGCATGGCTAGCTTTTCTTCTCCGCTTTTCGAGGTTTGCTGTCAGGAAAACTGTAATAATGCGGAACAAAGATTTCCTGGAACCGGCGCAGCGCAAAGTCATCGGTCATACTTGCCAGATAGTCGACGAGCGTTCGGTTGAGGCTCTGGCCTTCGGGAACCGGGTGCTTGATATGTTTCAGCAGATCGTCAGGGTGTCGGGTATACCAGTCGGCAACCTGTCTGAGAAGGTTTTTCGATCTCTGAACTGCCACATCGATTTCCGGGCGCGTATAGACATCGTTGTATAAAAACTTTTTCATGGCAGCGGTTGCCTGTTCGACTTCCGGGCTCATTTTTATGACATTGCTGTCGATGCTGTTGTCGACGATGTCGCGAACCATGGTATGAATGCGCACTGAATGTCTCTCACCAAGAAGTTTGTGGGCTTCCTGTGGCAGATCGGCGGTGGTGATGATACCGGCTCTTATTGCGTCGTCGATATCGTGGTTAATATAGGCCACCAGATCGGCAATACGAACGACCTGGGCTTCGACCGTAAGCGGCAGATTGGCCTGCTCGGAAATGGTTGCCGAGCCATGCTTGCCCTTGCTGTGCTTGAGAATGCCGTCAACCACTTCTCTGGTAAGGTTGAGTCCTTCACCGCTCTTTTCAAGGCGGGTCACTACTCTGACGCTGTGAGATGCATGATGAAAGCCGGTTTCGCTTATCTCATTGAGAACTTCTTCACCGCTGTGACCGAACGGTGTATGGCCAAGGTCGTGCCCGAGGGCGATGGCTTCGGTAAGATCTTCATTCAGGCCAAGGCAGCGCGAAATACATCTGGCAGTGCAGACGACCTCGAGCGTGTGGGTGAGCCTGGTTCTGAAATGGTCATTGGTGGGCGACAGAAAAACCTGAGTTTTGTGTTTCAGGCGGCGAAAGGATTCGCTGTGAATAATGCGATCGACATCACGCTGAAAGCAGGTGCGGATAAAGCAGTCTTTCTCAGGAAACTCGCGACCACGCGAGTTCCTGGCCAGACAGGCGTGTTTCGAGAGCGTTGCGGCTTCGCTTTCTTCAAAAGCCAGCCGCAACGCGGCATTACTGGTGCAACCTGGCATAATTTCTGCTCACGAAATGATGTCGAGAATGAGTTTCTGGGGGGTAACGTGCTTCGGGCTGATGGTGATTGCGGCCCGCAGGCGATCGACGGCTTTGTCATTGTCTTTTTTCGGGTTGACATAGAGCTCGGCAATCACGTCGCCAGCTTTTACCTGATCACCGACATGCTTGATCAGCTTGAGTCCGACGCCCATATCGATCTTCGATTCTTTGGTTTCGCGACCGGCACCGAGCATCATGGCAGCCAGGCCGATTTCTTCGCAGTGAATCTGGCTTATATAGCCGGCTTTGTCTGCTTTCAGTTCGACTGTTTTCTCGGCAGCCGGCAGCTTGCGATAATCTTCGATCATCGATACATCGCCGCCCTGAATTTTAACCATTTCGAGCAGCTTTTTATAAGCCTGACCATTTTCGAGAACTTCGGTAACTTTTGCTTCAGCTGCTTCGTGGCTGAGATTTGAAGCCAGGGCAAGAGCCTGGGCTGCGAGAGCCTTGATCAGAATCGTGAAGCTTTCGGGGCCTTTATTGCGCAGTGTTTCGATGGCTTCGATAACTTCTACCGAATTGCCTATCATTTCTCCGAGTGGTTCATCCATGTTCGATATTACGGCGGTGACCTTTCGGCCAGCCTGTTTGCCGATTTTGACCATCAGTCTGGCCAGTTCGCGGGCATCGTCAAGGTTCTTCATGAACGCGCCGCTGCCAACCTTGACATCGAGCACAAGACCTTTATTGGCTACCGCGAGTTTTTTTGACATGATCGAGGCTGCAATCAGCGGTATTGAATCGACCGTGGCGGTTACATCGCGCAGGGCATAAATCTTTTTGTCGGCCGGCACAAGGTTGCCGGTCTGCCCGACGATGACAACGCCGGTAGTGTTAACGGCTTTGATGAATTCAGGGGTCGACAGTTCGCAGGAAAAGCCTTTAATCGCTTCAAGTTTGTCGATGGTGCCACCGGTATGGCCAAGGCCACGCCCGGACATCTTGGCAACCTTGAGCCCGAGAGCGGCAAGAACCGGGCCGAGAACCAGACTGGTCTTGTCGCCGACTCCGCCGGTCGAATGCTTGTCAACGGTGAAGCCCTCGATGCCTTTGAGGTCGATTACATCACCACTGGTGCGCATGCATTCTGTAAGCCAGTAGGTTTCTTCTTCATCCATGCCACGGAAATAGACGGCCATCAGAAAGGCGGCCATCTGATAATCCGGCACGGTGTTGTCGACAAAGCCTTTTATTATGGCAGCAATTTCAGCCTGATTGAGCTTCAGGCCGTCACGTTTTTTCTTTATGATATCGTAAGCTCGCATTGGCGATTCCTTCCTTGTCTGTCAGTTTCTTTATTTCTTGATGCGCAGCAATCTGATGTTATTGACCATGTAGCAGCGCTCGAAAAGAGGGCAGTTTGCGCATTTCTGCTGATAGTCGGGATGGTCGATTTTCATCGATTCAAGGGTCATACCCTGGGTATTCCATTTGCCAAAATAGTCAGTTCCGAAACATTTGGGCGGAGTTATTTCCTGACGGCCCAGACCTGGGGTCTGTGGGGCTGCGGGTTTACTGCCCAGTGGGGCCAGGCCTGGATTTGATGGAGTCATGTTCATGTTCAGGGTCTCCGTTCGAGAAATTATAATTGTGATTGGCTGAAAAATTTCTGTTATGATATCACAACCCCCGCCCGTGGTATAGTATTCTGGAAACTTAAAGAGAGCCCTTCGGAGGAAGCTTTGCTGTTTATTTTTTCAGCCCTGGATTTTGAGATGCAATATGCTGACAAAGAGGCAATTGCATATTTCAGACTTGGCGACGGGGCTTCTTTCAGATTGTTCGATATTCATCCCGATCTGCAGATTCAGGGTTTTGTCAATGAAATTTCAGAACTCACCAATGGTCGGTTCGATCGTATCGAAAGAATTCTGAAGTTTGATGCCAGCAATCACCAGCTGCTTTCGGGCCGGTTCATTTTTTCTCTTGTGAAGCTTGGCGGGCACGATTTTATCGAAGTGGTCTGTGAATGCTCGAAGGCAAAAAGCAGCGACAACGAAGTTGAAGTTTCTGACATGCTGGTCGCGGCTCAGAAAAACCTTCTTATCAGCGAGCGAACAATGGCAACGATTGTCGATCTGGCAGTCGATGGAGTGGTGATCATCGATGATCATGGCATCATTCAGGCTTTTAACCGCGCTGCCGAAAAAATGTTCGGTTACCGCTGCAGCGAAGTGCTTGGCCGCAATGTGTCGATGCTGGCGCCAGAACCGCACAGATCGAAGCATGACAGTTACATAAAGCGTTTTCTTACCACGAGAATTCCGCACATAATTGGCATTGGCCGTGAAGTCGAAGCACAGAGAAAAGACGGCGACCTTTTTCCGATCGATCTGGCCGTCGGCGAAGTCAGACTCGAAACTGGCAGTTTGTTTACCGGCTTCATTCGTGATCTTTCAGAAAGTCGAAGACTGATCAGCGAACGCAACGGTTTTTTTCAGATGTCACTCGATCTTTTCTGCATTCTTGGATTTGACGGTCTTTTTCGCCGGGTCAACCCGCAATGGCATGATGTGATGGGCTATGCCCCTGAAGAACTTCAGGGACAGCCACTTTGTGACCTGATTCACCCAGAAGACATTGGCTCGGACGGGCAGATATTAAAGGAAATACTCGGTGAGCGCAATGTTTTTGGCAGAGTGATGCGATTGCGCCAGAAAAACGGCGATTGGCGCTGGATGCTCTGGAACAGTTCGGTTGATCGCGCCAATCGGGCGATATATGGGGTCAGCCGCGATATTACCGAACAGAAGCGCATGCTTGAAGAGTTGCAGCACGCCAAGACCGAAGCCGAAAAATCGAGCATGGCCAAAGGAATTTTTATAGCCAAAATGAGCCATGAATTCAGGACGCCACTGAATTCTATTATCGGATTTTCCCGCCATCTGCAGAAAAATACTGATAACAGGTTTTCTGAACGTGACATGCTTTATCTCGACCGCATTCTTCGCAACGGCGAAGCGCTTTTGAAGCTGATTGTAAATATTCTCGATTTTTCCCGCAGTGAAAGCCATCAACTCAGCGTCGAGAGCCGTGAAGTTAATCTCAGAGAACTTCTTGACGAAATTATCGATCTGATGCAGGTGCTGATCGAAGAAAAGCACATCGATATCGTGCTGTCGGTGCCTGAAAATTGTCGTAACATCTTTACTGATGCGGTAAAACTTCGCCAGATACTGCAGAATCTGATTGATAACGCCATAAAGTTCTCAGCCGACAAGCCTGTAAAGATCGAGGTCAAAGTTGATGAACAGAGTCGGCCGATACAGATCGATGTTTCCGATGCAGGCCCCGGTATAGAAGCCGATAAGATCGATCTGATCTTTGAAGCTTTTCAGCAGGCAGACAACCGCATTGCCCGCAAATATGGCGGTGCCGGTCTCGGTCTCGCCATTGCCAGGTCGTTCGCAGAACTTCTTGGTATGACAATAAAGGTAACGAGCGAGCCGGGGCATGGGTCGTGTTTCAGCCTCGTCCTTTCGGAAAACGGAGAAAAGCCATGAGCAAGCATGTGGCCAAAAAGATGAGCATTCTGGTCGTCGATGACGCACCTGACAACCTGATGCTGCTTGAAGCCATTCTTGAAACCGAGGGATTCAGTCACATATATCTGGCATCTTCAGCCGCTGAGGCATACGAGTATATCGGTATCGTGCCGTCAGAAAAGAAATCTGACATCGATCTGATTCTGATGGATATCATGATGCCTGAAATCACAGGAATCGAGGCAATCCGTGAGATTCGCGGCCATGACGAATACCAGGATATTCCGATTCTTGTTGTCAGTGCCAGATCCGAAACCGAAGATCTGGTTGAGGCTTTTGATGCAGGTGCAGTCGATTACCTTACCAAACCGATCAACGAGCTTGAACTTCTTGCCAGAATCAGGTCGATGTTGCGGCTCAAGTCAGAAACCGACCATCGCAAATTCCACGAGGCAGAACTGGAAACTCTGGCACGGGAGCTTGAAGAGAAAAACCAGGAGCTCAGTTCCATACTTGAAGAACTGCGCGAAGACCTTGAAGCTGCCGGTAATATGCAGCGCAGCCTGCTTCCTGACAGACGTACAAATATTCCGGGACTGGATTTTTCATGGTATTACGAGCCATGCGAAAATATTGGTGGCGACCTGCTCAATGTCGTATCTCTCGACAGCAATACTGCTGCAATGTTTATTCTTGATGTTTCCGGGCACGGAATTCAGTCGGCCATGCTGGCGGTGACCGTGCATCGTATGCTCTCGGCCTGGGAAGGCGTAAACAGCATTGTCAGACAGCCTGATGGCGCTCCAAAGCCTCCTGCTCAGGTGGCCGATGAGTTGAACCATGAATTCATGCTGCACAAGAATAACTATCAGTATTTTACGATGATTTATGCGGTTCTAGATCGCAAGAACCGTGTTCTGACATG
>CAZFUG010000125.1:0-7887 GCA_964522035.1 uncultured bacterium
ACATGATTTCGACGCGTTTGATCGAGTCGATACCGAGATCGGCTTCCATATCCATGTCGAGATTCAGCATTTCAATCGGGTAGCCGGTCTTTTCGCTGACAACTTCAAGCAGAACCGGCTGAATTTTTGCGGCGGCGTTACTGGTTGCAGCGGCCGGGGCCGGGCTGGCGGCCTGCTGCGGCGCAGCGGCTGCCGGTGCGGCTGATGCGCTGCCGGCGCTGAGGTGTTCGAGAATCTGGCTGAGGGTGCGCAGTTTGCCGAGCTGGTCGGGCTGCACCACCGGTGCTTCCGGCAGGCGTTCCTGCATCGATGACATGATTTCGACGCGTTTGATCGAGTCGATGCCGAGATCGGCTTCCATGTCCATTTCAGGATTCAGCATTTCGAGCGGGTAGCCGGTCTTTTCGCTGACCACGTCGAGCAGAATGCTTCTGATTTTGCCGGCGTCGGGGCCGGTTTTGACCGGTGCAGCAACCGCAACCGGTGCCGGAGCCTGCGGGCGTGGTGCCGGCTGGGGTGCGGGCGCAGATGCGGCGACTGCCGGAGCTGCGACCGGTCTGGCCGGTGCCTGCGGTGCAACTGGTGCTGCCGGGGCTGCCTGAATTCTGGCTGCGGGTGGCGGAGCGACCGGCTGCGGCGGGGCCATATATGCCGGGGCCGCTGGCATCATCGGCTGCTGCCATGCCTGTGGCTGCTGCATAGCCGGCTGTGCCTGGTTGACCACCTGCTGGCTGCCGCTGATCAGAGCCATGATGGTTTTCTGCGCCTGTTCCTGACCTTCGAGAAAGCGGCGGTGCAGGTCGGCAGTCTGCTGCTGCAGCTGCTGCAAGGCTGAAAGAGTTTCGCGCGAAAGTTTGAGAGCTTCTAAATTTACAGGTTGACTGGTCATAAGATTGTTTGCCTGAGGGGCTGCCGGCGTTACCGGAACGATGTTCCGGCTGGCAGCAGAGTTGGAATTTGTCGCAACAACCGGGTTAACCGGCTGGGGCTGTGTCATAGTGACCGGCTGGCGCTGCGCTGCTGGCATAGTCGCAGCCGGGGCAACCGGAGTCGGCGCTGCCGGGCGGGGTGCCGCAACCGGTGCGGCCGGCGCCTGCGGGGCCTGAACGCTCGCTGAGGCGGCAACGACTTTTACCGGGGCCGGCTTGGCGATTTCGGCCATCGCCTGCAGCTGGGCCTTCGATTTATAGTTGGCACCGGAAACCGGGAAAGTCAGCTTCGGTTTGCCATCTTTCGGCTGGGCGGCCAGCCATTCGGCGCCGTTCTGCCAGCGACCCAGATCGAGCTGATAGCCCATCGAGGCCAGCTGCGCCAGAGCGCGGCCGAGGTCATGCAGGCCAGAACGTTTGCCTGCTGAAGAATCGAGAGCGATGATCGTGCAGTCGCGGCCTTCAAGGATCGCCTTGATCAGACCGGTCATCTTGCCGCCCGGGCCAGCTTCGATGAAGGTTCTGATGCCGTCGGCATACATCTTTTCGATGATTTCGACAAAACGCACCTGGTTCGCCAGCTGGAAACCGAGCAGTTTCTTTGCCGCATCAGCTTTGCTTGGGTAAACTTCGGCGGTGGTATTGGCGTAAACCGGGCATTTCAGCTTACTGAATTTTTCATCGGCAAGGAAAGCATGGAAAGGCTCGGCCGCATCGGCGACGAACGAGCTGTGGAAAGCGCCGGCAACGTTGAGAACGGTTGCCCGCAGCTTGCGGTCTTTGAAAATGTTCTTCGATTTTTCGATTTCGGCGGTCGGACCAGACAGAACCACCTGTGCCGGTGAGTTATGGTTGGCAACCACCAGCTGCAGACCGGTTTCGGCGATTACCGCTTCAACGGCGCTGCGTTCGGCGGCTACGGCGATCATGCCACCGCGGTCGCCTTTTCCCTGGGCCATCAGCTGGCCGCGTTTGCGCGAAATTCTTGCGAGGGCGGCGCTGTCGAAAGCACCGGCGGCGCATAGGCTGACCAGTTCGCCGTAAGAATGGCCGGCAAAGCAGTTGGCTTCGACGCCGAACGCTTCAAGAGCTCTGAACTGACCGAGAGCGATGGCGCCGATCGCCGGTTGGGCGATATCGGTGGCGCGCAGGCGTTCGTCGTTCAGCTTGTCTTTTTCGGCATCATAGGTCGGCCGCGGGAAAACGTAGTCGATCAGGTTGTTGCCTGTCGCGTCGATGGCGCCGATTTCTTTTGTCGATTCTTCGAGAATGGTGAATGCTTCGGGGCTGGCGCAGACCAGGTCGCGGCTCATGCCGGGATACTGAGCACCCTGACCGGGGAAGATAACGCCGATCGGTTTAACATCATGGTTCTGACTGAAGCAGACACCATTCGGCAGCACAAAGCGGCCGGCTTCGACATTCTTGTCGAGCTGGGCCGTAATTTCGCCAGTCAGTTTGTTCAGGTCGGTGCCGGCATCGACGACAAAGGTCAGACGGCAGGTGTCTTTATGATTGAAATCGCGGCGGCTTTCGGCTGCAGCCATGCGGATCTGCCGGGCATTTTTTGCCTGCGCCAGTTTGTTGAGAGCGGTTTTGATATCGGCAGTGTTTTTGCCTGAGAAGGTGAACAGTTCGGTGCCTCGGGCCCAGTCCCAGGAAGGTTTTTCCTGGTTGTATTCAGCAATTACCACATGGAAATTGCTGCCGCCGAAGCCAAGGGCGCTGATTGCGGCATAGCGCGGCCGGCCTTCGTCGGTAACCCAGGGCCTGATCTGGTCTGGCAGATAGAACGGAA
Organism: uncultured bacterium; assembly: GCA_964522035.1. Lineage (GTDB taxonomy): Bacteria > Muiribacteriota > Ozemobacteria > Ozemobacterales > Ozemobacteraceae > Rifleibacterium. Next base: position 2,728 of record CAZFUG010000125.1, read on the forward strand.
TATTCTCTGAACTCAGCGCCGGCGCTGGTTTCGAAACCTTGATCGTCGGCAGAATAACCTTGTGATAGATAGCCAGAGCAGCTTTGATCAGGCCGGCAGAACCTGCCGCTGCTTTGGTGTGGCCGATTTGCGATTTAACCGAGCCGAGGGCGCACCATGGGCGGCCATTGTCGGCCTGGCCATAGATTTCTTTCAGCGCATTGACTTCGACTTCGTCGCCGGCGCCGGTGCCGGTGCCGTGAGCTTCGATCATGCTGATGTCGCGTGGCGAAATGCCGGCCTGTTCATAGGCGCGGCGCAGGGCCTTGACCTGACCATCGGCGCTTGGTGCGTAAATGGCTTTGCCCTTACCGTCGCTAGAAGTGCCGACCGAGTTCAATGTCGCATAAATGCGGTCGCCGTCGCGTTCTGCATCTGAAAGGCGCTTGAGAACCACCATGCCGATGCCTTCACCAAGAATGGTGCCATCATTGTCGGCGCTGAAAGGCCTTGAATGACCGGTTGCCGACAGGGCAGGGGTTTTGCAGAAGCACATATACATGAAAATATCGTTGAAGGTATCGACGCCACCGGTGATGACCATGTCGGTCTTGCCGGTCCAGAGTTCCATGGCGGCGAGGTTGACGGCGCTCAGGGCACTGCCGCAGGCGGCGTCGACAACGCAGTTGGTGCCGCCAAGATTCAGGCGGTTGGCGATACGGCCGGCGGCCACGTTGCCGAGCAGGCCCGGGAAAGAGTTTTCCTGCCAGCCGACATAGGCTTTGCCGATGTTTTTGATGACTTCTTCGGTGATTTCGGGCGCGATGCCGGCATGCTGCATGGCACGGCGCCAGATCGGGTGCCCAAGGCGGGCGCCAAGCGGCACTACCAGCTCGAGGGTGCCGGTAAGACCGAGAACGACGCTGACATTGTCGCGATTGAAATCACGGTCGCCGGTGTAGCCGGCGTCTACCAGTGCGCCCTGGGCTACGACCAGGCTCAGCAGCTGGGATGTGTCGATGGCGTCGAGATCCGATGGCGCGATTCCCCATTCACCAGGGTTGAAATCAACCGGATCGAGAAAGCCGCCGGTCTTCGCATAAACGTGGTCAGGCTTCTTCTTGTCGGTGTCGAAGAAGTCTTTGGGGTCCCAGTGGGTGTCAGCCGGCACCTCGCGGATGGCATCAACTTTCTCCTTGATGTTGGCCCAGTAATCCTCTACTGACTGAGCTTTTGGGAACATGCAGCTCATGCCAACGATCGCGAGTGGTTCGAAAGATTGTTTAGTGCGCTTCATACCGGCCTTCCTGTTGCTGTAAAATCGAACAACAGCCTGCCTCGGCCGCCTTTGCAGCGTTGCCCGGATTCAGCCGGGCTCTGCGGTTCAAGGCACTTTGCGCAGGTCTGTCGCGTGTACACAAATTTGCCAGAATGTTAACACGCCGGCGCTAATTTTTGAAGCTTTATTTCTCTACTCTGACAGGCGCACCAGAACAGCCTTTTTTAGATACCAGCTGCTACCGCATCGATAGTTTGCGGTTCTGAAGGTGACGTAAAAAAATCACAGACTCAACCGTTTAGATATGCGGTGAATCTGGCAGCAAAAAACGGTCGTCGCCGAGATGGCTGTCGGGGCAGGCAAAAATTATGGTCAGAGGCGATTCGCCATCTCTTACCAGCTGATGGGCGAAACCTTCCGGAATGACGAAACTGTCACCGGCCTTAACCGCAAGAGGTTTCTGCCAGACTACCGATACTTCTGATTCCAGCTCTTCAATCGCTTCTTGCAAAACTTCTGAAGACACATTGAGCGTCGCCAGGCCTGCGGCAGGAAGCGTGCCGGGCCCTGCAGCCAGATGCGTCGCGCAATTGATGGCTTTGCAGGCAGTGCTGATCGCTTCAGATTCAGAAAACCCTGATGGGTCGTTCAGAGTTTTTCCGTGACTGCCTTTGGCAGTTCTGGTTTCTACCGCGCCGAAATGCAGCATTCCGGCTCCCTCGACCACTTCATAAATTTCTTCGCCGTGCCTGTGGTAATGGCAGTTTACCCGGGTGGCTATTTCTGCCACATGGTATCGCCATTCCGGGGTTCCGTGCAGTTTCGCATGTTTGATGCCGGAAACTTTATCGAACTGGCTTTTGCTGAGCGCCTGGCGCCATTCAGACTCGCTGATTTCGAGAAGGTTGCCGATCAATTTGCTGAAAGCTGAATTGAACCTGTTCTTGATGATGATAGTCATTTTTCTTCAATCTTCCGTTTCCCTGATTATATATTTATTGAGCATCTGCGCAAGTGTTGCTATGGAAAATGGCTTGCAGAGGCTGGCCGTAAACCCGTATTTCTGCGGGTTGGCCATGACCGGGTCTTCTGCATAACCACTGACAACAAATACCGGAACATCCTGGCAATGTCGACGAATTTCGCTGACTGCTTCCTTACCACCCAGACGCCCTGGCACCGTCAGGTCAAAAAGCATGCCTGCGGGTTTGCGGCCAATTTTCAACTCATTGATAAAAAAGGCGACAGCGTCTTTGCCATCTTCGAACAGTACCGGTGAATAACCAAATGAGGTCAGCATCTGCCCGATTGTTTCAAGCAGAATGACCTCATCGTCGAGGACGATGAATACACCTGTGCCAGCGTGCATTTCTCTGGTTTGCGTCAGCGCAGGTTCAATAGTAAATCTGGAAGCAGGCAGATAGATATGGAAGGTTGTGCCTTTGCCTTCTTCTGATTCTACCTCTATTACCCCGTCATGGCGTTTGATGATCGAATAGCACGTTGACAGCCCGAGACCATGCCCTTTGGGCTTGGTTGTAAAAAACGGGTCGAAAATCATCGAAATGTTTTTCTGCGGTATTCCCGTTCCCTGATCAGAAATTGAAATCTTGAGATACTTTCCGGCCGGCAGAGAGCCCTGCTTTCGCTCAAAAACCGTGTTGATGGCCGCAACCGTAACCATGCCGCCATTGGGCATTGCCTGGATGGCGTTGATGATCAGATTGTCGATGACCTGACCAAGCTGGTTTTTGTCGAAATCACACAACCAGAGGTCTTCTGGTATTGAAAACCTGACCGATGCGTTTGCCCCGCTCATCGCAAACATGGCGGTTTTCTGCAGGAAAGGCATCAGACTTTCTGTTTTCTTGATCGGTTCGCCGCCCTTGGAAAAGGTTAACAGCTGCCTGGTCAGGTCTCTGGCCCTCTCGATTGTGCTCATGGCGCTGCTGAGAAGGCCCCCGACTTTCTGTTCGCGGTTTGAAATTCTCGCGAGATCGATATAGCCGAAAATGCCGGCGAGAAGATTGTTGAAATCGTGCGCCACTCCGCCAGCAAGAACGCCAAGAGATTCAAGTTTCTGCATCTGGTTGAGCTGGTGATTGAGTTTTTCACGTTCTTTTTCAATATTTTTTCGTTCGGCTATGAAACGTGCCTGCTGCACATTCTGGTAGGCAGTGTTTGAAAGCTGTCTGGCAAGTGTGAACAGCATCTGAGCGATGCTCGAGAATTTCTCGCGCGACATTACCGGAACTTCGAGAAAGGCTTCGACAGCAGCTTTCTCGTCAATTCCTATTTCACGTGCATAGGCTATGATCTCTTCTTCGCTCTGTGTTTCATCTCTTACCTGGCCGATGAGCCAGTTGGCGATATGTCGCCCGCCAACCGAGATTCCTGCTCCGGCATCCCACAGGCCGATACCTCTGCAGCGTTTTATCTGGGGCCCATCCAGACATAAGGCACCGATTTCTGCGTCAGATTTAAAACAGTTTTCGAGCCCTTTGGCTGTCTGCCTGATAAGCTGACTGCAGAGCCGCGAAAAATTGGCCGGGCGTGTTATCGGCTTTCCGTCGGGGCGGGTGATGATTGTCGCAACGCCCGTCGCTCTGGCAAAGTCATCCTGCAGCTGCTGAATTTCATCGAGGTTGAACAGGTCTTCGAAACTTATGGGGTCGGCATCGTCGAGTGGCCGGGTCAGGGCGACAATTCTTTTTTCAAGTGCGTCTTCAGCCCGCAGCAGTTCAGTGATGTCGCGTGATATCCCGAGAATGCCGTAGATACTGCCATCTTCATACCTGAGAGGAATTTTTACGGTGTCGAAAATCTGCACCTGGCGCCCGATTCTTACGACATCTCTGGGGTTTCTGACGACCCGCCCGCTCAGGGCCGCCAGATCGTCGGATTCGTAACCTTTGATGCCCTTTTCCGGATTGCCCTTGACGCATTCCTCGTTCCAGCCGTTTTCGAGATCGGTTTTACCGATGCAGTCTTCAGGGCGCTTGCCTATGGCTCTGGCAAAGGCCTCATTGCATAGAAGTGTTCTCAGGCTTTTATCTTTGACGAAGATGTAATCGGTCGAAGAATTCACAATATTTATCAGCAGTCTCGTAGCAGAAAGGGATTCGGTCTGGAGTTCTTTCTGAAGAGTAATGTCTTTTGCGATTACAATAACGCCAACCGTGGATTCATCTGTTTTTTTTATCGGCAGAAAGGAAACTTCAAAGAGACTTTGCCGCGGAGCACGGCATCTGAACTCAGTTTTAACCGTCTCGCCGGCAATTGCCCGATCGATACATGCCCTGAAGGCTTTACGGTTCTCGTTTTCGGGGGCACAGTCAAGCATCGGCATTCCGATGCGGATTTTGACCCCGTTGTTTTCCTCGATCAGGGCCGCATAGCTGTCGTTAAAAAAAATGTATGACCCTTCTGTATCTATCGCAAAAACTGCTGCTTCAGAAAAGGATGCCAAAAGGCTGTTTAATAACAATTCGGGCAAATGCGCGTCATAAACGATCGGCTCCCTGGAAAGTGGCTGATTTGCATGACACATGACACAGACCTCTCTGTATTATCTGTAGATTTCTGCTATTTATGTTTTTGGCAGAAATCCTGCTGCAGAACCCAACCATAAGCGACCGGCAGCAGAATCTGAATCGCTGGTGACTTGTTTCCTCGAAAAGAATTTTTAAGATCAGATGCTTCTATTTATACACATATGGTAGCAGATATTTTTTCGAAAATCCATACCCGCTGAAATTACATTTTTTCCAATGAAAAAGGCTGCCCCGACATCGCCAGGACAGCCCGTTTTTTTCTTTCAGAGCTTACTTCGGAACCACGAAATACCTGTTGGGATGCCTGAAAACATTGGTGCCGCAATGCAGCTGACCCTGCAGATTATG
>CAZFUG010000125.1:7897-12161 GCA_964522035.1 uncultured bacterium
GCAGGGAATCGATGAAGTTTGCATGCAGCCCGATCATGTCTGCAGCTCTGGCAATGTGTTTGCGCATCGCATCGACTTTCGGGTCAGGCACGATCAGCTGATTGTTGAGAATCAGCTGGTTAACGCTGCCAGGCAGATAGGCAATGTGCTTGCCGCCATACATTTTTCTGAACAGGGCCGGAAACGAAAGAACCGAATGGGGTTTTCCCGATTCTTTCCGCACCTCTGAAATCTTGTCACAGGCACGTTTAACATTTGTGTCGATAAGGTTGCCGAGGGTAAGATTGAGCTTGATGAATTCCTCGACCTCGTCACCGGAAACTTCATGACCGGAAGCCAGAAGCGCCCCTGACTTCGACTTGATGAGGGCTTCGGTGGTTTCTTCCGGCAGGTTGATGTATTCAAGAACCGCTTCAGAAAATGGCTTTCTTGCCCTTGCTCTGGTTTTTCTGCCCTGCTTGAGCGCCTTGGCTTTTTCCGCTTCGGCTTTTACCAGATATTTTTTGATCTTGAGCAGAGCGTCGCGATATTCTTTGTGCTCGATAGTTTACAGCTATTCGTCGGTCGCATCTTTAACAATCCGCAGAGCCAGTCTGGGATAGGCTTTGATCAGAGTGTAGCCTCGGGCCGCTTTCGGATTGGGGCATACCGAGATATATTCGTCGACATGGCCGACGTGCAGCCATTCAGTTTCGAGAACTGCCATACGGTTCTGATAGCCGTGCTTTTCGAAAAAGGCGCGAAGCTCGGGTGTCGACGTATCGCCGATCAGCAGAATATTGTCGGGGGTAACTTCGATGTTTCCGCCGTAATCACCACCAGAATAGGCTTCAGACGGGTTTTTCAGCAGGTAGCTGTTCCAGAATTTTGCGAGAATCTCAGGCAGTTCGGCATTGTCTCGACCCCGGTTCGAATCGAAAACCACGGTCTGCGGCTTCGGCTCACCCTTGATTTTTACGACGCCAACTTCGCCCCAGTCCTGCATCCACATATCGCGGGTGGTGTAAGCCTTGTTGAATTCGACATAACGGGCTACCCGTTCTGCGCCAACCTGGTTTCTGATGTGCTCATAATCCTTTTCATTCATTTCCCAGCCCGGAATGATGTGAACCTTGAATTCTTCGCCCTTCTTGACCAGACCCTTTTCGTGCATGCCGGCAACTATGTTTACCAGCGAAATGACAAAGTTTTCATTTTTCTGACCCGGCGTATAAACGACGAGAACCTTGACAGGGATATTATTCGGGCTTAAAAACCTGATGCTTTCAATGTCTTCCGGAGATGCGACCTGTCTGACCCGTGCTTCGACATCGCAGAAAAGACCACCGGCAGCCATGAAAAAAGCCAGAGCCGCGCCTGCGGCGTATTTCATTCCGAGTTTCCCTGTTGGCATAAAACTGCTCCTGAAATAATGATGCAGACATTATACCAGACAGAACCCTGTTCCGGAATGGCGCTGGCAAACCTGCACTCCGCCCGGTAATTCCCGGTCTGGGTTGTGTGTCGAGCGCGCAGCCGGCTGACAGGCCGAAGCTGCCGATGCAAAAAGATGATTAATGGTTGTTTCCAGCTGCCGTTAAAGGGAAAAGGCCTCGACGCTCAGCTGCATATCGGGTGCCTGCAGAGCGACCGCTGCCTGATAATCGGGCGCCGGGCAGAAGTCACCAAAGACCCAGTTCTGACTTTGCGCCGGGTCGCCGGCCCTTTCGCGCAGGGCTCTTTGTTCGTCTGGTTTGAATGAGATAAAAGTATGCCCGAGGCCGGCAATGCCCTCGCCGGTCGCTTTTAAAATCGCTTCTTTGCGGGTCCAGCCTCTGAAAAAAGCGTGCTGCTGACTCGGAATGCCGAATTGCAGCCATTCTTCTCTCTCAGCATCTGAAAAGAACCGGCGCATGACCGCGGCGTAATCTACGCTGCGCAGGAGGTATTCGACGTCGACCCCGACCGGGTGTCTTGCCAGAGCAATCAGGGCCAGGGTGCGGCTGTGCGAGACATTGAAAAAGAGCCCCGGATGCTCGGGCAGAAAAGGTTTGCCGTGCTCATGCGTGGCAATGGCGATATCTGCCGGTTGCTGACCAAGAACCCGGGCCAGCGTCAGGCGCAATGCGCCGCGCGCTGCAAGAAACATGTCGCCCGGAGCTCTGACGCTGTAGCGTTCGAGGCGGGCGAGGTCCTCGCTGCTGAGGAACTTTCTCAGTGTCTGCTGTTCGCCGGCCAGGCGCGCAGTATCGACAACCTGCACCAATACCTGGTTTCCGGCGAGTTCGAAGCCAGGCATGCCTGTCAGATCAGACGGCTTATCTGGTCTACGGTGCGCGGCCCAACCGCTCCGATTGCATCGGCAAAATTCAGGCCCTGGTTGCGCAGCTGTGTCAGACGCAGTTCAAGGGCAGAACCGTAGAGCAGGTTCATTGCTACATCGACAACCTTGCGGTTTTCGGGCTTTTCAAAGAAGCTGCCTTTGGCCCACTCATTGAAAGCGCCCATGGCCGGGCCACACCAGACCTGATAGTCGACCTTGCGGCTTTCTTCGCCGGCAACTGCCCAGCGGGGCGACAGGCCGAGATACCATCTGAAAATCAGCGCCATTTTGTGGTGCGGGTCAGCGGCGGCCTTTTCTAGCTGCGACGGATCGCGCTGTTTGAAGAATTCAGCGGTACCTGCCCAGATATTGTCGAGGCTGTCCTGGAAAACCGTCTTTTCAAGCATCTGGCGATCTGCCGGCGGCAGAGCTTCGATGCTGTCGTAACGGCGGTAGAATTCATAAAGCTTCTGGGCGCGCATTGCGAACATCGTGCCACGTTTGAGAACCTGAACGGTAACACCCATTTCGAACATGTCGCCGGCCGGAGCCATGGCGATATCGGCCTGGCCGGCATTGGCCAGCATCAGGCGGGCGGCATCGGAAGTGCCCGATTCGACACATGCCTGATGTACCGAGCCAACAACCAGATAAGAAGCGCCCATTGCAAAAGCGGCGGCTGCAGAAGCGGGGGTGCCGGTGCCGCCGCCAAAACCGACGCGCAGCGGCATGTCGTATTTGTATTCAGCCTGCATGCGGTTTTTGAGGGCAACCATGGTTGGGTGCAGTGAAACTGCCGGGCGGTTATCGGTATGGCCACCGGAATCGGCTTCGGAGGTGAGATCCTGGGCGACCGGTATGCGTGCTGCCAGGCGTGCCTGGTGCTCGGTGATGACGCCTGATTCAACCAGCTTGTTCAGCATTTTTTCGGGTGGCGGCGCAAAAAACTTCGAGGCGACTTCAACGCGGCTGACTTTGGCGATGACGCGGTTCGGGGTGATGATGCGGCCGTTGGCGTCTTCATGAATCCCGTGCAGGCGGTAGCGTACCAGCGGCAGCGACATGGCGAGAAAAGCCGAGGCTTCGACGAGTCTGACTTCGTGGCGCAGATACAGGTCGACGATTGCGTCTTCAAGACCCTTTTCGTTCGGGCTGTGAATCAGGTTGAAACCGAACGGAACCGGTTCCTTGAGGCTTTTCATCTGCATAATTGCCTTTTCAACCTTGGCGGGCGAATCGCCGGCGGCGCCGATAAAGCCGAGCATGCCGGCGCGGCCAAGCTGAATGGCGATCTCGGGCGAACTGATGCCGTGTGCCATCGAGCCGCCAACGTAGGCGTATTTCAGGCCATGATCGCGGCAAAAGGATGGGTCGCCGAGATTTTCGAGCAGCGAAGATGAGGCGAAGCCCATCAGCGGAAGTGCTCCGGCGGGTCTGGTATTCAGGTCGAAAGAAATATCGCCCTGATCGGTAAAGCAGATTTTTCCATCATGCAGTACCGCAAAAGCCGGGCGGGTCAAATTGCCGAGCAGGGCGGCAATGCCAGCCTGATCAGATTTGAGAGAGGCGGCGGCGCCTTTCCACCAGCCTGAATGCATCTGCTGCGAAACCGAGGGCCAAACCAACGCGCTGTTTTCTGAAAGAGTCATCTGGAGCGTTTCCTCCGCTGTATCTGTATTGTCGAAGCTTAATTGCCGGCAATTCTATCTAATTCCGGCCGAAATTGCAATGCACAAAAATTTGGTCGGGAACAACCGGCGTTCTGTGGTAAGATGACAGGCATCAATCAACCCGGCATGGAGAAATATATGGCGACTCTTGGCACCTTTAACCGTCTGAAAGTTACCCGCAGTGTGGCTGCCGGGGTTTATGTCGATGCCGCGCCTCTGGGTGAGCTGATGCTGCCCGGCTGGGATGTAACCACTCCGCTTGAAGCCGGTAACGAAGTCGACGTGTTTCTTT
>CAZFUG010000126.1:0-12154 GCA_964522035.1 uncultured bacterium
CCTGTTTTACACGCAGTGAAACTTTAGGGCGCATTTCTGCAGCTGCGGTGCCCTCTTCTGTTGAATACATGAAGGCGCCAACCCGATCGAGAGGGTATTCTTCGATAAACTCTATCAGTTCATCGAAATCCTTTTTCTTTTCGCCTGGAAATCCGACGATGAAGGTGCTTCTGATGACGGCCTGTGGAAACCTGCTGCGGATGTAGGTGATCAGTCTTTTTATGTGCGCCGCGCTTGTCTGCCGGTTCATTGATTCGAGCATTCTTTCTGAGATGTGCTGAAATGGAATGTCGAAATAGGGCAGGACTTTGGGGATGCTGTAAAGTTCATCGATCAAAGATGTTGTCAGACCACGGGGGTGCATATAGTGCAGGCGGACCCATTCTACTCCTTGAATCGCCGAGACTTTTCTGGTGATGTCTGCCAGTCGGCATTTTCCACCAGAGTCTGTGCCATATCTTGTAATGTCCTGGGCGACGATACAGATTTCTTTGGCGCCGGATGCCACGAGTTTTCTTGCATCAGCGAGAATTTCTTTTTCGTCTTTTGAATAAAATGGTCCTCTGATACCTGGAATGGCGCAGTAAGAGCAGCGGTTGCTGCAGCCCTCGGCGATTTTGAGAATACCAATGTGAGGGGGGGTGAAAAAGCGCCAGCTCTTGCTGAAATCTGGTGTTGAAACAGATTTGCCCAGGCAATTTACCAGCGTGTCGAGTTCGTCTTCGCCAAGGAATTCGAAAAGATAATCGATCTCGGGTATCTGAGAAGATATTTCCTGACGGTATCGTCGTACCAGACAGCCAAATACAGCTGTTTTCTGCCCTGGCTTATGCTCTTTGTGACTGACCGCCTGCATTATTACCCTTAAAGACTCTTCTTTGGCGTCGTTGATGAAGCCACTGCCAGCCGTGCGCGGCTATGTGCGCGGCGATTTTCTCGGAGTCCGCAGTGTTTTTCGAGCATCCAAGTGAAATAAGGTGAAATTTCATACGCAGATAGAATACCTTTGAGCCTGCAAAAAGGCAAGCAGACTTTAGCTGGACAAGGTTGCAGATAGTCCGTGCGCTTTTTATCTGACTTTGTTTTTAAAGAAAATGGGGGGATTAGATCAACTGGCGGTTTTATGAAATTATTTTTTTTTGTCTTTATTGATAATATTATCGCTTTATTATTTATTGGAGGCGCTTATCATAAAAATGTTTATGCGGAGTGTGTTGCTGAAGGTCGATATACAGTGTATTGTTTTAATTTCTTGTGTCTTTACGAGGAGGGGCAGTGTGAGAAAAAAAGGTCTGGCTGGCTTATTGGGGCTGCTTGTTCTGCCGGTTTTTGCAGGAAATGCCTGGATTGGACCAGTAGCTGCGCAGACAGTGGCAGTCGGTTCTGGGCTGCAAGCCGGCGAATCGTTGGACCGATCTGCTGTATTTGGTCGGGAAGAGCTCCGAAAGCTGGTAAAAAACAGAAAAAAGGGTCCTGAATCAGAAAATGCATTGCCTGTTTCGTTCCTTGTAATCGGTGAAGTGAATTGCCCGGGCGAATTCGATCTGCCGGCTCCAGTAAGTCTTGTTGATGCTTTGGCAGCAGCTGGCGGGCCTTCTGCCGGTGGGAGTCTTAGAAAGATTCAGATAAGTAGAGCCGAAAAGCTTGTCTGTGAGGCCGATCTTTATGATTTTCTGGTTCCGGGCCGGCCGGTTCCTGATTTTTGCCTGGCTGAAGGTGATGTCGTGTCGGTGCAGGCTGGCGGGTCCCTGGTTAAAGTTACTGGCCAGACAGAGCGAACTGGCGTTTTCGAGGTGGTTTCGGGTGAAATGACGCTTGAAAAGATTCTGCAGCTCGCGGGCGGTTTTAACAGAACTTTTTCTGCCTGCAAAGTGGAGATTCTAAGGGTTGTCGGTGGTTATAAGCGGGTCTTTTTTACAATGGATTTGACGGCATCTGAAAAAATACCGCCCGTTGCGCTTCTTGACGGAGACGAGGTCAGGATTTCTGAGTGTCGATTGATCCCGGAGGATGTTTTTTTGGCCGGTCACTGCCACAAAACGGAAGTTGTTTACACTGAAGGCATGAGGCTATCGGAAATTCTCACCAGAAAAATTCTGAAAGAAGATACCGCCCTTGAATATGGCGAAGTTCTGCGAAAAACTTCAGGACCTGAATATGAAGAGGTGCTGGGTTTTGTCCCGGACCAACTTTTGCAGAAAAATCTCGGGACGGATATCTCTCTCAGGCCTGGCGACAAAATTGTATTATTCAGTAAAAAATTCTTATCGGAAAACCCTGTCGTTACAATAGAAGGTATGGTTGCCAGGCCTGGCAGATTTGTTCTTGAGGGCGAAACTGATATCAGAAAAGCGATAATGATGGCTGGCGGGATCAGATCGACAAAGACAGATCTGGCGTTAGAGTTGGCCAGACGCGAAGTGGTTGATGGCAAACTGCAATACAGCCGGCTTGAAATAAATCTCGCAGCAGCACTGCTGGGCGATCCGCGTCATAATATCAGGCTCAGGCCATTTGACAGCCTGATAGTTTATTGCCCCTGAATATCAGCGGTTCATGATGTCTCTGATGGCCTGATGCATCTTGCTGAGACTTGGTGAAACCGTGGCAATGTCGCCACCCTGGCTTGGCAATACCACGCCGAGCTTCTGGGCTTCGGCAGTTCTTTTAGCTTTATTCTGCTGCATCCTGGCGAGAACTCCCGCAAATGGAACATATTCATCTGTTGCCGCCGCGAGTGTTTCGGTTTCTTTCTCCGGGGCCTGAATCTGTTCAGTTTCGGTTGCTGGAGATGTGGTTTTTTCTGTTGCCACAATTTCTGATGTTTCTGTTTTGGCGGGGCTGGTTGTTTCGACTATTTTACTGTCGCTGACCGGGGCAACCGGTTCAACTGCCTTCTGGGGAGCAGCTTCCGGTTTGTTCTCGTCGATTTTCACCGGTGCTGCAATCTCTTTGTCGCCGGGTTCCTGGTTTTTTGCCTGAGGCTGGTTCTGTGTTCCCGTTGAAACAAGCTTGGCGCGGATCGCTTCGATTGCTGCGGCTCTGTCGATTCTTTCTTCATGCGCCGGCTCGGGGGGGGCTACTTCGAATCCAGGAAGAGGCTGTGGTTCTGGACTTATTTTTTCCGGGGTCTTGATTATCTGAGGTGTCTGTGAACCCTGGGGCTGAGCGCTACCTTCTTTGGCCGTTTCTTCATTTTCAAGGAAATAGCTGAGTGAATTTTTGGGGGCCTGCTGAACAGCTTCAGCCATGAGTGTCCAGGGGAAGATGATAGAAAAAAGCAGGGCGAGAATGATAGATTTGCGAAGGTTGCATGGCAGTCTGAACATTATTTTCACAGCGAGTTTCCTCTTTGATTTTCTTGATGGAGCTTTGATTAAATAATAGCTTAGAATAAAACTCTGCAGTCAGGTTGTCAATATTTGTACTGATTTTGTCAGGATTATTTTGAAAATTTTGGCTCAGCCGAAATAAAAAATGGCGCCTGCCAAAGGCAGACGCCATTTTCAATGCTGTCGGTCAGGCCTCGCCTTTGCTGCGCTCGATGTGAACGAGTGAGCGTTTGGCGTCGTTCGCGAGCGGACCGGTCGGGTCAAGTTCGATTACTTTGTTGTATTCTTCGCTGGCGCGGTCATACATGTTCTTGACGCGATAGATGCTCGCAAGTCTGAAGTGAGCTTCGATGTAGTTGGGGTCAAGCTGGATGGCCTTGCGGTATTCAGCCATCGCTTCATTCTTCATATTGACATCATAATTTTCATTGTAGGCTTCGCCAAGCTCAAAATGCGCTCTGGCATTGTTTTCGTCGACTTTGAGAGCTTTGCGGCAGATGGCGATGGCTTCGTCATACATGTGCTTGCCGCTGATAGACTGCTTGCTGTAAACGATCTTGAGGCCCCAGTAAGGCCAGAGATTGTTTGGATCGCAGCTGTTGGCGAGTTTGAAGTAATATACCGCTTTCTGCTGCTCTTCTTCGGTTGGTGTGAACCCGGAGCCAAGGGTGATGAAGGCATAGCCGAGACCAAAGTTGGCCATCGGGTCCTTGGGGTTGTTTTCGGCTTTGGTCTGGTATTCCTTGAGCAGTCCCTGAAGCTGCCGATCGCGGTCCTGAGACTTGGAAAACATTTCTTTGCTGATGTCGATTATCTTCATGTGGCACTCGCCATTGCCGGAATCGAGTTCGATAAGCTGTCTGAGCTCTGACAGAGCTTCTTCATAGCGGCCCTGAGAATGATACAGATCAGCGAGTTTGCGGTGCACATAAACGCTTTCCGGGTCTTTTTCCAGAATCTGTTTGTAAATCGCTTCGACATTGGCAAGATTGTTGCGCCGGTGGTAAACCTTGGCAAGCTCTGTCATCGCGAAAACATTTCCCGCGTCAAGCTCAAGAACCTTCTCAAAGCATTCTATCGACTGGGTGATGGCGCTTTCCTCATCGATAGACTGATCGAGGCCCTTTGAAAGGAAAAGGCCAAGCTCGAGCCAGTCGCAGAAATTCTGCCCATTCTCAACAGCGCTTCTGACGGCTGTGCACGCATCTGCCAGTTCTTCGGCAGAAGAAAAATTGTTAAGGGCTTTAAATTTCAGCTGTGTAACAAGTTCTATGCGAATATCGACATTAGTCGGGAAATATTTTTTGGCAAGCGTAAGAGCGTCAACCGCTTCGACAATTTTCCCTTTGCGGATGTGCAGATTGCCCAGGCGCAAAGGGAGTTCTTTGTAACGTGCTGATTTGTCAGCGGCAAGAGCCTGCTCATATTCGAATGTCGCTTCATCGAACATGTTTTTGGATTCATACAGGGTGCCGAGCTTGAATCTGGCGTCGAGGTTGTGATTGTCCAGATCGATGATACTGTCGTAGTGCATAATCGCCGTGTTGATGTCGCCGGATTTTTCGGCTTCGGCTGCTTTGGCAAAAGCTTCGTCGATTTCCTGGCTGCGCTGTGAGGCAGAAAGATTGGCGAAGAAATCTGAGGCTATCATGTTGCCGGCATCGATTTCAATGACTCTCTGGAACCAGGTTCTTGCAGAATCATGGTCACCTTTGTCACGAAACATGATGCCAAGCTGAAGAATCGGCTCGAGTTCGGTTGGAACGACTTCCCAGGCGGCCTGATATTTTTCGATGGCTTCGTCAACCCAGCCTTTTTCCTGAAAGATTTGTCCGAGCATGAACAGACCATGATAATGGGTTGGAAACATACCCAGGAGTTCCTGGAGCTCGATCGAGGCTTCATCAGGCTGACCGGTGCGGATAAAGGTTGTGGCCAGTGAAACGTATACTTCAGGCTGCTCCGGATCAATTTCTTTAGCTTTCTGCAGGGCTTCGACAGCCTGATCGTAAGCTTCAAGGCTGAGGTGAAGATTGCCGAGCTCATACCAGGCTGTTTGATTGCGGCCTTGAAGCTCGATAACCTTTTCGTATTCCATGATGGCATTTTTAAACATGCCGCGTTCTGAGAAGATGCGCGCCTGTTTAATGCCTTCGTTGGCCTGACTGTTGATTTTGACGTCGATAAGAGCCTGATAATGCTCCTTGCCCTGAGCGTGCAGCGGGTCGAGTTCGAGGACTCTGGTGAATTGAGCCAGAGCTTCGTTGAGTCGGCCAGCGTCATTGTAGGCAAGACCCAGCTCGAAATGCCCGAGAATACAGTTGTCGTCAAGCGTGACGGCAGTTTTGATCTCGTTGACACCGGCTTCAATCATGCTGCTGTCATTATAGGCTTTGCCCATATTGATGTAGATGCGCCCAAGTTCAACATGGGCGACGGCGTGGTCGTTCTTCTCTGCAATGATGTCCTTGAAGGTCATGGTTGCCTGATCTATCATATTGCTGATAGAATAGACGCGACCCAGCTGGACTCTTGCATCGTAATTGCTGTGGTCTTTGTTGATGAGGCTCTTGAGCTCCATGATCGCCATTTCGTGGTCGCCGGAGCGGGCATAGGCCTCAGAGATGATAGAACTGATTTCGCCGTTGCCGGGCTGGGTCTGTCTGGCTTCCTGAAGCAGTTCGATAACTCTTGCATAGTCTTCGGCAGCGAGATAAAGTCTGGCGATTTCAATCGTGATGGCGACTTCCTGTGGAGCAACCATGCGTGCCTGGTTAAGTATTTCAAGAGCTTCTTCATACATCTGCCGGCTTCGATAAATGCGTGACATCTTGAGATAAAGCTCGACATTTTCAGGCGTCTGCTGTCTGAGATTTTCAAGTTCATTGAGGGCTTCCTGGTGGAAGTTGCGCATCAGATAGATGTCGACCAGACCGTTAAGAAACTCTTCTGACCCGCCGCTCTGTTCTTTGGCCTGCTGCAGATATGCCAGACCGTTGTCGTTGTCGCCCTCCTGAAGAAGGAGACTGCCGAGTTCGAGAAAGAGTCTTGGATCGCTGGCGCCAAGAGAAATAGCCTGTTTGAGTGAGGCGATCTGGTCATTGACTCTGCCATATTCACGGTAGAGCTCGCCAAGTGCGAGATGGGCCTTGATATCATCCGGGTTGCGCTGGATAATGACGTTGTATGACCTGATGGCGTCTTCGCTCATGCCGCGCTGCTTGTAAATCTCGGCCAGAGATTCGTGCGGCGAGGTGTCTTCCGGGTTGAGCTGCAGTGCCTGCTGCAGCGAAGTGATGGCTTCGGTAACGAAGCCGAGGCGCAGATATATCTGCCCAAGCATCGAAAGCCAGGTTGAAGACGGAGACAGCTGGTGCAGGCGCAGCAGGGTCGTTACCGCGTCTCTTTCCCGGCCAGTCTGAAGCTGCAGAGCCTGCAGATCAGAAAGCAGTTCGATATTGTTCGGGTCAACTTCAAGCAGGGTAGTAATGGCATCCATTTCTTCGGCGACCATTCCCTTGCTGCGGTAGATCATGCGCAGCTCGCCCTTGATATCGGTGCGTTCCGGGTCAAGTTCGAGAACTCTTACATAATAGGCATTGGCCTCTTCAATCATGCCTTTTTCGCCGTAGGCGCGGGCAAGAGTGAGTGCCAGGTCAGGGTCTTCGGGATGAGCAACGCTTAAGGCTTCGATTGCTTCAAGGCAGAGACCGGCATCGCCGCCAGCCTGAACCACTTCATACAGGCGTTCGAGAATTTCAAAGTCTTCGGGGGCTGACGCCAGTGCCTGGTTATAGCATTCTATGGCACGGTTGAGTTCGCCGTTTGCAGCGTAAGAGGCGGCAAGATTCTTCATCACTTCGGGTGATGAGGTATCGTGTGCGGCAATCGCTTCATATTCTTTAATCTGAAGCTCAAACTGGCCGCGTTCACCGTAGAGATTTGCCAGTTCATATCTGATTTCGAGCCAGTCAGGCTTGAGGCGGGCAATGGTTTCGAATTCGCGCAGTGCATCTTCACTCATTTCAAGACGCTGATAGAGTTTGCCACAGCGGTAATAAAGTTCGACATTCGAGCTGTCAAGCTCTTTGACGGCCTGATATTTTTCAAGAGCTTCCTCGAAGCGCCCGCGCGATTCAAGATCTTTACCGATCTTGAAATGAATTGCCGGATCATTCGGGTCGAGATATTCGGCCTTTTTGTATTCCATGACCGCATCGTTATACTGACCGTTGAGCTCGTAAGCTTCACCGAGTTCAGAGTGCAGCCGGGCATTTTCTGAATCACTCTCAATGGCACGCTGATAAAGAGCGATTGCTCCTTCGATATCGTTAGAGGTTATTTTAAGCCGGGCCAGTTCGATAATGGCTTTTGCAAAGCGGTTATCAATTTCAATGGCACGGGTAAAATGCTTTTCGGCCTTTTCAAAGGCATTTCTCTGTAGATTGAGCATGCCGAGGTCGAACTGCAGCTGCTTGTCGTCAGGGGCAAGTCTGGTTGCCTGGTCATAGATCTCAATCGCTTTGTCTGTCTGCCCGGTTTCGATGAGCAGATTGCCCAGGGCACTCAAGGCCGGGGCATCAGACGGAGACAGTCTGATGATTTTTTCGAGCATGCCAATTGCTTCTGGTTTGCGCCCTGACTTCTGATGGCAGTCTGCCAGAAGTTTCATGGCCGGTACCAGGTCTGGCTTTTCAACCAGTACCTTTGCAAGTGCTTCGCTGGCCTTGTCATAATTCTGCAGCCCGTAATATGTCTGGCCCTTCTCCAGAAGGATTTCCCAGCGGTTAATCATTCGCCTGTCTCCTTACCTGCTGTGTCATATTCTATGTAACTTTCTGCTTTTCAGTCTTCTTTTTCCATGAGTTCGTCAGCTTTTTCAAAGGCTTTCGCGGCTTCTTCGCCTTTGCCAAGGCCATTGTATGCTTTGCCGAGCAGGAAATAAACCATTGAGCCGGCTTCGGCAAATTCTGAGGCCTTTTTCAGCTCTTTGAGGGCCTGTTCGAACATGCCCTTTTCAAGGTAGTCTGCGCCGACCTTGAGAAGAACTTCGTAGTTTTCTTCCATCTGGCCCTGAGCCTTTTTGAAAGCCTCGGTGGCTTTGCCCTTTTCGTTGATGCCTTCATAGGCTTTGCCAAGCAGGAAAAAGGCTTCGCCGTTTTCCGGGGTGATGGCAACGGCCTTTTCAAGGGTTACAGCGGCGTCGTTCAGCATGCCATTGTCGAGATAGAGGCGGCCAAGTTCGTGGTAGACTTCCTGATGGTTCGAGTCGAGATTGATGACTTTTTTGAATTCATCGATCGCATCACCAACCTTGAGCAGCTTGTAATAAGCTTTGCCCAGCTCGAAATGCGCCCGGCTGTTGGTCGGGTAGCGGTTGATGGCCTTCTTGTAGAGGCGCACCATTTTGTCGTAATGCTGGTTGGCCCAGAAAATGCCACCCAGAGCATAAATGCATTCAATGAGGTTTTCGTTGAGGCTGAGAGCCTGTTCGAAATTTGCGGCGGCTTCGCTCTGGTCGCCTTTGCCAAGATAGGCTTCGCCAAGTTCGAAGAAGAACAGGGCGTTTTTCGGCGCGGCTTCGACTGCTTTCGAATAGAGGGCAATCATGCCGTCGAAGTTGGCCTTCTGCTTATACTGAGCCCCAAGGCGGTAAACGATGTTGAGATCACCGGGCCTGAATTCAAGAGCTTTTTCGAACGCAGCAATGGCGCCGGCAACGTCGTCGAGTTTTTCGCAGACTTCGCCGAGTTCCTTGTAGAGCGAGTAGTTTTCGGCCTCGAGCGAAATGGCTTTTTCAAGCAGTTCTTTCGCTTCTTTCCACTCTTCGTTCGAAGCGTGGATCATGCCGAGTTTCTGGTAGACGTCTACGTAGTCTTCCTGCAGATCG
Organism: uncultured bacterium; assembly: GCA_964522035.1. Classification (GTDB taxonomy): domain Bacteria; phylum Muiribacteriota; class Ozemobacteria; order Ozemobacterales; family Ozemobacteraceae; genus Rifleibacterium. The sequence goes on from CAZFUG010000126.1 coordinate 9,223, forward strand.
AGGGCTTTTTCGAACATCAGCATCGCGTCGCTGTTCTGCCCGCGCTGATAATAGATGTCGCCGAGTTCGTAGTAAACAACCGCATTCTCGGGGTCGAGTCGGATCGATTTGTTGAATTCTTCGACTGACTCTTCGTTACGACCGGTGTCGCGCAGATGTCTGGCCAGTTCGAGGTGGGCCCGGCGGTGTTCTGGAGCAAGGCCGATTACAGTTCTGAATTCGCTGATGGCCTGCTCGTTCTGGCCCTGAGTCGAATAGATGACGCCGAGTTCAAAGTGAGCTGAAGAGTTGCGCGGGTCGAGGGTGATGACCTTGCGGTAGGCTTCGACCGCCTCATCGATAATACCCTGGCTGGCATAGGCCTTGGCCAGTTCAATATTGACCGCGATGTTGGAGGGTTCCCAGACGAGGGCTTCCTTGAATTCACCGATGGCCTTATCGACGCGGCCCTTGTTGATATAAGCCATTGCCAGTTCGCGGTGCGGAACCGGGTTGGTATTGTCGAGCTGAATCGCACGCGAGAAGCGTTCGATGGCCATGTCGAGATTGCCCTGTTTGCGGTGAATGAGACCGATATGGGTGAGAATCTCGGCGTTGTTGGGTTCGTGTTCGAGAGCGGCTTCAAATTCGCGCAGAGCATCGGTGAGGCGGTTGAGGTGATCATAGACCTTGCCGAGTTCGAGGTGAATGATTGAATTCTGCGGATCGGTTTCGAAGACGCGGCTGTAGAAACGCGCGGCATCTTCCCATTTTTCGAGAGACGCATAAATCTTGCCGAGTCTGATGAGGGCATCGGTGCGTTCTTCGTTGATCTCTGCGACCTTCAGGTATTCATCGAGAGCTTTTTCAAGCTGGCCGCAGTGATAATAGGTTTCAGCCAGTCTGAATCTGGCAGCGTGGTTCTGCGGGTCGAGCTCGACGAGGCGGCGATAGCAGTTGCCGGCCAGTTCGTAACTTTCGCTGATGTAGTAAATATCGCCAAGACTGGTCAGTGCTTCGCTGAGTGACGGGTCGATCTCGAGGGCACGGTTGAATTCTTCAATTGCCTTGCTTTGTCTGTCGAGGTCGAGGTAGACGTCGGCAAGTTCGACATGAGCCTGCGGTGCATCCGGTCTGATGCGGATGGCATGCAGGTATGATTCGACCGATTTTTCGAGAGCATGGCGGTGATGATACAGGCGACCCAGTTCAAGGTGAGCCTCGAAAATATCGGGTTTGATGTCGACTACGGCGTGCAGAGCGTCGAGGGCTTTGTCATGCAGGTCTCTGACAATGTAGATCTTGGCGAGAGACATCTGGGCGGCAACGTGGTCGTGTTTGAGTTCGACAACCTTGCGGAATTCGTCTTCGGCCTTGTAAATCTGATTGGTGGTTTCGTAAAGTCTGGCAAGCAGTTCGTGTGCTGGCAGAGAATCTGGCGCAATTTCGATGGCGCGCAGATATTCGTCTTCGGCATCTTTGAGCTTTTCGAGCCGTTCGAGCGTCTGGGCATACTGAATGATCGCTTCAACGTAAGCCGGCGAAGCAACCAGTACTGTTTCGAGAATGCCTTTGGCTTCGAGCCAGTTGCCGGCGTCGAAATACAGGCAGGCAAGGTCGAATCTGATTCTGGTCGGGTTTGCAGACAGATTGATCGCGGTGTTGAATTCGTCGATTGCCTGCTGGAAACGGCCATTGCGGTGGTGAATCAGACCGAGGTAGTAATGGGCCTGATCGTGCACCGGTGCCAGTTCAACGACTCTGCTGAAACGGATGCGGGCAATTTCGTCCTGGCGGTCGACGAAACAGATCTGACCAATGGCGAAGTGTGCTTCGGTGTAGTCGATATCGAGTTCGATCGCTTTGCGCAGGTTGGCAAGTGCCTTTTCATTCTCGCTGATGTCTTTGTAGACACGCCCGAGTTCATAATAGCCCTGAGCGAAGTTCGGATTGATACGAATAACTTTCTGGTAGAGTCGGATCGCTTCTTCCGGGCGTTTTTCTTCGCTGCGGATCTCTGCCATGTTGAGGTAGGCAGGAATGTAGGTTTTGTCTTTTTCAACCGCTTTTTCGAAGTGTTCGAATGCCTGCTGCAACTGACCCATACGGCGGTATACATCGCCGGTTTCATAGTAGGCGCGCGGGTCTTCTGGGTCGAGTTCGGTAACCAGTTTACAGGCGTCGAGCGCCTGCTCGAACAGCGGTGTTGCACCTTCGACCACGGTAAGATACGAATCTTTGAGGCCCCAGTAGGCCCATTTGAAGTCGGGCGTCAGGTTGATTGCCATCTGGTAGCTGTTGAGAGCTTCTTCGAGGCGTTCTTCCTGTTTTTCGGGCAGAATTGACGGCAGAATCTGGCAGGCATAGGCGAGAGCAAAGTGGGCGACCGGGTTCTGAAAGTCAACCATGGCGGCATTCTTATACTGCTCGATATATCTGCTGTAAAGCGTGTCGGTGTCTTTGCTGTCGGCTGAGCGGATCTTGTAAAGATCGATCTGGTTCATTATTGCCAGAGGGCTTGAGCGGTCGATTTCGAGCGCTTTCTGGAAAGCTTCGAAAGCTTCGTCATACTGGCGCCGTTTGACATAAATCTTGCCAAGTTCGATCCAGGCGCCAAGGGCATTTGCTTCTTTGAAAAAGCGCAGTTTGTTGAACAGATAGCCTTCCTGGTAGATATCGTGGGTGCGGTTGCGCGACAGGTCGACGATTTCTTTGAACCGGGTGACGGCAAGCTCGAGCATGCCCATGAGCAGGTGAATCTTGCCAAGGCGGAAATGTGCGAAAATATTGGTCGGGTTGATGTTCAGACCCTGCTGGTAGAAGTCTATGGCCTGATCGTAACTGGCTTTCTGTTCATAGATATAGCCAAGTCTGAAGTAGGCAGGGGCATAACCCGGGTTCATTTCGAGAACCTTGCGGTAGTTTTCCTGGGCCTGCGTCAGAGCATCTTCAG
>CAZFUG010000127.1:0-4991 GCA_964522035.1 uncultured bacterium
GGTTCTCTTTGAATCTCATCGAAATAAGTTTCTTTGCGGTTTCAATAAGGAAAAAATGGTTCTTTTTAAGCTGATTCATTCAATCTTCCCCCTCAATTACGTCTCAGAACGCGCCCTTAAGTTCGCGGGTAAAAAAATCACGCTCATCGGCGCCGTAGCAGACAAGACCGATACGCACCGAAGTCTTGATCGGGTTCGAACCCCATGGCCAGAAAGCGCAGTAAAGAACGATGCTCTCCGATATTTCTCTGCGGTAGAGAGTCTGCTCTTTGCGCGCACCACCGACTTCACGCATGAACTTGTCAAAAAAGTTTTTAAAAAAAGCGCCTTCGCCGGCAGGTTTGTATGGCTTCCCGAAATACTTTTCGACGTCTTCGCTCAACTGCACAATGATGTTAGAATCGGCCACACCACAGTAAAGAAGCGGGTCATCAACGTCGTTGTTGGGTTTTATCTTAAACTTGGTTTCGATAAGGTCAATCAACTCAAGATTTTTGCGAATTTCGGGCAGGTAATTTTTCATAAGTCCTCGTTATCTGGTATTAACCGCATAATAGCTGAAAAAACCACGACAAAGCAAGAGATTACATTATTTTTTGCTGAGCTCGCGCCGGGCTGCCACCATTTCCTTCAGGCGGTCAGGGTCGAGCGGGTTTTCCCAGTAGCCGTCATATTTGATGCTCGAACCGATGATCCAGCCGTCAGCAGAGGCGTAGTCTTTTGCATTGGCCGGAGTTATGCCAGAACCAACCATTACGGGAATCCTGCCAGCCTTTTTCGCCCTTTTGACATCATCTTTCGAGGCAGCCTTGCCGGTGGCACTGCCAGTGACTATAACCCCGTCGATACCGAAAAATTCAGCACCGTGCACCCAATCTTCGAGACTGATATCGCTGGTAACCGCATGCGCCGAATGCTTTTTCTGAATGTCGGTCCAGATGCGCACCCTTCCGGCACCGATGCGTGCCCTTTCGCGCAGCAGTTTGCCGGCGCAGGCTTCAATCCAGCCTTCATCGGCGACATGCCCGAAAACACAGCCCTCGGCTCTGATAAATTCGCAGCCGCTGATCATTGCAACTGCAAGTGCTTCGATATTGGCGCCGGCAAGAATCTGGATGCCGACCGGGAAAGCGGCACCCACGCGGCGTTTTACCTCGCAGGCAACGCGGGTCATTCCCGCCACGATCTCGGGGCCGACTTCGCATTTAAGATACGGCCGGTCATGCATATTTTCAAGAATAATGCCGTCAAAACCGGCGATCTGAAACTGCTCGGCTTCAGCCACCGCGATTTCGACGATTTTATCCATTTCGTGCGTGTTGAAAGGTGTTCCGGGCAGGGCTTTGACGTGTACCATGCCAAAAAGTGCGGGAAGTGCGATCTGTTTTGCAGTATCGAGCAGAGGTTTCATTGCCAGCTCCTTAGCTCAGCAGAAATACGAGAATGTTTCCGACGACCAGTACAACTACATACCAGACCCGGAAAAGTTTGTCGAGATAAATAGCCATGTCGAAACGCCGGCGTTTGGCGTAGCTGTTGTTAACGACCGTCTGCACCAGTGCCGAAAAAATCACGACGTAGAAAAGAATGAAAATCTTGTCTGACATCAGCATGTAGCCGACCGCCGGCAGTGCGTCAGCCTGCGCCATGTGCAGCGCCACCGCAGACAGCAGAGCCGTAACGCAGATACCGCACTGTGCGTCGAATTCGCTGGCATTGATGTAAAACACCATATAAGCCATGCCTGCGATAATGATCAGCGGCAGAATAAACTTGATCAGATGCGGCATGAAAAGCCTCTTCAGGTCGAGTTTGAAAGTCAGCCGCGAGTAATGCGAAGTTTTCTGGTTGCCAAGGCCAAAATCGGTCTGATACTGATGAACATCGACTGTGCAGGTTGCTCCCGCCATTTCCCAATCCGGAACATTCAGCTCCGGCTCTATCCATTTTGAAAAATTCTGGCTGCCCGCAGAATCAGGCTGAAAAATGATTTTATCAGACTGATATTCTGAATCTTCAATGCTGATCGGCAAAGTCTGCGAATCGAACGGGTATGCGTGCAACCTGAAGTGCCCTCTGAACCGGCCTTTGATTCGCTGTGACCAGACGCTGCGCCCTGCCGTGTCGGTGGCAAGCTGCGGCTCGGTAAAGCTTTCGACGGTTCCGTTCATGAACTCTATGCTGGCAGGTGTCCAGGAAGCTGCCGGCGGCGCTTTGTACCAGATGTAAAAGTCGGCGAAGAACTCGCTTTCTTTCACGTCGAGATGGGCAAGGTCAACGATGTACATTCCGACCTCGACCGTATGTGGCTGCGCCACGACAGAGCTCGGGAATATTGCCAGCGCCAGAAGCATTGCCGCCAGCAGAATCGGAACTAAGGCTGAACAGCGGCCCGCTGGTCTTGTGAAATTTATCACACCGATTTCTTCCGATTCTTCCGATTCTTCAGAGATTTCAGAGATTTCAGAGATTTGTAATCTCTTAGATATCTTAGTTCTTTCCGAGACTTCCGACATTTCAGATGTTTCAGACATTTCTAACCTTTGTAATCTCCCGGACATATTAGTTCTTTTCGATATTTGTAATTTTGTCGGCTTTTCGCTTGTGAAATTTTTCATAATCATTTCAGACCGGCCTTTACGCAGGTTTTGAATTTTGCTCGCCTGATAATTTAAACAGAATCAGGCGCGCCCGGCAAGAAATAAACTCTTAATAAACACATCATTCCTGCAGCGTCTGCAAAACCCATTTGAGAGCCTCTTCGCGCAAGTCTTCGGGCGCAGTGCGGTGTCCGCCTTCGAATTCATACCATTTGAGCTTCCAGCTCAGGCTGGTGAGAAACTTTTTGTCTTCCTGCATCAGCTTGTAATTGAAATCGGTCGGGCTCGTCAGAAAAGCGCAGACCTTGCCCTGCGGGTAGGTATCCTTATGCTTCAGACTGTTTTCATGAATATAACCGACACTGCTGATAACCGCCCCAACCGTATCCGGGTGGAAAAAGCTGAACAGATGCGCAGCCATGCCGCCGCCCGATGTGCCGAGAGCGATTACCCGGTCTGTCTGCACCGGAAACTGCTCGCCCACCCTTTCCCAGATCAATTTGCGCAGACGCTTCAGATACAGCGGAATATCCATGCCGTTTTTAATGATCTTCGAGGCCATTACCAGACATTTGTTGCGGTCGGCGTGCGGCCCCCAGGTTTTTACCAGTCCGTCGGCATCGCCACCCGGGGAAAAAGCCACAATCAGCGGGTATTTCTGATCGGTATCGATGCCATCAGGCACATAAACCAGGTATTCATTTTCTTCATAGGTTCCTGAAGCAAGCGGTGCCGCCGCCAGACCGGCCGGCAGCACAAGCAGAAGCGTGCTGACAAGAAGCAAAACAAACTGTTTCATGGCATTCCCTCCCGATCTTTTTACACTACGCCCCCACCCGCCATAAATCAACAACCTGCCATGCCGGTCAGGGCAAACGCTTACTGAACTATCTCTAGATGCAAGTTTCGGCAGGTCAGGCGATTGCATAAGCGACGCTTGTCGAGCACCCCATAGTTCCCTGCAAACGATGCCGCTAAGACCGGACGTTTTGCCTGGAGGGCAAAACGCGGGCGATTGCCGCAGGATGCGGCTTAGAGCCCGAGTTCCGGTCGTGCGAGCAGAGTGAGCAGATGGAACTATGAGGGTGCGAAGATCGCAGAGCGTTGCAACGACTGACATGCCGTAATACAACTGTTGGACAGAAAAAGGTTCCCGTTTGCCCTGCCATGCCGGTCAGTTCTTGTCGAGGGTCGAGTGCCAGGGGCAGGCTACCAGATGGCCGGGGCCGATCTCGACCATTGGGGGCCGGGTCAGAGCGCACTCCGGCTTTGCGATCGGGCAGCGGGTTCTGAAGCCGCACCCAGACGGCTTTTTTAGTGGCGTCGGTACATCGCCTTCAAGAACAATTCGTTTTTCGCGTTTAACGTTCGGATTCGGCTGCGGAATCGCCGACAGCAACGCCCTTGTATACGGGTGGCGCGGGTTTTTGAACAGCTCTTCTGAATCGGCGATTTCAACGATATTGCCGAGATACATGACCGCGATGCGGTCTGAAATATGCTCGACGACCGCAAGATCGTGGGCGATGAAAATATAGGTCAGGCCGAATTCTTCCTGCAGGTCCTGCATCAGATTGATGACCTGCGCCTGAATCGACACATCGAGTGCCGAAACCGGTTCGTCAGCGATCACCAGACGCGGGTTCGTCGCCAGGGCACGGGCAATGCCGATGCGCTGCCGCTGGCCGCCCGAAAATTCGTGCGGGTAACGGGTCGCCTGCTCGGCCGACAGACCAACTTTCTGCATCAGCCAGCTGACCTTGTCGAGCATTTCCGGGCGCGACATTTCGGGCGTGTGAATCATCATGGGTTCCATGATGATGTCGCTGACCGTCATGCGCGGGTTCAGCGACGCATACGGGTCCTGAAAAATCATCTGAATTTCTGATCTGAAAGGCCGCATCTGGTCGTTGTTGAGACGGGCAATATCGACAGTCAACGGTGTCGGCACCGTGAACGGCGGCACACTAACCGACTTGCCGCCCTCTTTAACGGCAGTAACCGGCAGTTCGCCGGTCAGTTTCGAATTGAACAGAATCTGCCCGCCGGTCGGCTGGTTGAGATTGATGATACATTTGCCGGTCGTCGACTTGCCGCAGCCCGACTCACCGACCAGCCCGAGCGTTTCGCCCTCGCGCAGCTCGAAACTGACGCCGTCGATTGCCTTGACATCGGCGACCTTGCTTCTGAAAACGCCGCCGAGCACCGGAAAATACATCTTGAGATCTTTTACTTCAAGCAGCACCTTGCCGCTGCGTGTTTTCTGACTCATGTTTTCACCTTCCCCTTCAGGCTTTCTTCATGGGCTTTGCCAGATGGCAGCGCACCAGGTGGCCGGGCGAAACTTCAACCATTTCAGGCATCTGCGTTTCGCAATGGGCGAGTTTCTGG
>CAZFUG010000127.1:5001-12142 GCA_964522035.1 uncultured bacterium
GGGTGCAAAAGCTGCAGCCGGCCGGCAGACTGAACAGCGAGGGAACCATGCCCTCGATTGTGCTCAATCTTCTGACTTTCTGCCCCGGTTTCGGCAGCGAGGCCAGCAGACCCTGCGTATACGGGTGCCCCGGTGAGTTGAAAATCGTTTTGACGTCGGCGATTTCCTGAATTTTGCCGCAATACATGACGACCACGCGATGACAGGTTTCGGCAATTACCGCCATATCATGCGTGATCAGCAGAATGGCCGCATTCGTCGTTTTCGCCTTGACGTCGAGCATCAGTTCGAGAATCTGCGCCTGAATCGTGACGTCGAGTGCCGTGGTCGGTTCGTCGGCGATCAGCAAGGCCGGGTTGCAGGCCAGCGCCATCGCGATCATGACACGCTGGCGCATTCCGCCAGAGAACTGATGCGGGTATTCGTCGAGACGCTCACGCGCCGACGGAATGCCGACCAGATCGAGCATATTGGCTGCCTGGTCGCGGGCCGCCTTTTTATCGAGGTTTTGATGCAGAATCAGCGATTCGGCGATCTGGTCGCCGATCGTGAAAACCGGGTTAAGGCTGGTCATCGGTTCCTGAAAGATCATCGAGATCTTGTTGCCGCGAATCTTGCGGATCGCATCGTAGTTTTTGGCACGATACGCCTGCAGCAGGTCGACCCCTTCGAAGACGATCTGACCGTCGACGATGTCGCCAGGCGGGTTCGGAATCAGCTGCATGATCGACAGCGAGGTCACCGACTTGCCTGAGCCCGATTCGCCGACAATGCCGAGCACTTCGCCGGGCATGATGTCGAAATCGACGCCGTCAACAGCTTTGGCGATACCGGCTTCAGTCTTGAAGTAGGTTCGCAGATTTCTTACGGTTAAAAGTTCTTTGGCCATTGCGAATTACTCCTTATCTGAGCCGTGAATACTGCTTCGGATCGAAAGCTTCTCTGATTGCCTCACCGATGAACGAGACAAGAAGCAGAGTGCAGAACATCGCCAGGGTCGGTGACAGAATCAGCCAGGGCTTGGTCAGATTCGACAGACCCTGCCCGAGCAGTTCGCCCCACGACGGTGTCGGCGCCGGCAGCCCGAAGCCAAGAAAGTCGAGCGATACCAGTGAGCCGATATCGGCGACCACGGCGAAGGGCGCGAACGAAATGACCGGTGTCAGCGCGTTCGGCAGAATGTGTCTGAAAATGATCGCGCCGTCGGTGCAGCCGATGGCACGGGCCGCCGCGACGTAGTCTTTAGATTTTTCGCGCAGGAATTCAGCGCGGATGTAATAGGTCATGCCCATCCATTTGAACATTACGAGAATGCCGACCAGCATCCAGAAATTCGGGATCATGATCGCCGCAAAGATCATCACCGTATAGAGAAACGGCATTGCCGACCAGATTTCGACGAAACGCTGCATGATTATATCGAAGGTGCCGCCGTAATAGCCAAGCAGCGCCCCGATCGTGATGCCGATCACGTAGCAGAAGAAACAGACGACGAGTGCAAACGACAGCGAGGTTCTGAAACCGTAGACCATGCGCGCAAATACGTCACGGCCGCGGTCATCGGTGCCGAGCAGATGCTGAAAGGTGCCCGGCATTTTGACGCCCGGTTTCAGCTCAAACAGGCCGGCCACCGCCATTTCGCGGTAAAGTTTCGCGATGTCGAGGCCAACCCAGTCAGGCCGGTTGTATTTAGTTTTCAGTTCTTCGTCGGTCGGCTGCTTTTCGGGCAGCACGAACAGCGATTCTTCGAAAAACGCCTGGCGCCAGCGTCCGGTCAGCCAGGTCGGCGGGTGCGGCGGGCGGCACGGCAGTTCGTCGAGCAGCGACTCGATTGGGCCATAGGGGTAAATCGGCAGCCACACCCAGTCATCGCCCCAGTCTTTGTATTTGAGGTCTTCTTCGGTCGCGGTGCCGTTTTTAATGCGTTCGGCCCGTTCGCTGTTGCGCGTCTGATAGACCTGTTTCATCATGCGATAGTTGGGCACGCCGTAGCCCTTGAGGCCGAAACTGCGGGCACTTTCGAAGCTGAACAGGGTAAAGTGAACCTTGCCCTGGTATTTAACGAACAGCGCCTTGCCGTTGATCATAAACTCAGCGAAAAACGAGAGAACGAACAGGCTGATGATGAGAATGAAGGCGTAATAGCCGCGTTTCAGACTCTGGAACTTGCGCCAGCGCCGCTTGAAAATCGGGCTGGTGAAAAACATGCCGAACGAGCCTAGTGCGGCAATCAGCAGTGGCAGCAGATAAACGACGGCGCCGACGGCCAGGCCGAAGCTGATCGCGGCCTCGATCGAGTAGTCAGGGTTGATACCCTTTTCCCCAAGTGCCGGAAACATCGCATAAATCGCGGCCCAGAATACCGGCAGCGCGATGGTGTTGATGAGTTTCTGGTTGTTTTCGTAGGTTTCTTTCATGAGAAGCGGATCCTCGGGTCAATGATGCAGTAGAGGAAGTCTGAAACGATGTTGCCGAAGAGCTTCAGCATCGAACCGATGACGAGAATACCCAGCGTGACCGGGTAGTCGCGGGCGATCAGCGATTCGTAGCCGAGCAGGCCGAACCCGTGAATGTTGAAAACCTTTTCGATCAGATACGAACCGGCGAGAATGATCGAGAGCATGTGCCCCAGGCCGGTCGCAATCGGGATCAGCGAGTTGCGCAGCGCATGCTTGAAAATTACGACGTTTTCAGACAGACCCTTGGCGAAGGCGGTGCGCACGTAGTCCTGACCGAGGTTCTCCATCAGTGAGTTTTTCATCAGCACCGTGTGCGAGGCAAACAGCCCGAGAACGTAGCAGAAAACCGGCAGAATCATGTGCCAGGCCGTGTCGAGAAAGCGCCCGAACCAGGTAAGGTCATCGTGCTTGCCGGTGGTCAGCTGTGCACGCTTTTCGGCCGGAATATGCTGGTAAGCCGGGTGATTTGAATTGATCGTGTCAGTGTCTTTCAGCTTCGGGTGTTCTTTGCGAACCGACTCTGGCAGATCGGCTGCCACCCCACCCTGCTGCAGATACTGCGAAAGATAAGAACCCGGCTGAATGGCCGCGCTCTCTTTGCCCCCGAGCGGCACCAGGTCGAAATAGGCATTGCCGCCGAGCAGCATCAGCAGCAGAACCCCGGCGGTCCAGCCAGGAATTGAATAACCGATGAACACGAGCACCGAGCTGGCCGTATCGAAAGTTGAACTGTGTTTAACTGCTTTCCAGACGCCGAGTGGAATACAGATAGTGTAAGACAGCAGAAAGCCGGTCAGGCCGAAAATGATCGACACGGGAAACTTCTCTTTGATCAGATCCCAGACCGGCCGAGAATGCGTGTCTGAAACACCGAGGTCGAGGTGGCAGACGCGCCAGAGCCAATGTATGTAGGCGATATAAAAGGGTTTGTCGAACCCGTAAATTTCTTTGAGGCGCTGCATCATCTCTTCAGAGATCTGGCCCTGGGTTGCCTGGCTGCTTGAACTGCCGCCGCCCCCTTCGCTGGTCTGCGACATGGCCTGCTGATAGCGCAGCACCGCCTGCTCGACCGGGCCACCCGGCACGAAGCGCGTTACCGTGAAACAAAGAAAGGTGATCCCGATGAAAGTCGGTATCATCAGAAGAAATCTACGAATAAAATAGCTGTACATGGCTTATTTCTCTCCTGCGATCGGCGGGTAGTGTTCGTCCCACCATCTGACGATCTCGGGGCCGACTTCAAGCTTGCCGCTCTTTTCGCGGGCTTCCTTGAGGGTCTTCGCCCGTGCCTCGTCATACCACCACAGCGACGCAATCGAGCGCTGATCGCTGGTTTTGGCGAGAATGTAATCGGGCATGCCGAATTTGTTCCAGTAAAGCAGGCGCGTGTGCGCCGCAAACCAGCCAAAAGCGTAGAGATGTTCCTGGCTGGCAATTTTATCGATTTCGCGCACCGCTTCAATACGCTCTTTCGGGTCGAACATCAGCGGGTATTTGTCGCAGATTTCGTCGACGCGCGCGTTTTTAAAGCCCCAGATGTTGTTGTTATTGTTGAGATCGGCAAACTTCGAATGCATCGAGCTTTCGGGGTTCGGGAAAAGAATGCCGCCGTAAGCACGCGAACTCATTTCGAAATTGCGCTCGCCGACTTCCTTGATGTCGGTGGCCCAGGTTACCTGCTTGAGATTGAGTTTGATGCCCACATCGCGCAGGTCTTCCTGAAAGATTGTGTAGATGCGTTCAGAAGTCTTCTGCACATAATTCAGGGAAAGCTCGAAGCGCTTGCCGTCTTTCACGAGCCAGCCCTCGGCGTCGCGGTTCTTCTGCAGCCAGCCGGCCTCTTCAAGAAGTTCTACCGCCTTTTCCGGGTTGAAGCGGAGCTTCGGGTTGTCTGGGCTTTCGTAGGGCGAATTCGGGTAGAAGCTGTCGAGATACTCGTATTCATTGAAGAAAAGCTTGTCCATCATTTTTTCGCGATTATAGAGATAGCCGATCGCTTTTCTGACCCTGATATCGTCGAACGGCGGCTTGCGCAGGTTGAAAGCGATACCTGAAACCCCGATCGGGCGATGGGTGTAGACTTTGCGCTTCTGTATCCAGCCGTTGGCGAGCTGCGGCGTCATTGCCGGAATGAATTCCTGATGCCATTCGCGGGCAACGCTGACATACATCCAGTCGAGTTCACCCTTTTTGAACTTTTCCTTTACCAGGTTTTCGTCCTGAATGAAGACGAAATGCAGTTTGTCGAAATTGTAATAGCCGATGTTCTTTTCGATATCCGCCTGCCACCAATCTTTGCGGCGGGTAAGCAGAATCTCTTCATTGACTTTTGAGCTCTCGTAGGTGTACGGGCCAGAACCTGGCATCATCTTGAACTGGTATTCTTCGAGGTATTTTTTGCCGTCGATTTTTTCGATAATATGGCCGGGCAGAATCGTCATGAAGCTGAAAGACATGAAAGCACGCCAGTTGAGCTGTTTTGATCTGACGACGACGATGCGGTCGGTCATCGCCACCGGCTTTTCGTATTTGTTCCAGTAGTCGATCGAGAAAGGGTCATCGATGCCGGGGTCAGTGTAAAGTTCCCAGCTCCTGACGATATCGCCGGCAACAACCGGTTTGCCGTCAGACCACTTCGCCCGCTCGTCGAGTTCATAAAAGAAAGTTACCTTGTCGTCGGCGATGGCCCAGCGTTTTGCCAGGTTCGGTGCATAATTGAACGAGATCGGGTCGAGGTCGAGCAGACTTTCGTAGCAGAGCCCGGTCATCAGGCTGTTGAAGGTCGAATTGGCATTTTTACCCACCGTGCGCAGAGTCGGCGGGAAAGACGTCTCGACGCTGGTCAGCGTGCCGCCTTTTTTCGCCTCGCGGCTGCCGAAGCCTTTGTATTCGGCATTGGTTTCCCATTTCAGGCCGGCGATCAATGCCTGCTTGTCAGTTTCGCTCATTTTGGCGAAATCGGTGGCCGCAGGCATTACAGCTCCTGATGTGGTCACGCCCGGTGCCGCGAAGGCACCGCTTTCGAGCATGCCGGTGAGCTTTTTTACAGCCTCGGTATTCTCTTTAAGCGCCTCGATGCTCTGCTGCAACAGCTTTTCCTGGTCTGCCGGTGCCGACGTCTGGGCTTGTGAAAAAACGGGCAAGCAGCCGGCAATGAGCAGCAATAAAACGGTCGAAATGAATCTTTTCGGGTTCAAGTCTGACTCCTTCCCTGCAAAAACTCTATAATTTGGTTGCCAATACCTTACAGGCAAACCCCGGCAAAACGCAACCGGAAAAAATTTACCGGGGTCTACTGAGAAGGCCATCACCGTTCAAATGGTCGGTATCCCCGCGATTTATTCAATCATTTCTGCGCTCTTCACCTCATTCCTGCGCAGGGGCTTGTCGATTTAATCCATGAAAACAGCTTTTTCTATGCACCGCCCATCAAGCAGCCCACTCCAGACAAAGACCACTTTGTACCGCAACCTTAAAAACCTCAATAAATCGACAAGCCCGAAAGCGTGGATCTAACATCTTACCTGAGATCCCGGCCGCCGCGGGCATGACAAAAACGCTGACACAGCGGTTATCCGGCATAAAAAACCGCCTGCAGAACTTTCTCTGCAGGCAGCTTCGGCAATCTTGAATTCAGCCTTCAGCGGCTTCCTCGATCAGGGTCGGGGCAAAATCAGAGAGGCGCAGCAGATATTTTCCGGTTTCTTCAATGAATGAGACCAGAAACAGATTTTTGCCATCGTCGATGACGGTTCTGCCGATAAAAGCAGCCGGGAAAGCAGTGGTCATGGTGGCGGTGATTTTTCCGGCAGTGGTCATGCGGCTGATGTTGTATGAAGCTTCGGCCTTTTCTTCGTCGAATGAGTGAAACCCGATCAGAACTTCGCCGCTCTTGAGACCAAGCAGCAGCGACGGGTGTGAATCGACGCTGATCGGCAGTTCGGAAAGCTTTTCGACCTGCCCGTTTGTATCGGTTCTTTTGTATAGAGCCACAGCTTCGCCTTCCTGATTCAGGAAAAGAATGTCACCGGCAGGCGTGACTGCAAAACCTTTGCCAACAGCGCTCTGTTTGAACAACTGCTTGCCGGTTTCGTCAAATATCGCAATCTGGCCCATTCCCTGATCCAGAACTGCCAGCCGGTTGCCGGGCAGCAGCTCCAGCCGGGCCTGAATGCTGAGTTCGGTCGAGAAGCTGGCGAGGATTTTCCCTGCCATGTCGATTTTAACGAGTTCTGGTCGCTCTGAGCCAAGCGCCCAGAAACCGTCGGTTTTACCATCTTTGTCTGCAAGCGCAGCGAAATCGGCAATAACCAGCTGATCACCGCCATTGATGTTGATTTTACGAATCTCTTTGCCGGCGGCGTCGAATTCGACAAAACAACCGGCAATTGAATCGATGGCCCAGAGAGAGGTGCCGTTAAACTGCAAAGCAGCCGGACCCATGGGCAGGCCGCGACCAAAACCCTCGGGGGCTTCTTTTTCTGTGAGAACCCGCAGGCCGTCGCCTTTGACCGCCAGGTCCAGGTCGAGTGCCAGCACCGGCAAGGTCGTCAAGGCTGCAAACATCGCTGAAATTATAATTCTTTTCATTTTTTTACCTTCATTTTTCTTTACAGGCTCTGTCGGCCTGCAACATCGTTCTATTTGAATTGCCGTTTTCTGATTCATTCCCGCGCTTGTGG
>CAZFUG010000128.1:0-2602 GCA_964522035.1 uncultured bacterium
CAAGAATACCCTTGTCGATCAGCAGATAATCGCGTTCGGGTGACCCTTCGTCGTCGAAACCGAACGAGCCGGGCGAATTTTCGATACCGCCGAAGGCGCTGACTGAAAGCTTTTCGCTGCCATATTTAAGCTTGCCGAAAGAATCGAGGTTAACGAACGAACCGCCGGCATAAGAGAGTTCATAGCCGAGAATGCGGTCGAGTTCGAGCGGGTGGCCGATGGTTTCATGCACCTGCAGAAAGCCCTGACCGGGCAGCAGAATAACTGAACGGCGGCCATATTCAAGGGCATCGGCCTTGATCAGCTGGCCAAGTTCGTCTTTGATGCGTTCAGCATGGCCACTGAAAAGTGCCGGATCGGTAAGCATTTCGTAGCCGCGGGTGCCTTTGCCGGTGGTGAAGAGTTCCTGGCTGCGGCGCTGCATCTGACCATCGCCGTCAAGGGCCATAATCATCATTTTGCCGAAGACGTTGCGCAGTCTGCGCTCAACTTCGGTGCCCTCGCTGTTGAAAAAATAGATATTCTTCTTCTGGAATTCAGCGTAGACGTAGCGTTTGATGATCCAGTCTTCGCTGAGACGTGCATCTATGGCGCCGAGAAAATCGAGTTTTTCTTTAAGACTGACATCGAAGGGGTCCTGCTTCATGGGTGATGAAAATGAACCGCGATGGGCCGGCTTTTTACCCATTTTAAGAGGCACACGCACGAGTTTTGCGGCAGTCATGGCATTTTTGCAGGCCTGATCGAAGCAGGCATCGATTTCTTTGACGTTGCTGGTGGCAGCAAAGCCCCAGGCACCGCCGAAGAGAACCCTTACGCCGAGACCACTTTCGAAGGTCGTATCGTTGGCTTCAAGGTTTCCATCGTAAAGAAGCAGGGTTTCGGTATCATCATGGGTGTAGAAGCGTGCGTCGGTATATTCGGCACCCTTCGCAGCCAAGCGTTCAATGTTCTGGGTAATCTGCTTTTTGATTTCGGCAGAAAGACTCATTCGCAACCACCTTTCCAGTTTTTGATCTGTTTAAATCCGGTACATTTTACAATATCTGAAGGTACAGATAAACAAAAAATGCGCTTTTTTTCACGATGTTTGCATTTTTGTTTCACAAAGTAATAGCAACATCAGCAATATGTCGTATTAAATTTCATGAGATCCCTGCCTGTACCCTTCCGGGCATAAACGCAGGGATGACGCAAAAATTACCCATTATTGAACCCAAATGAGCGAAGGTTTAGAAATCGATTTTCATCAGGGTGACGTTGGCGCCGTGATATTCAAGTTTTTCCATCGTTTTCCAGCCCATGTGCTTATAAAAGTGCTCACGGTCGGGAGTGTAGAGATAAAGGGTTTTGATGCCGGCTTCGCGGGCATGCTGCATGACTTTCAGCACAACTGTTCTACCTACCTGGTTTTTACGAAAATCGGGGTCGACAAAAACACTGGCGAGCCAGGGCTTGAGTTCCGGGCGTTCAGGCATATCAGATTCGATAATCGAAGCAGAGCCGACGATTTTTCCGTCAATTTCGGCAACATAGGTTGCCGGTATGGTTTTACCTGCGAAATGCTCGCGCATTTTTTCGATTCTGGCTTCGAGGGTGCGACCCGGGTTGAGGTAACCCCATTCATTGTGGTGCCAGGTGCAGATTTTTTCGAGACATTCGCGGCGGTCTTTAAGATGAAAGATTTTCATAGTTTTTTCCTTTCCGTTTTTATGCGGCTATTCTACTACACAAACCCGTCTTATCTCCATCGAGATTATCAACCTATTGATTCCTGTAAAATTAAAATCTGGTTTACCGGTTCGGCGGCCCGGTCTATCAGTCGGGTTGCTTTTTCTACAGCGATTCGCTTCGCTCACAAGCTTACGAAAAAGCAATCCCGACTTCTCCCCGTGCCTTACCCATACAAAAACCGGCTTTATTTATGCAGCTATCAATAAATCATTATCAATGCCGGGCATGCCTGCTTGCCCTCAGAACCCCATCTTGACGAAACCTTTCGGGCTAATGTAACTTGGCGATATTGAACAAATGCTGCTGCTCAGGGGGATTGAAATGAAATTCAGAACCGTTTTATTTCTGGCGATCATGTTTTCTTTTGGCTTTTTAGCATCTGCGATGGCAGACCTTGAAAAATGGCCTGATGAAATGCGCAGCCAGCTTATGCCGGCCCAGGAAATCAGCAAATGCCTGCAGTCAGAAATTAAATTCAGAAGCAGAAAATTGGGCAATCTGGATCTCGCCCGCTGCGACAAGGTCAAAATCTTTGACCTGAAGCGCTTCGAAGAGGCATATCCGCAAACCCTCGTATTTATTGATAAAAATGGAAAATTCGGGGTAACCAGCAGTTCTGCAAAAAGCTTCGCACCTGGCTGGACCAAATACAATCCAACCTGCACACTGATTGCGATGCCATCTCCAGACGATCCGAAAGTCAATCGCCCGTGGTTCAATCAGACTCTTTTCCATGAATTCGTGCATGCGGTTGAATTCAAGAACAACGACCATAAAGACCCCTCAGGAAATCAGCGCGAAGCCAATATCGACTGGGATGAAAGAAACATCGACTGGATGGATTGGGCCTGCATGATTCTTAGCGACT
>CAZFUG010000128.1:2612-7198 GCA_964522035.1 uncultured bacterium
TGGACGTCGTTCAGTCAAAATTCGATTACCTGCCGTCAGCCTCGGCCAATGGCGCAGATCACACCAAAAATCCAGCATTGCCGGGCTTTCTCGAATTATGGTTCGGATTTAAATTAAACCTGAGCGACATTGAAGAATTTTATCGCAGCGGCGCCGCCGGTGAAAAATATCAGGCCTTTTTTGCGAAACTGCAAAGCGGTCTGAATGCAGATTTTATGATTCAGATCGATGCTCCGGGAATTGCAAACAATCAAACTCCTCAGAATCCGGAAACCCAGAAAAACAACCAGGTCGACAAAATTTCCATCGAATTCGAAGAAAACGGAGTCCCGATGCAGTTGAAAGGCCAGGTAGCAAAAGCAGAATTTTCGGCACGCAGTTCCTTTGGCGGCACCCCGGAGGAACAGAAAAAGCGAGGAATTCTGGCGAAGGTAAAAGTGGAAATCACCTTCAACAAAGATTTTTCAGCTATCGACCAGCTGGTTTTCAGTCGTGAGTGCCCTGCCTGGATTGATACAAAGTATAAGACAGAAGATTATGAAAAATACAGTTTTACGGCTGTGGGAATTCCTGTAAACACTGATGAAACAGATTGGAAATCTTATTCTGTGAGCATCAACACGGCAAGTGAAGAAAAACCGCCCTCCGGTTTCAGATTTACGGCGGGCAGCTACCTGAAAACCCGAAGCGAAGAGCATCAGAAGACCATGAACGATGGCAGCACTGTTCAATACAAGAATTCTTATCGCACCGATCAGATACAGCCTGAAAAAGCCGAGAGAGTTTATATGAACATAACCCTCAACGGGTTCAAGAATTAAACATTTCACCTAACTCAGAGATTTTTTCTCCTGGCTGCCGATTGAAAATCGGCAGCCTTTTTGCAATGCAAAAAATATTTCTAACTGACTATTGACTTTTTTGCGGCGCTGCAGCAAGATAGATTTTATAATTTGTCAGAGGAGCAGTACCCCTTTATGGATTGGACTTCATTGTTTGCGAGCCTTGATCTTAACAATCTGATTCCGGATTGCTACGAAAAGTGGAAACCTTTTGTCAAAGGTGGCCTGGCCTGGTTTCTCGGGCGTTTGAGCGAAGACCGGCAGAAAGAAATTCTCGCAGACCAGCTGGGGCTCGGGCCTTTTGCAAATGCAGCAGACAGACTCGAAACCGTGCTTCGACGCTGCCCTACCCTGCACAAGCTTGGCCAGATTCTCGCGCGTGACAAACGTCTTTCTCCAGAACTGCGCAACAGCCTGCAGCGCCTTGAATCTCTGCCGCCGCGCATGACAGTCGACCAGATCAGGGCGATTCTGCAGCGCGAAAATATCCGTCTCGATGGCATTGTTCTTGGAGAGAAACCTCTGGCAGAAGCGAGTGTCGCTGTAGTAATGCCATTCACTTTCACCGATGCTGCAGGGCGGCAAATTGATGGAGTTTTCAAAATTGTCAGACCGGAAGCGGAAAAGGCTCTTGAGAAAGAGCTCGAGCTATGGCCGGAACTCGGCAAGGCCCTTGAAGAAATCTGCCTCGACCTTAACCTGCCGGTGCTTGAATTCGCCGGACCTCTTTCAGAAGCGGCTCTGCTGGTAGCCGACGAAGTCAGGCTCGACCGCGAACAGATTCACATACGCCGGGCCGTAGAACTATACCGTGATTTCCCGGAAATTGCTCTGCCTGAGCTGCTTCCCTGGTGCACCTCGCGCGTTACGGCAATGACCAGAATCAAGGGCAAGCCTCTGGCTGATGCTCTCAAAGAAAAATCAGACAAAAACGAGTGCCGACGCATTGTTGAAAAGCTCGTCGACGGACTCATCGCCCGTCCGTTCTGGATGTCGGAAACCTGGGCAATTTTTCATGGTGACCCCCATGGCGGCAACCTTTTTCTCGACGAGAAGGGGCGTATTGTTCCTCTCGACTGGAGCCTTGCGGTCGAATTGCCTAAAAATGACCGGGTTGCGATTCTGCAGTTGCTGATGGGCGGATTGCGCATGGATGAAAAGGCAATTGCGCAGGCCCTTGCACAACTCGGCCTGTCGACCGATGACAACAAGCTTTCAAAAGCCTCTAACTGGGCGGTGGCGCATATCCGGAAGGGGAATTTTCCGGGATTCGACTGGTGTCTGGCCGTTCTCGATCATGCAGTCGAATTTGGCGGGCTGAGATTGCGGGCTGAACTGGCACTTTTCCGCAAGGCGCTTTTTGCGCTTCTTGCCCTTGTAGAAGACATTGCACCGAACGCCAGTTCTGATGCCGTTGTGGTTGGCGCAGGTCTCGCCCGACTTGCAAGCGAATGGCCATCGCGGGCTTTTTCGAACCCGTTCACACGCAAATGGGGCACACACGTTTCGACGGTCGAGCTCAGTACTCTGTTTGCCAATATGCCATTATCAGTGACCCGTTTCTGGTTCGGCTGCTGGTCGGATTTTCTCGAAAAAGCCACTCCCAAAAATATGGCTAAAGAAAAAAATCAGGCCTGAAGCTTAGGCTTCGGCCTGATTTTTCTGTAATACAGATTAATCGAAGCGGGGTTTCGGAATGCTCTTTACGATACCCTTCGGCATTTTGTATTTCTTGGCACCGGTATGAGTCTTGATGCGACCTTCGGTGTACGGGCATACGGTTTGCATCTGGCCAAGATACTTCATGAAAATATCGGCGGTCATCTTGCCGGTCGATTCGTTGTCGACGGCTTCAGTGAAGCCGCTGAGACCGTTGCCGCCGGCGGCCAGAAAGTCTATGGTGGTAACGGTATAAAGCTTTTTATCGCTGAGGGGCTTGCCGTTAAACAGAACTTTCGGCTGCCGCCCGGTATAATCGACATGCAGACCTTCAGACACCTGAAGAAAACCGCCAAAACCACCGGCAGCGCCGGAGAAGCTGGCAACTTCCGCAAAAACCTTATTGATTGAAGCACCGCTCATTTTGAGGCGCATCAGGTAGTTGTCGAAAGGCAGCACGTTAAGAACGTCGCCAACGGTGATAACGCCGGTAGCGATAGAGCTTCTGATGCCACCGCCGTTGACCAGGGCCATATCGGCCGGAACCAGGTCTTTGAAGCAGTCGGCGAGCAGGTTGCCGAGGTTGGTTTCACGATTGCGCACCTCGCCGCGTTCGCCATTCAGAAAAACCTTGGTTTCAGAAACCGGCGTGACAACCTTTTCCTGAATCTGTTTCCAGAGGCGGGTGACACGTTCAGCAATCTTAATATCTTCATGATGTGAGGTATCGAGTGGTATAAGACCGGCAGCGGTCACTTCGACCGGTCGATTCGAGTTGCGGTAGAAAGTTACGTCGTATCTGGTGACATGCTGGCCCCATTCGCCGGGCTGAGACATGAAGCGGTGACCGCGTGCCCCGGAAACAACTGCCGGAGGATCGATGGCCAGATGGGTATGACCGCCGAGAATGCCATCGAGTTCGGGGAATTCTTCAAAAAGCTGCAGTTCGCGGTCCCAGCCGAGGTGGGAGAGCAGCAGAATCATGTCTGGTTTCGCTTTTTTAATTTCCGGCAGGTATCTGCGCAGGGTTTCAGCGGCATCACACACGGTAAAATCGTTAACGAAAACCGGCTGCACAATGGTTTTAAGTTCTTCGGGAACGAGGCCGATGATCGCTACCTTAACCTTTTTGCCCTCGGGGCCGACTTCAGCAAAGGTATAGGGTTTGATTTTCACCTGCAGGGCCGGAATCTTTTTGAACTGAATATTGGCAGCCAGAACCGGAAACTTTGCATAGGCAAGAGCTTCAGCAAGGGCTTCCTGGCCGTTATCGAATTCGTGGTTGCCGAGGGTCATGGCGGCATAACCGGTGTCATTCATGAATTCGATATCGGGAATACCCTGGAAAAAGCGGTAAAAAAACGTGCCCTGAAAAATATCACCGGAAGAAAGCATGAGAACTTCGCGGCCCTGTTTTTCGATGCTGTCTTTATAATTCTTGATGCGTGCATAGCCCCCCACAGTCTTGCCTTCAGGGGTGTCCCATTGCATCAGGTGTGCATGCAGATCAGAAGTATGCAGAATAGAAAAATTTATTATGTCGAAATTCTGTGTAGAGAATGCTGAAAGGCAGGCGGGAATAAGAACCACGAGCAGAAGAGACTTGAATAAATGCTTTATCATCAGTGCACGCGCTTTCCTTTGATGGTTTTAAGAAAATTGTAATGATAAAACTGCTACTGCGCAAGACCCGCAGGCAAAATTTGTGCACAAAATTGCAGAATTTCTGCAGAAATTTTACTTCAGGTTCAGCCAGGTGATAGTAAGTTGCAGGACTGTAGCAAAACTCACCCAGAGAAGATATGGCAGATTCACCAGCGCGACCCACGTCAGGAACGGTCTGATGCGCACCAGGCTCCAGATCAGGGTCAGCAGCACAAGTATCACATCAATGGCAGCGAGAATATTGTTGCGAAGACCAAACTGAAGCGGTGTAAAGACAAAGTTAAAAATGAGATTGAGAATAAATGGCAGCGTCATTCGACCGGGTATTTTCTTTTTTATTGCCAGATAGAAAATATAGCCGAAAGAAACGGCGATGATCAGATACAAAACTGACCAGACCGAGCCAAATACCCACCCTGG
>CAZFUG010000128.1:7208-11989 GCA_964522035.1 uncultured bacterium
CAGGCTTTTTCAACTGCATATACCAACTGTATGATGAATTTTCCATTAATATATGCTAACCGAACCCGACATTTTTCGCCAATAATTCGTCAGGTATTTATGCGTGACCGCCAGGAATTGTCATGGGCATTCCTTCTCTCTTTTCGTATCACCATGGATTATGTATAACTTCTGACCAACAATTGCTGATTCCCGATCAGGGCTATCGCACTAAAATGCCCATATCCCTCGTCAGAGCAAGATTCCCGTCTCCGCGGGAATGGCGCAGGCAATATTCGTCATTCCGGGCGCAGACCCGGAATCCAGAAGTTTAATGTGATTGCCCAGTGATTACTCATCAGTGCTTGACAGAAATTTTCCGGCGGCATAGTATTTAGTATTACCCAAAAGAGGGTCACACAGGAGAAAACTTATGGCCAATTGTGAATGTTTAGCAGCATGTCCGTTCTTCAATGATAAAATGCCAGACACCGAGGGTCTTGGTGCGATGATCAAAAAGAAATACTGCCAGGGCGACAACTCAAACTGTGCCCGTTACATGGTCTTCAAGAAACTCGGGAAAGGCTCAGTTCCCGGGAATCTTTACCCGAACATGCAGGACCGCGCCAGAGAAATCATTGCCGGCAAATAAATCCCAGCAAAAGACCGAAAACCGCCCATCTGAGCTTTACCTCAGAGGGCGGTTTTCTTACTTAGGAGAATTCTAATTCTTCAATTTGAACTTTTTCAGCTGGGCCTGCAGATCGAATGCCTGTTGCGACAATTCTTCAGATACCGAAGCGGTTTCTTCAGCATTGCCGGCATTGTGCTGGGTTACAGAATCGATCTGGCTAAGCCCCTGAGTAATCAGGGCAATCGAGTTGGCCTGGCCGGCAGAAGCTGATGAAATCTCAGAAATCAGATTAACCATTTTAACTGCTGTGTTGACAATCTCTTTTAGCGAGGCATCGGTTTTGGTGGCAATCAGCGAACCAGCCTGAATCTTTGTGCTGGTGGTGTTGATCATTTCGGCAGTTTCCTGGGCGGCTCTGGCACTGCGGCTTGCAAGGTTGCGCACTTCATCGGCAACAACCGCGAACCCTTTCCCGTGGCGACCGGCTCTTGCTGCTTCGACCGCGGCATTCAGAGCCAGAAGATTCGTCTGAAAGGCGATATCATCGATAACTTTGATAACCTTGACGATCTGCTTGCTTGAATCCTGTATTTCGCTGATCGACTTCACGAGTTCAGCCATATTGCTGTTGCCAAGTTCGGCAGAAACTCTTGCTCCGTCAGCCAGTTGATTGGCAATCGCAGCATTCTGAGCGGTATTTCTCGTCTGGGTTTCGATCTCGGAGATCGAGCTCGAGATTTCTTCGAGTGAAGATGCGGTCTGCATGGCTCCGTCAGACAGAGACTGGCTGGCAGCCGCCATCTGCTCGGCCTTGATAACCACCTGCCCTGAAGTCTCATTGATCGTTCGAATGATCTGATTCAGACTGCCGATCATATCAGAAAGAGCCTTGCCAAGAACGTCATGATCTGATGCAAGCTTAACAGTGCAGGTCAGATCACCCTTTGCAATCGCTTCTGCGAGAACCGCCTTCTTCATCTGTGAATCAGCCATGCTGCGAAAGGCATCAGCAAGAGTACCGATTTCATCGGCAGATCGGTAAGTCACCTGGACCCCGAAGTTCCCTTTTTCCATTTCGACTGCAGCGTCAGTGATTTCGTTCAGAGGCTTAACCACATGGTTTTTGATTATGAAGTGAACCAGCAGAATACACACGACGAACATGACCGCAAACAGAGTGAAGTTCAGCCGCGTCTTGTCGTCGAGGTAGATGCAGATATCCTGCAGCTGCGACAGCAGTTCATGGGAAGTCGCCGTTTCGAGCTTTTCAAGCTTTTCCTGAATGGCAGTTTTGCGGGTAGCCAGAGCTGCAGCCTGTTTAATCAGAGCATCGTTGTTTTCGCCCTCGGCCATCTGCGTGTAGGCTTTGACGGCCTCTTCGACATAGCTGCCCATTTCCGCAGACAAATCCTTCAAACCAGCAAAATCAGCAGTCTGAGTATCAACCAGCGCCAGAATCTTTTCAAGGTCGGACGCACAGACTTTGCTCAGTTCCTGCGCCTCTTCGATTTTTCCGGTATCGCCCATCAGAACCGAATCATTGAAAAGCTTGACGTAATTCTGAAAACCGTTGAGCACTCTCTGACTCAGTTTGGAAGCCGGAAACCTGGCATCGGCGGTTACAGTCATCTGCTTGAAGATCATCTTGCTGCAGGAATGAAAAGTAACCATCGAGGCAATGTAGCCAATGAGGATCATGAGAACCCCAAGCCAGATCTTGGTTTTAATTGATTTGCTGTTCATTACCACTCCTGGGCCAGGCAAAGCCTGGCCCACAACCAGGCCGGCAGTTATTTGACTGCGAGAATTTTCACTCCGTCATGCGCGGTTGCCGGAGAAATGTAACCGACGGCTCCGGGGTTGGCGGCAACGAATTTTACCACTTCGTCTTCTGAGGAAACCGATTTTGGCGGAATCCCCTGACCGGTGAAAACAGCCTGTTTCCAGAAGGTGGAAAACTGCGAACCGTTCTTTTTGACATAGAGCTTGAGAAAAGTTTCGTGGGCAGCGCCAGACTCAAGAGTTACCGGCACGGCTTTCTGACCGCCATCCCATGAGTTTTTCTTGCCAAGAAACATGCTTCCGAGGTCTTTGGCAGAAATATCAGCCTGAGACACACTGTTGTTAACGATAACCAGCACCTGTTCGCCATCGGCATGAGCAACGCAGGTGAAGATCGACATAATGAAAACTACGACGCAAAATACTGCCAGGATTGTTTTTTTCATGGTTTTCCTCTCCTGTGTTGATTAAAAGTTGTAGGTGGTCTTGATGGCAATCAGGTTCCATTTGCGATCAAGATTGGTGTTCAGGTTCTTCTGGACCAGACCGACGCCGTCGATCCAATGGTGCTCGATTTTGACGCTCCAGTTGGGGTTGACGTTATAGCGGAAAGAAACGCAGGTGTCTTTCTGCCAGTTGTTCCAGTTCTTATTGTTGCGGTCCAGAAAAAATTCACCACGGTAGAGGCTCCATTCGTGGCGATCATTGTGACGATAGACACCCTGCAAGTATGAACCCTGGCTGGTCTGGGCAGGACTGATAGCTGAAGCTGAAGCAATCGGGGTGGCAGCAACCTGAAAATTCTGCTGACCGTGAGCTGCCATCAATTCACCTGAAAAAGTGAATTTATTGATGGTGTATTCCAATGACCCGATATCGATGAGAAATTTATAATTCAGATCGACTCTTGTCTGAAATCCGGGGGTAACAATGGTTGCAGCGGGTGCCGGTGGACTTGGAATGATAATCGGCTGATAAATAAGGGTTTCATCCATATGCAGGTCGAGGCTTGTTCTGGTGCCGCCGATTTTGAGGCCTTCAACCGGGGTGTTCCAGAGTATTTTGGCTGAATAACCATTATCAGTCGAGCCGCCTCTTTCGGGTTCGCCAATGTGAGAGAAACCAAGGTTGAGGGCTTTTACCAGGGCACTTTTTGCCTGGAGGCCAGCCGTCATTTTTGCTTCGTAACTGGTGTTAAAGCGCGTCAGAATATCTTTTACGATACCAGAGTCGGGATCGAGATCAGAGCCGCCGAAAGCAAATTCAAGTTCAAAATCACCTTTGCCGGCGGGCAGGTTGGCGTATACCGAGCCGCCATTGAAAGCGGTAAGGAACTGACGGTAGTCTTCCATGTAGATGGTTGCCGGCAGCAGAACGGTGGTGCGCAGCATGTCGATATCGCGACCCTTGTTGTAAAAACCGAACGGCACTTTTACGCGGCCAAGTCTGAGGCCCCAGCGGTCATTGAATTTATAATCGCCATAACCCCAGTCGATTTTAACTTCGTTATTGCCTTCTTTGCCCAGGTCGCGAGACATGAGCTGCAGGCCGAGGCGCAGTTTGTCATCCATCTGCTTCTGAAAATTGATGACAAATTCTGAATACTCGCTACTGCCGTCTTCAGAAAGAGTCATGTAGTTATTGTCTGAAGACTTGAGGTAACCCTGGCTGACCAGGCCGTGAATGATCAGGTCGTCGCCGGCAAACGCCGGATTGAGGAAAAATACAGACAGCAAAAAGAGCGCAGCAAAACACTTTCCAAATTTGGCCATAACAACTCCAATTCCCTGATATTATGAGGTAGAACGAGGACGTTCGGTACGCGGGTACCCCTGATTTTTCTATTTTTTACTGCGTACCGGTGCCGAAGTTTATTTTGTACTGGTCAAGTTGTCAACTAGTTTTTTTAAAATAAGCTGAAAAATGGTAAAAAGTTTTTAGTTCAGGCTGAACGCTCGACAAAATACATCGGCATTTCGCCCTTGCCCTTTGCTGCCACAAGACCGCGATATTCACATTTAAATCTATCTTTGACAAGTTTATAAGTCGCTTCGGAAATATTGACACGCATTGGTTCAGAAGCTGATTCACACCGGCTGGCGATATTAACCGTGTCGCCCCAGAGATCGTAGGTCATTTTGCTGCGGCCGATTACGCCGGCGAGAACCGGGCCTGAATGGATGCCGATACGAATCTGAAAAGGCAGCAGATCTTTATTTTCGAGCCTTTTCGCGATGTAATCACGCATACGCAGCCCAAGCTCGACCACTTTTTCGGGGTGCCGGTCATCGCGAACCGGTACCCCGCCAACGGCCATATAGGCTTCGCCAATTGTTTTGATCTTTTCGATGCCGAGCTCGGCAGCTAATTCATCGAACTTCGCAAA
>CAZFUG010000129.1:0-7517 GCA_964522035.1 uncultured bacterium
CCGGTTCATCGCTTCGTTGAGAAGCTTTTCTTTATCGGTATTCAGCCCGGCAGTCGGTAGAAAATCTTCGTAGCGTGCAATCTCTATGGCTTCACTTAGACCAACTGCACGGGCCAGGCCGGCAAGAGCCACTTTGAGATTGCTGCGGGCCGAAATCAGCTCGACTCTGGCATTGGCAACGTCGACCTGGGCACGGGTAATATCGAATGGCGCCCGATTGCCGACTTCGACGAAACTTTCAACTTTCTCAAGATGGCGTTCATAGCCTTCTAGAGTCTCTTCGCGAACCTTGAGAAGTTCAGTCGCCTGCTGTGCTCTGAAAAAGGCGGCTTTAATGTCGGCGGCCAGATCTGTCAGGGTCGAATCTCGCCGGGCTTTCGCAGCCGCCAGCGATTCACCGGCGGCTCTTTTCTGCAGGTTTGTCTGACCGGCGTCGAAGAGCAGTTTTGAAGCAGATACCGACTCAGAAGTGCTGTCGGTTGTCGCATCAACAATATTGCGCCCGGATGCGGTTTCGATTTTTGAATGGCGCCAGCTGGAGCGCAGATCAAGCCTCGGGTCGTAGGCACTGCCTGTCTGCAGCACTCTGGCCTTTTCGGCAGAAATGTTGCTTTCGGCAATTCTGAGCTGCGGATGACGGCTCAGGCCGTATTCAAGGCACTGTTCGAGGGTCCAGGTTTGCGAAGCGACGGGTTCCTGGCAACAGGCCGGTGAAGAAGAGCCAAAAACAAGCAAAGCGATTACGAAATTTTTCACAAAAGCGGCGGTGCCGACTTTTGCAACAATGTTTTTTAATGAATTCATCTGCCACCTCTGCCTTCAATATCTCTCATTTTTTGCGGCAAAGCAACCCGGGCTTTGCAAAGAAATGTTAATCAGACGGGTTATTTTTTCTCCAGCGATTCGCTTTCGCTCAGCAGAACCGCTCTATCCTGCGCGGTTCTGCATAATCACATCCTGTGCAAAACAAGCTTACGAAAAAGGCCATGGCGTTCACATTCCTGTCGCGCCACGCCATAAGCGCCGTCCTGGCGCAATAATCCCGTCTTCTCTCTGCGCCTGGTCACGGAAATTTTCAATGAGCTTTTGTATAAAGAAAAAACTGCCAGGGCAGCAGTGAGGCTGGCAACCTGGCAGTTTGTGAATTATACGCAATCAGAATCTGGTAAAAATACCGAAGGTGGGGCCGGAATATTTGATCTCGGCCTTGTCGCCCTGGCCTTCGAGGTTGTATCTGACGCCGCGGTAGCCAAGATCGGCATACCATTCAGTGTCTTTTGAACCCGGATTGAGTCTGAGAGCCGCATTCAGGTTATAGTCGTTATGCAGAGCATCGTAACCGCCGGCGTTAACCCTGATCAGTTTGAACTGCCCTTTGAGCCAGAGATTGTCAGAAATCTGGGCACCGGCGTTCAGGCCAAAATAAGGCAACGGGTATGATTCGCTCCAACCGGCTTCCAGGCGGGCAGCAGCAATCGAATTTTCGTTTCCGGAAACGCTTATATCAGAATTGCTGAACTTTATACCAAACATACCATCTAGATAGAACGCATCGCGGCCAGGCTGGTCGACTTCTCTCGAACGGGTCAGATTGTAAGCCCAGGCAAGGTCGAGCCAGCTGTTTTCGATACTCATACTGGCATTGGCTCTGAATTTTTTGTTATCAAAAGTCACATTTTTAACAAGGTTGCCGCTGGTTTCATGCTTCATGTATGAAAGTTCGAGAGCAGATCTTTCGCTGAGAACGTGGGTTACTCTGAAACCAAAGCGGGTTTTACTGCTGAAGGAA
The DNA here is from genome assembly GCA_964522035.1 of uncultured bacterium. Lineage (GTDB taxonomy): Bacteria > Muiribacteriota > Ozemobacteria > Ozemobacterales > Ozemobacteraceae > Rifleibacterium. The sequence continues at coordinate 1,790 of CAZFUG010000129.1, forward strand.
ACATCATTGTCCAGGTCGATTTCGGTACCAGTTTTTTCAACGCGAACTGTGCCATCGAGGTCAGACTTCCAGCCAAGGACTTCGATGCTGGTGACCTTATTGAAGTGCACCCGGCCGCGTGATTCAGCCTGATAAGATCTGTCCCATGCGGAGGCACCTGCAGGAAGCAGGAGAGCTGCAATAAGAGCCAGAGCCAGTTTTTTCATGAAAAACTCCCTTCGAAAGATGTCAAAGAGAGTAAGCAAAACCGGCCCTGATGTCAAATATGAACATTTCCGGCCACAGATGGACACAGAAAGAAAGAAAGCCACAGATGAACACGGATGAACACGGATGAACACGGATAAACGCCGATAAATGTTTAGAAGTGCTGGTTGGGTCTTTAGCTCTCTGTTATTGATAACTGCAAATCAAAAGCAGAATCGTTTGTAATAGTAGGCACGGGGAGAAGTCGGGATTGCTTTTTCGTAAGCTTGTTTTGCACAGGATGTGATTATGCAGAACCGCGCAGGATAGAGCGGTTCTGTTGAGCGAAAACTTGATCATTGCTTGGCTGGAGCACCCGGCATCATCTATCCTGATACTGCCGAGTATCGCTGACCTCCTGTCAGCAAAAAAGCAACCCGACTGATAGACCGGGCCGACGAACCGGTTCAACTTTGTTTCTGCAGTAATCAATAATTTTGCAGACATCAGTGGCGGAGTCCGGCAATTCCCGGACAAAAAGACAGCGATGAAGGTTAAAAAGGAATCGGGGCGTAGAGAACAACTGCGATGCATAACATTGTTCTCTGCCGATATCGTGTTGATTACTCAGCGAGGATGGTTGCCGGATCAGATCAGAGCTGGAACGGAAAAGTGTCTGCGAGAGACTGATCGAGCACTTCGCCCTTGAACCACGGGGGGCAGAATTTCGACTGGCGAAGTCTGACAAAGGCATCTACCACTGCAGGGTCGAACTGGTTACCAGCGCAGCGCACGATTTCTTCAGTCGCTTCATCGAAAGTCAGCGGTTTTCGGTAAGGCCGGCATGAAGTGATAGCATCGAACGAGTCGGCAACACAGATGATACGCGAGCCAAGTGGTATATCATCAGCAGCGAGGGCATCAGGGTAGCCTTTGCCGTCATAGCGTTCGTGGTGGTGTTTGATAATTTCGCAGACGTTTTTGAGAAATTCGATCGAGTTGAGAATGCCGGCGCCAATGTGCGGGTGGGCCTTGATGGTTTCGAACTCATCATCGGTCAGACGACCGGGCTTGAGCAGAATCTGCTCAGAAATACCGATTTTGCCGACATCGTGCAGCAGCGAGGCGTGCCTGATCGTATCGACTTCTGAGCGCGGCAGGTTCATTTCGAGAGCGAGACCGACGCTGAGATCGGTTACGCGGCGCGAGTGACCGTGGGTATAGCTGTCCTTGGCATCGATAGCCGCCGCCAGCGACCTGATCGTTTCGAGGTAAACATTGAGCAGGTTGTGATACAGGCGGGCATTTTCAATGGCAATCGAAGCCTGGGAAGCGAGCGTTTCGAGCAGGTCGAGATTTTCTGGGCTGAATGGCCCTTTTTTGCTCAGTACCCGCTCGCAGTTGATAACGCCGACAAGGTTGTCTTTATTGAGAAGCGGCGCAGAAATCAGCGTCAGATCAGCTTTGCGGGCAATTTTCGGCAATTCTTTGTATTCGACACTTTTGCCGGTGTTGTCGACCTTGATCGGCCGACGCAGCTCGGCGGCTCTGCCGGCAACGCCCTCGCCAAGTTTCAGTCTGACGTCGCGCACTCCGAGGTCTTCAAAGCCTCTGTAGACTTCAACATACAGCTCTTTAGCCGAATCATCGAACAGCATCAGAGTGGCGCGGTCAGAATCGGTGATGCGGGTCGTCATATCAATAAAATAGTTGAGAACTGAATCAAGATCGAGCGAAGAGTTGATCGCTTTGCCGAGTTCCTGGATCAGGCTGAGTTCGGCAACCTGACTGTCTGTTTTTTCGTGCAGACTGGCGTTCGCGATCGCCTGTGAAATCTGGCCAGAGATACCGAGCAGCAGGTTCAAGTCATCTTCTAGGAAGGCCTCACCGCTGCGTTTGTTGTTGACATTGAGAACACCGAGCAGACCGCCATTATGAACGATCGGCACCGAAAGAACCGAACGGGTCTTGTAATCGAGGCGGCCCTGGTGATTGGCGAAGCGCGAATCCTTCGAAACGTCTTTAAGCAGGACCGGCTTCAGATTCTGTGCAACCCAGCCGGCAATGCCTTCGCCCATCTTTACATGTATCTGGCCAACCATATTGCTCGGCAGGCCGATGGCGGCATCAAGTGTCAGCACTTCGTTGAGCGGGTCGTAAGCCATCAGCGAGCAGTTTTCAACGTCGACGACTTCCTGGACCTGCTGCAGAATGGTGTCAAACAGTTTGGCAATGTTAAGAGTGCGCGAAACCGAAGAACCAACCTTGTAAAGGGTCGACAGGTAATCGAGTTTGCGTTTTGAATCGTTGAACAGGCGCTCGTTTTCGAAATGCGAGGTGATGATGCGCCCGATGGTATTGAGCAGTTCCTGGTCTGAATCCGAGATTTTTTCGGTTTCTTCGCGGTGATAAATACCGAGAGTGCCAACAAAACGGCCGTCAGCAGTCAGAAGCGGCACGACCAGCAGAGCCCTGGCAAACTGATCTAAAAAATTGTTGCGGGCAATGGTGTTGTCGCGATGCACATCCTGGATCAGCAGTGGCTTTTTATGCGAAGCCACCCAGCCATGATAGCCTTTTCCCGTGCCGATTGAAAGAGTATCGAGCTCTTCTGGCAGGCCAAACGAGGCGCGCATGCAGAGTTCTTCGCGGTCGCTGTTATAAAGCATCAGCGATGCAGCACTGCAGTCAACCGCATCTGAAACCTCTTTGAGAACCATACAGTAGCCGTCGCGATCGAGCGAGCGAACCGAAAGCTTCTCTGAGATTCTGAAAACGCGGGTCAGTTCTTTGAGCTTCTGGTTCGAATCGGCGAGCAATCGGGCATTTTCGAGTACCTTGGTAACCATCGAGGCCAGGGTGTTCAGTGAGATGACGTCGTCTTTAGAGAAAGCGTTGATCTCTGAAGAATCGACCGAGACGACGCCGATCAGCTTCTCACCGACGAGCAGCGGCACTGCCATCTCAGAATAAATAGATTCGGGAGTCTCGATGTAACGGGGCTCGAGCAGGACATTGGGCACGTTCAGGGCTTCCTTGTTGCGGGCAACCCAGCCTGTAATACCCTGCCCAAAAGGAACCCTGATCTTTTTGACTTCCTGGGGGTATTTGCCGCGGGCAACGGCCACTTCGAGAAAGTTTTTGTTCTCTTTGCGCAGAAGCAGGGCGCCACAGGTTGCCCCGGTGATCTCGATGGCAATATCCATGAGAAATTCGAGCAGGTTCTGAAATTCAAGGCTCGAGTTCATGATGTTCGAAGCTTCTTCGAGAACCGAAAGAATCTTTTCTTTGCGGGCAAGAGATTCTTTTTCGGCAGCGAGATCAACCATCTGCATAAAAAAGCTGCCGATTGACTCGACGGCGGCATCAAGCTGCTCGTCACTTAGAAATGGCAGGTCTTTGTCGCCTTTGATCTTCGCGCCTTTGCGATAAAATGGCCCGATGAGCACGGCACCGAACATGCTGCCGCGGTATTCAAGCTTCATCAGCCTGACAAGTGAGCCATCGGGGCGCTCAATAAGCTCTGAGGTCGGATAATCGACAAATTCAGAGGCATCGGTCATGCCTGGCAAAATCTCTTCGATTTTGCCAAGCACCACTTCGCCACGTTCATTGAACGGAACAATATTCAGGCCGGTCAATCGCCGGAAACGTCCGAGAAAACTTCGGAGATTCTCGCGATCACAGACTTCTTCGAGGTAGATTTTCCTGACCATGTGCTTTAACTTTCCACTTTTACTCGATACTGGCTCTGAATAAGGTCACAGAAATGCCGCCAGGCGGCACAGGTATTATTTGATTTCGATAACCGAATTCATTCCTTCAAATTTGTTTTTAACTGAAGTGCCTGATTTCGGGTCGACAACCCAGTCGGTATCGTTGACTACGAACTGATATTCGTGTTTGCCGGGCTTGAGTTTCAGGGTGCATTTCCAGATGCCGTTTTCGAGTTTCATCGGACTGGCATCCTTGTTCCAGTCGTTGAAGTTACCAACGATAGAAACCTTTTTGGCATCGGCGTCTTCAAATTCAAATTCGACTTCGTTATCACCGCAGCTGCTGCAGGCAGACTTGCTGTCGTCTTTATTTTCTTTCTTCTCGGCTTCGTCTTCCCACATTTCTTCTTCTTCGAAGCTGTGTTCGCGACCGATGATATAACCTATGCCAAAGACGCTGGCCATAACAAACAGCTTCCAGACAAATCGCAAAAATCTCATACGTTGACCTCCTATGCGTTTTCGCTATTTATAACCTGAAGTGCGGCATACTGCAAGAGCAATGTTTTAAGCCCCTTCTGTTCGAAACGTACTGTAACCCTGAATTCTGCAAGAGATGCGCCGGTCGTTTCTTCGACCCGGCCGGGCCCGAAAATCTGATGCACGACCCTGACGCCCGGCTTTAAATTTAACATGGTTCCGCTGACGGTGTCACCTTGAATCGGTGCCGCCGCACTTTTTTTCGGCTCTGACCACTTCACCTGCGGATTGAACGTGAAAGCACCCGATTTGGGGCGGCTGGTCACGGCACCCGGAATAACAGAACCCGCAGCTGAGGCGGCACGACCGGCGGCAGACATGCCAGCAGAAGCGGTTCGCCCGTGAAAGAGATGGGTAGGCACTTCGGTTACGAAACGTGAGACCGGGTTCGAGCCCCATGAACCGAACATCATGCGCCGACTGGCAGCACTGAGGAAAAGGCATTCGCGGGCACGCGTCATGCCGACATAGGCAAGCCGGCGTTCCTCTTCGAGCTGTTCGGGTGCTTCTTTAGAAGAGCTGTGCGGGAAGATGCCTTCTTCCATGGCAACCATGAAAACCACCGGAAATTCGAGGCCCTTGGCATTGTGCAGGGTCATCAGATGCACTTTCTGCTGGGTTTCATCGAGATCATCAGCGGCAGCGTGCAAAGCGGTGTTTGCGAGATAATCGTGCAGCTTCAGGCTTATGTTGTCTTCTTCCTGGTATCTGATGTCAGAAACCAGGGCTTCGACGTTGTTGCGGCGATCTTCAGCCGATTCAGGATCATCGTCTTTCAGATACTTGAAATAATCGGTGTCATCGATCACCTTGCGGCACAGCTGTGAAACGCGCAACTCAGAAGCGGCTTCCATGAGTTCGAGCATCATTGTGAAGAATTTGCCGATCTTTGAATCGGGGCTGCGACCGCCCTCGGCGGCTACGGCATCCCAGAGCGGCACGCTGCCATCGCCGTAGAGACGGCTGACCGTGCTGTCGCCGATGCCGCGCTTCGGGGTATTGATGATGCGCTCGAGCGATATGCTGTCTTTGGGGTTATCGATAACCCTGAGATAGGCAAGGATATCTTTAACTTCGCGGCGATCGAAGAACTTGAGGCCACCGGTAATGTCGTAAGGCAGGCCGGCACGCTGCAGAGCCTGTTCAATCGGCCGGCTCAAGCTGTTCATTCTGAACAGCAGCGCAAAATCGCCCGACTGGCGGCCCGCGTTACGCAGGGCCTGGATTTTTCTGACGATCCATTCAGCCTCTTCGCGGTCATCGCCGGCACGCTGAAAGGTGAGGAG
>CAZFUG010000129.1:7527-11984 GCA_964522035.1 uncultured bacterium
CCTGCTGTTCGGTCCAGAGGCGTTTCGGGTGTGCGCTTTTGTTGTTGGCAATAACGGCGCCGGCGGCGTCGAGAATATTCTGGGTCGATCGATAGTTTTGTTCGAGTTTAACGATCTGAGCGCCTTCGAAATCTTTGGCAAAGTCTTGAATATTACGAATGGTTGCGCCACGCCAGCTGTAGATCGACTGATCTTCGTCGCCAACAACGCAGAGATTACGGCTGGCGCTCGAAATAAGCGAAATCAGCCGATACTGGGCGTGGTTGGTGTCCTGATATTCGTCGATGAGAAAATAGCGGTACTGGTTCTGCAGCTTCTGCAGCAGCTCCGGGTTATTGCGCAGCAGGTAATAAGCCTTGAAAATCAGATCGTCGAAATCGACGGCCTGATTCTGCATCAGCTGGCTCTGGTAGGCCGCGTAAATCTTCGCGGTATTCTGGGTATTCGTTGTCTGGCCGGCGAAGCCGAGATATTCTTCGGGCCCGATCAGTTCATTCTTTGCCGATGAGATCAGTTCGAGCACTGACCTTGGAGTCATCCGCTTGGTATCAATTTTATGTTCTTTGAGAACATTCTTCATCAGCTTTTCGCTGTCAGATTCATCATAAATGGTGAAGCCGTCGGCAAAGCCGGCATACTTGTGCCAGCGGCGCAACAGAAGGCAGCAGAAAGAGTGAAAGGTGGTCAGGGTAACGCGTTCGGCACCGGCAACGAGATCGCGCACCCGCTCGCGCATTTCTTTTGCGGCTTTGTTGGTAAAGGTTACCGCCAGAATTGCCGACGGGTCGACCTGGCAGTTTTCGATCAGATGGGCGATACGCACAGTCAGCATACGGGTTTTACCCGAGCCGGCGCCGGCAACTACCAGCAGCGGGCCTTCGGTGATGCGAACCGCTTCCTGCTGGCGTTCGTTGAGTTTTGCGATGGTTTTTTCGATCGGGCTGAACACGATTTAGTCTCCGGTGAGGCGGCTGGCCGGGTTGTAACACATCACGACCCAGCTGCCGACGATAAAGTTGTGCAGTTCATGCACCTGCAGGTTATAGAGCGGGCCGCGGTATTCTTCGGTGCTGACCGTTGCCACAGAATCTTCTTCGATCTGGCCTTTGCGGCCGATTACCGGAACGAGCATTCCGGGTTTGAGGTGCGAAGCGGGCAGTACATAAAACGGCTGTTTGCGGGTAAGCTGTATTTTTTTGACAACTTCGAGATTGTCGAGGTGTGACAGGGTTTTAACAAAAAGTTCGGCTTCTTCCATATCGTCGCGGGTGATTTCGAGCTGCCAGAGGCCGTGCTTGCCCTGTCTGCGGCTGAACTGGCGGTGCTCGGCGCGATTCGGGTCGGTCGCGCCGGTGATCTGAATCAGATGCGAAAAACCGCTCTGCGAACCTTTTTCGCTGCCGCCAAAAATCACGAACTGAATGGAATTGCTGCGCGGTTGTTCGCTGCCCGAAACACGCATGGTGATATGCGGATGTTCGACGAACATGTGCGCATCACGTAACAGTTCATGTGCCCGTGAAGGGGTATCGATACTGTTGAAGATCTGGCGGGTGAGTTCTTCTGAAAGCTCGGCATCGGGCTGACGTGCCGAGAAAGGTATATCGGGCAGACCGTATTTGAAAACGGCGTATTTCTGCATAAACAAGGCATTTGGCAGATTACCGGTCGTTTCGATGATCCAGACCCGGTCGATCAGCTCAGTGCCCGAACTGGCTTCGTGTTTGATCGTTGCCATGTTGAAAATCTCTTTCAGCAGGTCTGAAGACATGGCAACTCTGAAACCAAGAGAAGAGCGTTCGTGCAGATACAGTGAATACTGTCTTACCTGAGGGTTGATGCGGCCAAAACAAAGCTGGTCGGGAGTGCAGCGCAGAACGGCACCTCTCGAAGTGACCAGTTTAAAAAGGGGCGTTTTGTGGTCGTAGTTGACGTAGACGTCGCGGATACGGGTAGTGCTGACCTCTGACCAGCCCGACGCACCCGTAACCGGGTGTTCTTCGCGCAGGTCGGTAATTGCCACCGAGGTTTCGCCGCGCACGATTCTCGCATCAGCAGGCAGCATCGGCAACCCGCCCGGTCAGAAGAAAAATCATCGACAATGCTCCGATAAAACGCATGAAAAATGTGCCTATATCTTACAACATTTCGCCATAATTAACACGCCAAAAGACTCGGTCATTTTAAAGACGGCCGACATTGACTTTGGGGGCGGTTGGCATTAAGCTTTGCAGCATCCTAATTACGCCGGGGTTTAATTATGAGCGGCTGTGCCGAAAACAGGAAGTATCAGATTACCGCAATCTCAGATGCTCTTACCGACATCATCGTCGAAGTCAGCGATGAAATGCTGCAGAAACTCGATCTGCCCAAAGGCAACAGCATTGCGCTCAACGAAGAGAACCTCAAAAAGCTCGCCAGCATTGTCAACACCTACAAACCCCGCATTGCCCCGGGCGGCTCGCCGACCAACGTCATTTATGGGGCCAGCAATCTCGGCCTCAAATGTGCTTTTATCGGCTGTGTCGGCTGCGATGACTTCGGCTATGATTACATCAACAACCTGCGCGACAATGATATCGACACTTATGTTTCGATCAAGCGCGGCAACTCAGGCCTCTGCTACACGCTGATCAGCCCGGACGGACAGAGAACTTTCGGTCTCGATTTCGGGGTTGCCAAGCAGCTCTATGAATACGAAATACTGCACAGCCTGATAAAAAGTTCAGAATTTCTGCACTTTTCGGCCTACGAATTCCGCGGCAACAATCCGATCAACGTGGCGACCAGACACGCAGTATCGATTGCGCGCAAAGCCGGCACCAAAATTTCCTTCGATCTTGGTGACAGCCTTGTGGTCAAATCGGCGCGCGACCAGATCGACACTTTTCTCAGCGAAAAAATCGATATTCTCTTTGCCAACGAAGATGAAGCCAAGGCCCTTTGCGAAGGCAGTCGCGACTTCAGGCCTCTGCTCAGATATACCGATCTGGCAGTAATCAAACTTGGCAGCGAAGGTGCGGTAGCGATTACTCCTGATGGCGAAATCAGGGTTTCGGCCTATAAGGTTGAAGATGTCAAAGATACGAATGGCGCCGGCGACAACTTTCAGGCAGGCTTTTTTTACGGCCAGTACAAAAAGCTGAATCTCGAAACCTGCCTGAAGATCGGCCATTTTCTCGCGGCCAATATCATTCGCCGTATTGGCGCTCAGTCTCAGGTCAAAATCTCGGGCATCGAGTATTTTATCTGATCAGTTTGCCGTAGATAAAGGCATCGTGATATTTTTCGCCCACTTTTAAGTAACCGGCAAGGCGGCCCTCGCGCGTAAAACCGGCCTTTTCGGCCACTCTGGCACTCGGCAGATTATCGACGACCATACAGGCAAACAGGCGTCTGATCTTCGGCAGATTGGCAATTATATATTCTTCGACGAGTCTCACCGCCTGCAGGGCATAACCGCGGCCATGTTGCGAAGCTTCAATGAAATAACCGATTTCGGCGCAATAGGGACGGCCATCTTCGGGCATTACACCGATTGCACCAATCAGGCGGTCGCCGAGCATGATCGAGAAGTTCCAGGTTTCGCCGGCTTTCCATTGTCTGACGTTCTTGCGCAGAAATCGCCTCTCTGCTTCAATTGAGGCAACATTAACCGGAAAAAATCTGAAGTTTCCCTGCGTCAGAATCTGATAAAAAACTTTCGCATCCTTGACCATCTGCGGCCGGATAGAAATCTGTTCTGTCTTTTCAGCATTCATAAACATCTTCCCTGTTTTATCGATTTTTTAATCTGATTAACTATTACCCAAAACTCTAAATAAGATATTATCATGAAGCTGGCAAAAATAATTATCTCAGCCAGTTTCCCGGAATTTTGAATATCAATCAGGATTTAAAGTCTATGCCTGCTAAATTTACCGTATTGTTTTCGTTCATATTTTTCTTCATTTCAGCTTCTTTTTGCGCCTCAGGAACGGGAAATATTAATGAAAACCCCGACAGGGGTAACGCTCCGGTTCTTTCTTTTTCTGACGGCAGCAACAACCGTTTTCTGTTGTTCATAATCGCATCCGGCAGCGGAAGCCTTGAGTATATACCGGTTCAACCGGAAAACAGTTCGTCAGGGTTCTATTCTGGCGGAGCGCCAGCATCAGCAGATCTAGCAGAAGGTATGACACAAACGATTCTGGAAAAAGTTGATCTTCTTGAAAAAGACACAGAAAAACATTTGAGTGCCAGAAAAATGGGATCGGGCCTCTTTGTTCTGAAAATCGGCAACCAGACGCGAAAATTCATAATCGAGGCTGGTGAAGCGCTTGAATCTTTCAGAAATTTCCTGGCCGAACTGCTGAAAACTGAACAATGACCCCAAATATTCATATCCTCTGACAAATCAAAGCTTCATAAAAAATCCCGGAAAAACAAAACCCGCACTATCAAATGCGGATAATGCG
>CAZFUG010000130.1:0-11890 GCA_964522035.1 uncultured bacterium
GAAATGGGTTATCTCGCCTTTGTCATCGTGCTTGGCCCAGCGGCCGGAAATCAGTGACCAGGCATGTCCGAAAAAGCGGATCTGAACGAAACGCATGCGAATCGTCAGAAATATGCCGGTTCCGACGATCAGAAACATCAGAAAGTAACCCCACAAAAAGCCATTAACAGTATCGATCAATCTGGCTAGCGCTTCCAACAATTACCTCCATAGGCAAAACGTATTTTCTAAAATTTTCTCAAATCTAGTATCGGGAATACTGCTCTTCTGCCGCAGCTTTTTTTCACAAATTTTAAAAACACGGCATCTGCAACCTCAGACCGACATTACCCCCCATAACCCCGCCATTGCTTGTGAAATTTTTCGCTACATCCCTGATCGATCTGCTCTATACGGGTTTACCCGCTTTGTCTCCGCTCAGAGAAAAGCGAAATAGCACCCTTTTCAATTTTAATGACAGTGATTGACCGAAAATTGCTGTCATGTAGTTGCAGGGGTTGATTAAATGACGCGATTCACTTAGAATCGAGCATATATTTTTTATCAGGAGTAAACCATGACCGGCCAGGGTTCTTCAGGCAATGTAATCGCGGCTCTCGCCAGCTTTTTCATCCCCGGGCTCGGGCAGCTCATCCAGGGTCGCCCTTTTGCTGCTTTCTTTTATTTTGTTGGTCACCTGATGCTCTGGATAATCTTTCTCGGCTGGGTGGTCAATCTGATTGCTGCCCTCGACGCTGCTTGGTACAAGCCCTGATTCCATTTTGCCGCTAATCTTTCCGAAGATCAGTTCGCAAAGACCTCTGGTCAGATCTTCATAAAATCTTTCTGGAGGCTTTTTATGAATGATTCTACTGTTGTCACCGCAAATACTCCTCAACTTTCAACCGAAAGCGAAGTTAAACGGGTAACCATCATCGGTCTGGTTATCAACCTTTTTCTGACTCTCGGTAAAATTCTCATCGGGTTTGTGGGTAACAGCAGCTCGGTAATGGCCGACGGCGTCCACAGTCTTTCTGACGCGTCAACTGATATTGCCGTGATCGTTGGGGTCAAATACTGGAATCAGCCGCCCGATTCATGCCATCCCTACGGTCACCGCCGCATCGAAGCGATGATCTCAATTTTCATTGGCGCGGTTCTAGGCCTTGCCGGGCTCTTTCTCGGATGGGGAGCAATCGAGAAGTTTCATCATGGCCAATATGTGGTTCCGGCCGGCATTACCCTCATAATTGCCATTATCTCGATTTTTTCCAAAGAGTGGCTCTATCGCTGGACAGCAGAAGTCGGCAAAAGGGTTAAATCTTCTGCGGTCATGGCCAATGCCTGGCATCATCGCAGCGACTGTCTATCATCGATTCCGGTTGCCATTGCCATAAGCCTGGCGATGTACAACCCGAAATGGGCTTTCATGGACCCGGTAGCGACACTTGCTGTTTCAGCTTTCATCATTCAGGCCGCCTGGAAAATCTGCAGCCCTTCGCTGGCCGAACTTACCGATGCCGGAGCCGATGCCGCGGTTCTCAAAACCATCGAAACCATTGTCTTGAAGGTCGACGGCGTCGAGTCGGTGCATGCGGTTCGTTCTCGCTTTCATGGATCCGGTCTGCATGTAGATTTGCACATTCAGGTCGACGAAAAGCTCACGGTACGCGAGGGGCACACAATCTCGGGCATCTGCAAACGCCGTCTGCTCGATGAAGGACCAGACATCGTCGATGTGCTCGTTCATATCGAGCCCTACGAATAATCTTGAATTTGCCCGGCTGAAAAAGCCGGGGCTTTATGTTATAAAATAAGTATACACTCCTCAAGGAGCCGATTTTTTATGAAGGATGCCCAGACTGAAGCCCCGGTGAGCGTGGTTTCGACAATTCGATTCGACGACAACACACTTGGGCGCAAAAAGCGCGATGAGCTTAAGGCGCTTCTGGAACGCTGCCATGGCCAGAAGCACCTCATCGTAATTCAGAATTACCCTGATCCAGACGCAATTTCCACCGGACTTGCCCACAGGGTTATTTCTGAGGCATACGGTATCCATGTCGACATCCTTTACGCCGGCCAGATAAGTCACCCCGAGAATATCGCTCTCGTGAAGCTGCTTGGTATAGAAATGCGCCGCTGGGAAAGCGGCCTTGATCTCTCGCAGTATCATGGCGCTGTCTTTGTCGACAACCAGGGCACCACCGCCGGACCGATCGTCGATGCACTGCAGGCGGCAAAAATTCCAGAACTGATTGTCGTCGATCATCACGAACTGCAGCATCGTCTTAAGCCCGGATTTTCCGACATTCGCAAGGTCGGTGCGACCGCAACTATTTTTGCTGACTATTTTCGTGAAGAACTGGTAACGCTTGAACGCTCCAAAAAAGAGCATATCATGGTCGCTACTGCTTTGATGCATGGCCTGAAAACAGACACCTGCGGTTTTATCCGCGCCAATCCAGAAGATTTCAGGGCGGCTTCATTTCTCAGCAGGTTTGTTGACAGCGATCTGCTGGCTCAGATAACCAGTCAGGCCAGATCGCGACAGACAATGCAGATAATTCAGGAAGCGCTGGCCTCGCGCACCATCAAAGAAAGCTTCTCGATCGCAGGAATCGGCTATGTACGCTGTGAAGACCGCGACGCTATTCCTCAGGCCGCTGATTTTCTGCTTACTGAAGAGAATATTCACACGGCGATTGTATTTGGTGTTATTGCCCAGAGCGATCAGGAAGAAGCAATCATCGGCTCGATGCGCACCTCGAGAATTACTATTGACCCTGATGAGTTTTTGAAGGAAGTCTTTGGCAAAGCTTCAAATGGCCGATACTTCGGCGGCGGCAAAAAAACCGCCGGCGGCTTCGAGATTCCGCTCGGTTTTCTCTCCGGTGGCAACGACAAAGATTTTCGCGACATGAAATGGAAACTTTACAAGGCTCAGATACTGCAGAAAATTCTCAACAAAATTGGCGCAACGCCTGACGAAAAGATAATTGAAGATGAATAACAACAAATCTGTTCTGACTTTTGAATTAACCGAAGACTTTATCGAACTGATCAAACTGATCAAGTTCATGGGCCTCAGCGAAACCGGCGGACAGGCAAAACTGCTTGTCGAAAACGGCATGGTAAAGGTCGATGGCGAGGTTGAATCGCGAAAACGCCGCAAAGTCCGCAAAGGCATGACTGTCACTGTTGGTGATGAAACCATAAAAGTTGTCTGATGCAACCTTTCGCACGCTACGAAAAGCAGATTCTTTTTAAACCGCTCGGCCAGAGCGGCCAGAAGAAGCTTCAGAAAGCCCAGATTGGCATTGTAGGCATCGGCGCGCTTGGCACAAATATGGCCAGTCTCTGCACCCGCGCCGGCATTGGTTCACTCGTCATTATCGATAATGACAGGGTCGAGCTATCTAACCTGCAGCGTCAGATGCTTTTTGACGAATCTGACATCGGGGCTCTCAAAGCCCAGCGCGCGGCAGAAAAGCTGGCCGGCATCAATTCCGAGATCAAAATCGAAGCATTTACCGAGCGCCTTACCGACGCCAATTTTGCCGATATTTTTTCCGGCTGCGACCTGATTCTCGATGCCACCGACAATTTTGCGACCAGGTTTATCATAAACAGTCAGACGCTCAGCTCTGGCCAGCCATGGATATATTCAGGGGTCACCGCCTCTTCAGGCCAGAGCATGATGATCAACCCGTTCGATACAGCGTGTCTGCGCTGTCTTATTCCTGAAGATACGATGGTCGATGACTTTCCTTCTGTTCATAATTCAGGCATTATCGGCCCGATTGTGACGATTATTGCATCGGTTGCCGTGTCGATGGCCCTGAGATACCTTGTCGAAAGTCATATTGAACGTGACGTGATCTGCTTTGATGCATGGGAACTCAGATATCACCGCATTCCAATGGGAAGAACGCCGGGCTGCCCGGGCTGCCGGGCCTGAAACCCCGCAAAGGAACCATTATGAAAATCAGAGTTGAATTTGTCGGAGCCATAAACAGCGGCCCTTACAATAAGGAGCAGGAATTCGATCTGACAGAAAAACTCACAGTCAAGGGGTTTCTCGAAACCCTGCATTTTGACAAAGGCCATATAAATTACATACAGGTCATACGTAACGGAAAACGCTGCCCGCACAGCGAACAACTCGGCAATGGCGACCGGCTTGAACTCATGTTGATGGTAGGTGGCGGCTGAGCGGCGCGGTAAACTGCGGCAAAAGCCTCAATAAGGGAATTTCGGGTCGAATGTGTTGATCAAAAACCCGGTAAGGGTTACCCGCCCCGACTCCAGAATCATCGAAACCGTTGCCACGGTGTTTTTCTGAGTGGCAACCTGATAATAGAGAAATTTCAGCCCATCCGGGCCCGGTCTGACAAGATCGAAGGTTCCAAGAGGCTTTCCGTCAATCAGGAATGAAACTTTTCCAGGATTGTCATAAAATTCGTAATCCCAGAAATCAAATACGACGCGGGTCATGGTTGCCACAACATCGATTCGGGCGCCTTTTTCAGCGGTCGTTGCCATATACCACTGGCTCTTATCCATGTGTTTCATGCTCCATTTACCGGTGAAATTTATCGGATGCATGAAAGGCCGGGTAACTTCGTTACCGCCCGGAAAAAACGAACCATTGAGAATGCCGCTGCAGTCAAGATGCAGTGATGCACTTTCCTGTTTTGGCGGTGTGCCATTCAGGTTTTCGACTGCCAATGGGTTAGGTGATTCTGCAGCACAACCGCCAAGAACCACGGCTGCAACGAAATAGAAAAGAACCGCACGCAACCAGCGCCAAACAAGATCTGTCTGCCTTCTGATAGTCATAGGTATCTCTTTTCTGCTGAACCTTACTATAATTATCGGCAGAAACGTGCAAAAAGCTTAACCACACCCGGGTCATGCCAGACAGGCAAGCTATGGCGGCAGCAATACCGGGTCAAAATCATTGCAGATCCGCAATAAAAGCCATCGCTTACGGGGAAATTAAATCGGTTTACCGGTACAGTAACGCGGCTAATTTATACAGGCAGCAATAAGCATCTGCGACTAGAACAAGCGCTGTTTGTGAAAATCTTCTCGATCATAGCCTGAGCTAACAGATAACCGGCTGGTTGAAAATCAGAACCAGAAAGTGATTTTCTTTTCGAAGCCCATCGGGTTATAGCGCTCTTTGGCAATGCGCAGTCCTTCAATACCCATGTCTGCCTCACGGTTGAGTATCTTGACATGTGCTGGCAGACTATTGGCCAGAGCCCAGTTTACATACTGGTACATGCCCTTGACTTCGCGCGGGGCTTTTTCGACGGGCACCAGCCAGGTTTCGTCAGTGATCGGCACCGCCCAGCTGATTCCGCACATGTGCTCCTGAACCTGCACTCTGACGCCCATGCCGCCAAGTTTCCAGATGTTTGGCAACATGCGCCGCACTGATTCTCTTTCCATTTCGAGGAAGGGGTCTTCGTCGCCGTAGTTTTCATACCAGCGGTCGAGGCATTTGAGAATCTGTTCGTTGTCTTCTTCTTTCAAAATGACGACTTCGGCATTATTTTCGCGCTGAAATTTGTTGAGCTGATTGCGCCGCTTCGCGAACTTGCCGCCGGTTAGATCGGCGAGTTCTTCGCGCAGATAGAGATAATCGAAATAATTGCGATGCTCTTCTGAACGGGCAGGAGTGATTTCGGCGGCTATCGCTTCGGCAAGACGATGGGGAATAAACCGCAGAACCCGCTCTTCGCCAAAGTCTTTTTCGGCATGATAGAGCAGCTTTTCAACTGCGGGTTTGAGCGGGCCTGTTCCGAGCGGGCCAAGAAAAATATGCCCGCCCTGTTTGCCCTCGACATCGAGAACCAGACGGTCGCCGATTCTGCTGATACGTGCCGGGCGATGATAAAACCAGCCGGTAAGATAATAGACCGAGTAATCTGCCGACCTGATATCCTGGTCAACCAGAGCCTTTTTTATTATTTCAACGTGTTCTGAGGTAATTTCTGTCTGATTTGGAAATTCTGGAATATTGTTCATAATGTCACAAATTTATCACATGACTCTGTTTTTATCACTTTTTTTCCTGTCTTGACCGCAGAGGGTAAGAGGCAGTATTATCAGACCTATGATTTCAAGCCTGTTTTCACCGGTCACCCTGCGCAACTGCGAACTTAAAAATCGCGTCATTGCGACTCCACCGCCCAGCCATCTGGCTGAGCCGGATGGGCGTGTCAGCGCTTCCATGCTCGATTACTACCATAACCTCGCCGACACCGACGTCGGCATGGTAATTGTCGAAGCTGCCGCCATTTCTGCCGAAGGCCAGTCATGGCAGAAACAGCTGAGCCTGTTTCGACCTGAAGCCGTCAGCGGGCTCTCACGCCTTGTCGAAAAAATCAGAAACCGCGGCGCACTTCCGGTCGCGCAGCTTTACCATGGCGGCATCAATGCAATACCCGGGCTGAACCAGACGGTTTATGGCGCGGGGCAGCCGCGCATCAAAAGAATTTCAGCCAACATCGTCGAAATGAAGAAAGAAAAAATCGCTCAGGTTCTCGGCGAATATGCCGCTGCGGCAAAACTAGCCTGGAACTCCGGCTTTTCCGGGATTGAAATTCAGGCAGCCGGCAGCGCTCTTCCCCACCAGTTTTTATCGCCGATAACCAATACCAGACGCGATGATTATGCCTTCGAAACCGGCGGCGGCGACCGATTCTTACAGCAACTGGTCAGAATAGTAAAACAGGCAGTCCCGGACCTGCTGCTTTTTGTCAGCATGCCGCTTCGCGACCTGCTGCCCGGTGGTTATGGCCTGAACAATGCCATAAAAACAGCCCAGTCGATCAAAAGCGAAGGGGTTGAGCTGTTCAGAGTGACCGAAGGGCTCAAATTCGGCAACCCTCTGCTGCTGCACCCGGCACTCGATAAAACCGCCCCCGACGCCCCTTTTTCTGACGATACGCATATCTTTCGCAATGAAACAAGATTTCTCACCGTTCTTGCGGGCAAGGTCAGCACCCCGCAGGTTGCCCTCAACCGCCTGAAAAAAGGAACAGCCGACTTTGTCGCCCTTGGCCGGACATTGAATCGCGAGCCTCTCTGGCTGGGCGGCCGACTTGCCAGTGATCTTCTGCCATGGCAGCGCTGCCTGCGCTGTGCGATCTGCAAAGCAGCAGCAGATGGCTGCCCCGATCGTGAAGGCCTTAATCGCTGGCTGATAATTCAAAATGCCAAATAAAACAGGAGTTTCAGAATGAAAAAAACCTTTTGTCTCACCATTTTTCTTGTTTTTGCTTTTTCACTTGCCGCTTCGGCTCAGGGTCTGCTTGGCAGCCTTCTCGGCGGCGGTCAGGAAACAAAGAAAAAGATCAGGGTACAGTTCGTCGAAGGCGATGAAGACGCAGCAGACGAAATTCTTCTGGTGCGGGTCCGCGGCGTGATTCACGAAGCTGACGAAGACGAGACGAACCCGTTCAAAGCCGGCAAAGACATGATCGAAGAACTGAAAAAAGATCTTGAAGCCGCCCGCAAACGCAAAGCCATCAAAGCCATTCTGCTCGAAATCAATTCGCCAGGCGGCGAAGTTACGGCCAGCGACGTTATGTATCACCAGATCAATAAACTGCGCGAACAGACCGGCAAGCCGGTCATTGCACTGATCGGCACCATGGGTGCCTCCGGCGCTTATTATGTAGCCTGCGCCGCCGACCGCATTCTGGCCCACCCGACATCTCTGATCGGCAGTATCGGGGTGCTGATGCAGGCCCTGAATGTTCAGGAACTCGCCGAAAAGGTCGGTCTCAAGGCAATTACCCTAAAGTCAGACAAGACCCCGATGAAAGACGTTCTTTCGCCCTTCAAGCAACTCTCCGAAGAAGAAAAAACCATGCTGATGCATATCATCAACGGCGTCTACGACCGCTTTATCGATATCGTCGCCGCAAGCCGCAAGCTCGACCGAGAAGCGGTGATAAAACTTGCCGACGGCGGCATCTACACTGCCCAGAAAGCCAAAGACAACGGCCTGGTTGATGCCATCGGCTATCGTGAAGAAGCCATGGAAGAAGCCTGCAAACTGGCGAAACTCGAAAGCGCCGCTCTCGTCAAACGCGTTGCCAGAAAATCCTTCTCAGAAGTATGGGGCGAACTCAGCAGCATGAACAGCGACCTGCCCGCTCTGCTCGGCAAGCTGCAGACTACGCTCAAATTCGGCAGCACCCCCACCCTGATGTTAAGATAACTCTTTATAAATGAGAACGGGGCGGCTTTTGCCGCCCCGTTCTTGCTTAAGCTGTTTATCAAACTGAGAGACAGGCTCCGGAATTGAGATAATTCTTTACATAGTCATCAATAGACTCTTCAAGAGGGCTGGTCGCCCGATCATACCCTGTTAAACGCAATCTTGTAATATCGCCGCGGGTAAAATACTGATACTGATTGCGAATCGATTCGGGCATGTCGACATAGCTGATCTTCGGCGGAATATTCATTGCCGCAAAAGTAGCTCTGACCAGATCGTTCCAGCTTCTTGCAACCCCGGTAGCGATATTGAAAAGACCACCGGCGTTGTTATCGAGAAAATGCAGGGTCATGGCAACCGCATCTTTGACATAAACGAAGTCGCGCAGCTGTTCACCGTCTTTATAATCAGGGCGATGAGATTTGAACAGATGCACCTGCCCGGTCGCCCTTATCTGCTCGTAGGCCTTGAGAATGAAGCTGCGCATCGAGCCCTTGTGATACTCATTCGGGCCGAAGACATTGAAGTATTTGAGGCCGACAACGCGGTCAAGCATGTCATGACGCTTCAGCCACAGATCGAAAAGCTGCTTTGAATAGCCATACATATTGAGCGGCTGCAGTTTTTCGATATCGGCATTGTTGTCGACAAATCCACTTTCACCATCTCCAAAGGTTGCAGCGCTGCTGGCATAGATAAAGCGCGTGCGCCGGCTGTCGGCCCATTTTGCCAGAGACTTGCTGAATTCAAAATTATTCTTGATCAGGTAGGTGGCATCGGTTTCGGTCGTGCTCGAGCAGGCGCCAAGATGCAGCACCGCATCAAAGCTGTGGTCATCAAACAAGCCAAATTCAAGCTTTTCAAGAAAATCGTTCTTTTCGCAATAATCAGCAAATCTCAGGTTTCTGAGGTTTTTCCATTTTTCGCCGTTGCCAAGCCGGTCAACCACAAAAATATCGTCGATACCACGCTGATTCAGGCCCCAGATGAGAGCAGAACCAATTAAACCCGCACCACCGGTCACAAGTATTTTCATATTCACCTCAAAACAGATATTTTACCAGCTTGAGAATCCCCTGGCTCCACGGCACCCTGTGCGAAATGCCAGAAGCATTCGCAAAGTTCTTTTTATTCGCCATGTACCATTCGTAATTGCGTATCAGCGCCTGTTTATTGGAAAATTTCGGCGCGAATCCGAGCTTCTTTTCGGCCTTCTCGATCGAAACGAAAGATTCCTGGCAGGCCGTTTCATAAACCCATTTGTAAAGCGGCGAAAGTTTCAGCTTCTCAAGAAGTCTGAGAATTGCGATCGCCGGCCCGGCCGGAAAGGTCACAATGCGTTTACCAAAGCCGGCATGATCGAGAACGGCCTGAAAGTCGTCACGGAAGGTGCCGAATTCTTTTGCGCCGACATTGAAAGTGTCGTTAACCAACTTTTCGTCACCGGTCAGGCAGGTGTAGATCACGTCGCAGAGATCTTCAACATCGAGATACTGATAGAGATTGCGCCCCTTGCCGAGAATCGGAAAACCGTGGCCTTCGCTCGCCCATTCATAAAGCATGGCAAAGACGCCGAGCCGCTCAGGGCCGACAAACGACTTCGGCCTGATGACCGGCACGCACATTCCCCGGTCGCGATATGAAAAACAGACTTTCTCGGCCTCGATCTTGGCTTCGCCATAGGGCCCGACCCCGATCAACTGATCATCTTCGAAAAGCGGGTGATGATCAGGCACGCCATAAACGGCGGTCGACGAAATATGCACAACCCTTTTAATACCGGCCTTTTCGGCCTGTTCCATGACGGTGCGGGTGCCTTCGATATCAGTAGAATAAATATCTTCGGGGGTATACAAAGGCAGGGCGGCAGCGCAGTGCACCACAGCATCACAGCCCGCGAGAGCTCGTGCAACATCGTCGGCACGCCGAATATCGCCCTTTACCACAGTTATCTGACCGCGCTCCGGGTAATCGAACTCGGCAATGTCGAGCGACACGACGGCCGCGCCATGTGCCAGCAGACTGCGGACCAGATTTATCCCCAAAAAACCGGCACCGCCGGTGATCATTACTTTCATTAGTACCTCAACTGAATTTTACTGTGTCAGAGAGAATCAGCAATTCATAATGTCTGATAATATCACCAGCAAATGCTGCAGACAACAACATACTTGCCCACAGTATTTTTTGCTCCTGAAAACCCGAATAAGTCTGCGGCCAATTTTAAATTGAACTACAGAGGGGCTTTTGGTAGAATCCTCTCGCCAGGCCAAACATGTAACGGGGTAATAGTAATGAACATAAAAGCGAAAGCCCTTCTGCGGTCATTTAGAAACAAGCTTCTCAACTGGTTTGCCGAAGGTTTGATCGAAACCGGCGGACCTTCCCCCGCAAAGGCTGCTCAGCAGGTTTTATACCAGACTTTTCGTAATATGGCTTCAGACGGCAAAAGGCCACTGCCACGATTTGATGATGTGGGCTTTAGATGCCATTCACAGTTTGAAGAAGACGGAATACTTCTGTATATTTTTGCTCTGATCGGCACAACGAACAAAAAGGTCGTTGAAATATGTGCCAGCAACGGAATTGAATGCAACGCAGCCAACCTGATATTAAACCATGGCTGGTGGGGCTATCTGTTCGATGGTTGCCCCAGAAGCGTCGCCAGAGGGCGTGAATTTTACAGCATTTCCCGCGATTCATGGCTTTTTCCGCCCCGGTTCGAGCAGGCCTGGATCACTGCCGAAAACATCAACACGCTGCTCACCGGTGCAGGAGTATCAGGAGAGATAGACCTGCTGTCACTCGACATTGACGGGGTCGACTACTGGGTTCTTGCTGCACTCGAAGCAGTCAGACCGCGCGTCATTGTCTGCGAAATCAACAATTTATGCCCCCCTGACGCATCGATTACCGTGCCTTATGCCCCTGATTTCCGCATGCCGGTTCAGGATTTTTACGGCGCATCCCTTTCGGCAATGACTGGCCTTGCCAGGAAAAAGGGATACCGACTGGTTGGCACTAACCGCTATGGCAACAATGCGTTTTTTGTCAGGAATGATTGTGGCGAGCAATTTCTGCCAGAAGTAGACCCGTCTTCGTGCCAGAAGGATCCTTATACCGAAGATGCCCGCAAGAACCGCTGGCCAAAAGTAAAAGATCTTAACTGGGTTAAAGTCTGAAAGAGCGATTGTCATAACATTGCAAATTCTGCAGAAAATAAGGAATCTAAGAACAAATCACGGGCTCAGGCGTTATTTGTCGAACACAACATGGATGCTTTGTGAAAGCGTTCTGCGCCTGCTCGCCGGTCTGCTTATCGGAATATGGGTGGCGCGCTTTCTCGGCCCCGAAAAATTTGGCCTGTTCAGCTATGTTCTTGCCTTCACCTCAATTTTTGCCGGAGTAGCCAAACTTGGCCTCGACGGCATAGTGATAAAGGAACTGGTCGCGCACCCCGACAAGGAACAGCAGATTCTCGGCACCTCATTCTGGCTTAAATTCGCAGGGGCTGCACTGGTCTACCTGATACTTTTTGCTGTGGTTAAGGCAACTTCGGATGATCCATATACAAGCCATCTGATTTTTATAACTGCCGCCGGGCTGTTTTTTCAGAGCTTTGAAGTAATTGACTTTTTCTTCCAGTCAAAAGTTCAGGCCAGATTCGTT
>CAZFUG010000131.1:0-8726 GCA_964522035.1 uncultured bacterium
CCCGACATGATGAGATTCGTCGGTAAGCTCGGTAGAATTCTTGGTCCACGTAACCTGATGCCCAACCCCAAGGTTGGTACCGTCACCATGGACGTAGCCAAGGTTATTACTGAACTGAAAGCTGGTAAACTCCAGTACCGTGTTGAAAAGGCCGGGATCATTCACACCGCCATTGGAAAAGCTTCTTTTGATGCCAAAAAGCTCAAAGAAAATTTCCTTGCCTTCTTTCAAGCGATTCACAAAGCCAAGCCGTCTGGTGCCAAAGGCACCTACATCAAATCGGTAACCGTCAGCTCAACCATGGGCCCCGGCTACGATCTCGATGTAAACGAAGCCCGCGCTGAATCAGAAAAGGGTAATGCCTGATCTGACTTGAACTGAGACTGGTCGAAGACCGCAGGTCTTAAGTAATTGGCCGAAAGGCCTCCCTGCCGAGACTGGAAGACAGTACGATAGAATTATCGAACCGTTTCCGGTTTTGGTGCCGGAAACGGTTTTTCTTTATCCCCCCCCAAGGAGGTGAAAACATTGAAAGATCTCTCTAACAAAGAAGCCTACGTAAAGGAATTTTCAGAAAAACTCGCCAAATCACAGGTAGTGGTTCTCGCTAACTGCGAAGGCGTTACTGTCTCTGAAATGACCGCTCTGCGCAAAGCCGTACGTGAATCAGGCGCTGAACTGAGAGTTGTAAAAAACACTCTGCTCTGCCGCGCTCTTCACACCACCCCGATGAAAGAGCTTGAAGGTCACATGAAGGGTAATACCGCTGTAACTTTTGGTTACAACGATCCTATCGCCCCCGTTAAAGCTCTGTTCGACTTTGCTGACAAAGCCAAGAAGTTCACATTCAAAGCTGGTTACATGGAAGGCAAACTGCTCAACGTAGCAGATCTGACCGCCCTTTCCAAAGTTCCTGGCCGCAAAGACCTTCTTGCCATGCTCGCATCTGCAGTTCAGGGTCCGATCCGCAAACTCGCCGGCGTTCTCGACTCTCTTCGCAAGAAAAGAGAAGAAGCTACTGGTGCTGCTCCGGCCGAAGCCCCCGCTGCCTGATTTCAATCCGATTTTTGCATAAGACTTATAAGGAGTTTATAAAATGACCAAAGAACAGATTCTCGAGTCTATCGAAAAGATGACCGTTCTCGAACTTTCTGAACTTGTTAAAGCCATCGAAACCAAATTCGACGTTACCGCCGCCGCCCCCGTAATGGTAGCTGCCGGTCCGGCTGCCGCCGCCGCTGAAAAAGACGAATTCGACGTCGTCATCGAAAGCAATGGCGCCAACAAGATCAACGTAATCAAAGTCGTTCGCGAACTGACCGGCATGGGCCTCAAAGAAGCCAAAGACCTGGTAGATGCAGTTCCGAAGACCCTCAAAGAAGGTCTCACCAAGGCAGACGCCGAAATGATGAAGAAAAAACTCGAAGAAGCCGGCGCCAAGGTTGCCCTCAAGTAATCTTAACCGCTTCTCTCACAAAAACCCCGCTTCGGCGGGGTTTTTTGTTGCCTGGCGTTCCCCTCTGAGCTGTCGAAAGCGCTACCGTCATTTTATGGAAACTTTAACCTCTCTCTGCTAGTATGTTTTTGATAAACCAGAGGGAGTGTACAGATGAACGAAAAAGTTTCTGCCGAGCGCCTCGAAATATTTGCCCCCCTGAGCGGTTTTCTCATGCCGATCGAGACCATTCCAGACCCGGTTTTTGCGCAAAAACTGGTTGGCGACGGAGTGTCGCTAGATCCGACATCTGATTGTCTGAAAGCCCCGGTTGCCGGCGAAATCATTCAGCTGCACGCTTCGTCGCATGCCCTCACCATCAGAACCACCACTGGCGTCGAAGTTCTCGTTCACATCGGTCTCGATACCGTAAAACTCGGTGGCCGTGGTTTTGCAGCTCTGGTAAAAAAAGGCGACCTGGTTGAAAAAGGCCAGGAATTGATCCGCTTTGATGCTGACCTTGTGGCAACCAGTGCCAGAAGTCTTCTTACTCAGATAGTCATTTCAAATCCCGAATCCGTTTCCGAGATCATCAAGGAAACCGGCACCGTCGAAGCCGGTTCTGACATTATTTTTACCGTCATGCCGGCAGCTCCAGCCGACGTCTCGATCAGCAGCCGGGAAATACATAAAGTTGTTTCCGACTCGATCGTCATTGTAAACCCGGCTGGTCTGCATGCGCGCCCGGCTTCTGTTCTGGCTGGTTTGGCCCGCCAGTTTGACAGTGAACTGCTGATAAAAAAAGGCGACAGAACCGCGAATGCCCGCAGTGTTTCTGCGGTTATGGGTCTTGAAGTAATCAAAGACGACAAGGTTCTTCTCATTGCCAATGGTCACGATGCTCAGAAAGCCATAGACCACATTGTTCCCCAGTTGCGCGAAGGTCTGGGCGAGAACCTGCATGCGGCCGCTGCCGAAACTGCCGCCGAATACCGTAAGGCCGAAAAAGCTTCGGCGAATCAACTCGCCGGGATAGGCGCTTCCCGCGGCATTGCGATTGGTAAAGTTTTTAAGCTCAGAGCTGAAAAATATGATCTGGTCGAGCCTGGCCGGGGCAGCAAGTTCGAACAGGCCGAATTCAATAATGCCATCAGAAGGGCAGTGTTGCAGTTGTCGTCTCTCAGTGACAAGCTGAAACGTGGTGGCAACCCGGAGAGAGCAGCAATTTTCAATGCTCACGCCGATCTGCTCGATGACCCGGAACTGCTTGAACTGGTTGAACGATCGATCATAGCCGGTAAAAGTGCGCAATTTGCCTGGCACAAGGCATTTAATGCTCACGCGCAGAAGCTGCAGAGTCTCAATAACCAGCTTCTGGCTGCCAGAGCCAATGACCTGCGTGACGTCGGCTACCGGGTATTGCGGATTCTCCTGTCGATCGAAGAAAAAAACTTCAGTGCCTCCGAAAAACAGGTGCTGATCGCAGAAGATCTGACGCCATCGAATATTGTGAGCATCGACAAGGAAACCGTAGTTGCCTGCTGCACTGTTGCTGGCGGCGCGACCTCGCATGTCGCCATTCTGGCCCGTTCCATGGGGTTGCCTGCGATTGTCGGGCTCGACCCTGCCGCCCTTGAACTTGAAGATGGCATCACTGTGGTTGTCGATGGCAATGAGGGACTTCTTACCGTTCAGCCCGATGAAGCCGAGGTCGAATCTGTCGAGTCGACCATGCAGGCTGAGCAGAAGACCCGCGCCGAAGAAAAGAAGCGCGCCGACGAGCCGGCCATAACCAGAGATGCCATAAAAATCACTGTGGCTGCGAATGTTGGCGATATTTCATCTACTGCCCAGGCTGTGGAACTTGGCGCCGAAGGCGTCGGTCTGCTGCGCTCCGAATTTCTCTTCATGAACCGTTCTGTGGCTCCTACAGAAGATGAGCAATACGATGCCTATCTTGAAGTGGCCGCACGCATGGGGAAAGAGCGGCCGGTAATCATTCGCACCCTCGATGTCGGTGGCGACAAACCGCTTTCTTATCTGCCGATTCCCGAAGAAGACAATCCCTTTCTTGGCGAGCGCGGCATAAGAGTATGTCTCAACCGCCCCGAGATTTTGAAGATTCAGCTGCGCGCCATTCTTCGGGTTTCGCAGAAATTTGATGTCAGGGTCATGTTTCCTATGATTGCCGATATCTCCGAATGGCGGCAGGCCCGCCAGATTATGCAGCAGACTGCCGAAGCTATCGGAATTCCGCCGGTAAAAACCGGTATTATGGTCGAAATACCCTCTGCGGCTTTGCTTGCTGATTCTTTTGCCGCCGAAGCCGATTTCTTTTCGATCGGCACGAATGATCTGACCCAGTATGCTCTGGCAATGGACCGCGGCCACCCCAAGCTTGCCGCCCAGATCGATGCCATGCATCCTTCGGTTCTGCGCCTGATGAGCATTGTCGCCGAAGCCGGTCGTAAACGCCAGATCGAGGTCGGTGTCTGCGGTGGTCTTGCCAGCGACCTTGAAGGGATTGCTGCGCTTATCGGTATGGGCATAAGCAAGCTCAGCGTCGATATTCCGGTCATTCCGACGGTCAAGGCGACTGTCAGACGACTTTCGGCAGAAAAATGCGGCCGGCTGGTGCGTGATGCGATCAGAATGAGCGATGCCGGCTCAGTTCGCAGGGCTTTTAAAAAGCTGATCGAAGAAAGCAGAGGTGAAAACTGATGAAGAAGATTTTGCAGGGGCTGTTTGCCACACTTCAGAAAATCGGAAAAACAATGATGCTGCCGGTTTCGGTTTTGCCGGTTGCTGGTCTGCTGCTTGGTATCGGTAGTTCGAACTTCAGTTTTCTTCCGGCAGTTGTTTCGAAAACCATGGCTCAGGCCGGTGGTTCTATCTTTGCCAATCTGCCGCTTCTCTGTGCTCTTGGTGTGTGCCTTGGTCTAACCGGTAACGACGGCGTTGCAGCTCTGGCCGGCCTGGTCGGTTTTGCCGTTATGGTCGCGACCATGGGTGTCGCTGCCGGTTTTTTCGGTATTGAAACCCGTGCGGTCATGGGTATGCAGTCTATCGATACCGGTGTGCTCGGTGGTATTCTCGTAGGTCTCGTCGCCGCCTGGCTGTTCAACCGTTATTATCGTGTGCAGCTGCCTTCTTATCTTGGCTTTTTTGCAGGTAAACGCCTGGTGCCGATTCTGACTGCCTTCGCTGCCATTCTGCTTGGCTTCGGTATGAGCCTGATCTGGCCTCCGATTGGTGCTTTGATTGCCAGATTCTCGCGCTGGGCTGCTTCTGAAAGCCCGGCGACCGCGTTTGCGATTTATGGCGTTGTCGAACGGGCTCTGTTGCCGTTCGGCCTGCATCACATCTGGAATGCCCCGTTTTTCTTTGAGGTTGGCGAATTCACCACTGCCGGCGAGATCATTAGAGGCGAGCTGCATCGCTTTGCCGCCGGTGACCCGACCGCCGGTAATATGGCCGGCGGCTATCTGTTTAAAATGTTCGGGCTGCCGGCTGCTGCCGCTGCCATGTGGTACACCGCCAGACCTGAAAATAAAGCAAAAGTGGCCGGTATTATGGGGTCTGCAGCTCTGACTTCCTTTCTTACCGGCATTACCGAGCCGATAGAATTTTCCTTTCTGTTTCTGGCGCCGATGCTTTATGGTGCTCATGCCGTTCTGACTGCAGTAGCCTATTATCTATGCGTTGCCGTTGGTATCAAGCATGGTATGACCTTTTCGCACGGCGCATTTGACTACGTTCTTTTGTTCTCAAAGTCGACAAATGCCCTGTGGCTTCTGGTTCTCGGGCCACTGTGGGCAGTGCTGTATTTTGCCGTTTTTCGCTTTTTTATCATTAAATTCAACCTGCCGACCCCGGGTCGTGAAGTTGAAAGCGAGGTCGACCCTTCTGCCGTTGCCGAGCACGAATTTGCCAGACAGCTGGTGCTGGCTTTCGGTGGCCGCAGCAATATTCTGACCCTCGACGCCTGCATTACCCGCCTGCGCATGGAACTCAAGGATACGGCAAAAGCCAGCCCGGAACGCCTTAAACAGCTTGGGGCGGTTGGCGTCGTCGAAGCCGGGAATGGCCTGCAGGCAATTTTTGGCACCCGTTCTGAAATTCTGAAAACCGAAATGGAAGAATATCTCAAGACTGCCGGGGATGATGCTGAGCCGGCGTCTGATTTTTCACGCCATCCAGTCGCTGTGGTTACCGGCTTTCCGGCAGTGGCCGCTGACCCGCAGGCGCGCAATAAATGCGAAAAATGGCTGGCTGCTCTTGGTGGCAGAGACAACATCATTTCGCTCGCAGCCTGTGCTGAAACCAGACTTCGCGTTGTTCTTCGCGACGGCGACAATCTCGACCGGGAAGAACTTCTTGATGCCGGAGTGAAGGGCGTAATGCCGCTGCCAGGTGGTGTTACCCATCTTCTGACTGGTCTGGGCGCGCATCAATACGAAATCGAGCTCCAGGCACTGCTGAAGACTCAATAAGCCGGTTAGAGCAGTTTTGGGCAGATTGCCATGAGCTCGCAGTTGTCGCAGTCTGGTTTTCTCGCCGGGCAGCGTTCACGGCCATGTAGAATCAGCATGTGCGAGAAGTCGATCCAGTATTTCCGGTCGACGATCTGCAGCAGATCCTGCTCGATTTTTTCGGCATCGCTGTTGTCGGAAAGGCCCATGCGCTGTGAAAGACGCATGACATGCGTGTCGACGACGATGCCTTCGGCTTTGCCAAAGGCGGTGCCAAGCAGAACGCTGCCGGTTTTGCGGCCGACACCGGGTAATTGGGTAAGCTCTGCAAGCGTCTGCGGGATTTTACCCTTGAAATTCTCAATCAGAGCCTGAGCGCAGGCAATGATATTTTTTGCCTTGTTGCGAAAAAATCCGGTCGATCTGATCAACTCTTCAAGCTCTTCCTGACTGGCTTCGGCAAAATCTTTGATTGTGGCAAACCTTTTGAACAGTTCTGGAGTAACCATATTTACGCGCTTGTCAGTACATTGGGCCGATAAAATAGTGGCGACCAGCAGTTGCCATGGATTTTCGTGTTTCAGAGCGCATTCCGGTGTCGGATATTTTTTCTGAAGCACCTTGATTATGGCGCTGGCAAGCTTTTTTCTGGCGTTAATTTCCGGTTGTTTTTTGTTCATCGATAGTTTCGGGGGCAACTGCATCGAGCTGACTTATTGCATTTTCATCTTCCGGTTCATCTGGCAGACCTGCCAAAGATTCACTTCTGGTGCTGGAAACCGCCGGTGTGGGCTTGACCGCTTCAAATGGTTTCTGACTTGCCCCCAGATCTTTGAGTTCGGCCAGACGCCGGGCAATTGTCTCTTTGACCTGCTTTTCGTCAGGCACTGAGGCCGGGTGAAAAACGGCAACGCCAGCCCCAGCAGCCAGAATCGTCGCCAGTCCTGTCGACATCAGTCTGATAAAATAGTTCCATTCCATGGCTGTTCCGATCAGCCAGATCAATCCCCACATGATGATGCAGATCAGAAAAATCATCATCAGGGTGCAGATAAGCCTGATAGCGTAGGGGCCCTGAAAATCTTCCGGTCGAAGATCGAGTCGCCGTTGCAGCAGTGCGTCAATCTCTGCGTTAGGGTGTCGGCCACCCTGGAGACGAAGCATCACTGCCCGCATCAGGTTAAGCTTTTCGAGCTGCAGCAGATCGTCGGCAACGCTGGGCGGCGCTGCTGCCTGCTCACTCTCAGGCTTTTTTGCTGTCTCTTTGGCGCCCGTTTCCCCTGAGGCCGCGGTATTGGCTGCTTTGGCTGCACTCGCCTGAGCGCCATTTTGAGTTTGAATATTTTCGTCTGGCATGCCCGCATGATAACACGCCCGCGTCAGCTTGCCAAACCCTGTTCACTTCTTTCCGGGCATGCTGCCATAAATTAAGCAAAGCCATTTTGTGCATTAACAATCCCGTTTGTGATATATAATGTTTCAAATTAGAGGTTCGCCGGAGGTGCATGGTCGCATGAAAATTTCCCGAAGCGGTTTTACCCTTATCGAACTGCTCGTCGTTCTTGTAATTCTCAGTCTGCTGGCCGGTCTGGTTCTGCCGCGCATGATGGGCCGCACTGAAGATGCCCGTCGACAGACCGCTGAAGTGCAGATTCGCAGTCTTGAAAGTGCCCTGGCGCTTTACTATGCCGATAACGGTTTTTATCCGACCACCGAGCAGACTCTCAAAGCTCTTGTAGCTAAGCCTGCCAGCGAACCGCAGCCGGCAAAATGGAAAGGCCCATACCTCGAAAAGGGTATTTTGCCAAAAGATCCCTGGGGTAACGATTTTGTTTATCTTTCACCTGGTGTGAAACTGCCTGATTATGATCTCGTCAGCTACGGCAAAGACGGTGTTCAGGGCGGTGAAGGCGAATTTGCCGACATCGAAAACTGGAACATTGGCCGCAAATAATCGCCAGGGCTTTACCCTGATCGAACTGCTCGTCGTTCTCGGCATTCTGTCGATGATGGCGGGTGTCGTTCTGCCATCGGCGGCCGCCTTTATCCGCCGCGACCGTCTCGATCAGTTCGTTTTCGAGGTTTCGCTGCTTTGCCGCGAAACTTTCGAACAGTCGGTCTATGAAGGCCGTCGCTACCAGGTTCAGCGCAACAAAAAAAGCGAACTCGTGCCGCTCAAGGAAGAGAATGCAACCTTTACCCCGGTAATGAGCGTTCTGCTGCGCCCGGTAACGCAGCCAGACGGTTGCAGCCTTGAATGGCCGGAAAAAGGCTGGCAGACGATGCCGGAAGGCTTCTGTGAGACGCCGTTGCTGCGCTTTTCTGACAACGAAACCGGCGAAACCAGAATCATGCGCGTCAGGGCTTACGACGCCAATCTGATCAGAGAATCAGAGCAGTTCGCCGCACCAGAGGCAGGAACCCATGCGCGCTAGGAACACAACCGGTGTAACGCTGGTCGAAGTGCTGCTGGCGTTGACGATTCTGACACTCGTTACCGGTGCTCTGTCACAGGGAACAAACTATCTGACCAGACGTCTGGTCAGAGCCCGTCATGCCGCTATGGCCCGCAATCTTGCCTGGCGTCGCCTTGTTCAGGCGCAGGTCGAACCTCTTATTGTTGGCCATCGTTCGGGCATTTTCGGTGCCGAATTTCCCGGTTATGGCTGGAACGAAACGGTTTCTCCGCCGATGGAACTGGGCAACCGCCCGCCTGGCCTATTCAGTTACCGTTTGAACGTAACCTGGCAGCAGGGCTGGGAAAATGACCAGGTTTCTTTTGAAACGTTTTTGTATCAGCACCCACCAAAACAGAAAAA
>CAZFUG010000131.1:8736-11852 GCA_964522035.1 uncultured bacterium
CAATGATGAAAAATAACCCGCTGGCTGAGCTTGTCGAAGCCCCAAGAAAGTCGATATTACAGTCCATTCGACCGGCCAGAGTCGGATCAGGAACCGCAGCATGCCGGCCGGGTGGTTTTACCCTCGTCGAAACCCTGATATCTCTGGCCCTGCTGGCGGTGCTCTTCGTTTTGCTCGGTGGTCTGTTGACCGGCATGGCGCGAATTTCCCGCACTGCTGCCGACGTCAGCGTCTTCGACCGCGAAATCGAATTCTGCGGCGAAATTATCCGCAAAGAACTCGGCGAAATGCTTCTCGACAACAGCCGCGCTGATTACACGTTTCTCGGCGGCAACGAATTTTTCGCTTATACGACAACCCGTGATGAGCTGCTGGTGCGCGACAGTATTCCGGGCGGCGCCAAACGGGTCGAATGGCGCTACGACCCCGGCGAACGCAAGCTGGTGCGCACCGTGACCCGGCTGGTCACTGCCGGCAGCGAACTTCCGCCTGTTTCGCGCAGCTATTTCCTCGAAGGTCTTTCAGGTATTGAGCTTTTTTACTTCGACGGTGTTTCCTGGTTCCAGGTTTCAGGCATTTCGTCGGTGCTGCCGCCGGCAAAATGCATCGCTTTACGTTTTGTTACCCGCGATGAAGATGACCAAAGAAAATCTTACGAAACGGCTTTCTGGCTGCCTTATGCAAACCCGGCTCTGCAGAAATTCTAGAGGTGTGGCGATGGTCGCAGTGCTGCTGATGTCGGCACTGCTTATTGCTCTATACCTGAGATTCATGGGTAATGCCGGTCTGCTTGCCCGTATCGACGCCCGTCAGGACGCAGTAATGCAGATGCGTATCGGTGCCCGCGGCGCCCTGGATTACGCCCTGGCCCTTCTCGCTCAGGACCGTGACATGGGCGACTCATACGGCGAAAACTGGAAAACCATGACTGAACAGACTTTTTCGCAGCCTTTGATGCTTGGCGGTGCCAGTTGTGCAGTTCGGATTGACGATGAGTCCGGAAAAATGCTGGTGAATAAAGCCGAAGAGGGCGAAATGACCGCCCTTTTCGAATTCTACGATCTCGGCATCACCGCATCATTTACCATTATTGATGAAGAGATGAAAACCGGTGCCGCTACCCGTCTCTCACAGAGAATCCTCGATTACATAGATGCCGACCTGACGCCTCGCTCGCTTGGCGCCGAAGAATCGACATACCTTGAGGCGGGCCTGCTTCCTCCGAGAAACGGGCCGATGACCGATATTCGTGAGCTGCTCAATATTCCCGGCATTACCCGTGATCTCATGGTTGCTTCTGGCACCCGTCCCGGACTTGAAGATCTTCTGACCGTGCATGGAGACGGGAAAATAAATCTGAATACTGCACCGGAGGGTGTTGTAAGGGCTATTCCCGGGCTGCCACCGACTTATACAAGAGAACGGGTCGAAGAATACTTTACGCAGCTGTTCGCCGCCAGGCCATTCATGGAACTTGCAGGTTTTACCAACTTTATCGTAAAGTTTGACTGGAGAATTCAGAAACCCTATACCAACAAGTTCATTTCGATGACTTCGTGGTTCAGGGTGACGGCGCTGGCTCAGGTCGGCGAGAGCGTTCGCAGCGTCGACGCGCTGGTTTTTCGCGAAATAGACGGGAATTGCCGCATTTTAAGGTTGATAGAGGTTCCATGAGTCAGAATTTCAGGCTGGTTTTCGCCGATGAGAGCGGGCAGCAGAGCACCTTTGATCTTAACGCCGTGGCTCTGCAGCCTGTTGCTGCAGCAGATGCGTTTTATGGCGCTACCGGCGAAGTCGTTCTGGTTCTGCCCGCCGCCGCCGCTCTGCCTTTCATGGTCGAACTGCCGTTTTCCGACCCGGTTAAAATTTCGCGCGTTTTGCCGCAGTTTGTCGCTGACGTCTATGTCGATGTCGGCTCTGATTGGCTGTTTTCCTGGCGGGCCCTGCCGGCCGCCTCAGGGGAAACCGCCTGCCGGGTTTCCGGGCTGGCGTTTCCGCCGCAGTTTGCCCCGGTTATTGCCGCCGCCGGCCGCGGTTTGAGGCTGGCAATACCTGATCTGTGCCTGACTGCCGCTACTCCTGGCAGCTGTGTGCGTTTGCAGACGCCGGTTTCAGAGATAACTGCGGTTTTTTACGATGATTGTGCGGTTAAACGGCTGTTTTCGTCTGCCTCCGGCCTGCCGGTTGAAACCCTGCTGGCAGCCGAGGGAATCGAAACCCTTGCGGCTGCCGATCTGGCTTCAGACCCTTTGGCGCTGCACAGCCGTCTGGTTTCGCTGCTTGCGTCAGAAAATGAAAACCTTGATGTTTCGGGTTTCCGGCAGCTTCGCCGCCAGGGTTTGCGCAGATTGGCGCTGACGGCAGGGGCTGCGGTTCTGCTGCTTCTCTTCTTTTTCTGGCATTTTTTTATCTGGCTCGAGTGCAGCATTACCGAAGGCGCGGCGCAGCGCACCAGAAATCACATGCGTCAGGCTTTTTCTGCGGCTTTTCCCGGGGTTCCGGTGGTTGAGCCGCTGACACAGGTTTCGCGCAGTATTTCTGAACTTGAAAAACGTCTGAAAGAGGCAGCAACGCTGCCGCGACTGCCCTGGATAAAACTGCTGCAGGTTCTACCGGCAGCCGGTGGTGGTGAGGCAGGTGTGACGCGTCTGAATGCTCGTGATACCGGGGTCAGGCTCAATGGTCTGGCTCGAAATTACGCAGCACTTGAAGCTTTCCGTGGTCGGCTCGATGCTTCGGGGCTGTTTGCCAGGGTTAATACGGTTGAATCGCGCCAGGCCGACGGCGGTATCAGCTTCGTTCTGGAGGCCGCATGGAAAAACTGAAATCCTGGTGGTTCTCGCGCAGCCCACGTGATCGGCACGCCCTGCTGGTTCTTGGGGTGGTGGTGCCGGTGATTCTGTTCTGGTATCTGGTTACCCGTCCGCTTGAAGACCGTCTGAAGCTGGCACACCGTGTTCTTGAAACCAGCAGAGTGCAGGCTCTCGATCTGCAGAAAAAGCTTGAAGAATTTGCACAGTTGAAGGCCCTTTCCGACAGTCGGACCCAGGCAGCATCTTATGAAGCGGTTACTTCGCTTGAGAGGGTTTTTCATGCTCTGCCGCCTGAAGTAGCCA
>CAZFUG010000132.1:0-8803 GCA_964522035.1 uncultured bacterium
TCTACCCCGGAACCGGCGGCAATATCGGCTACCCTGGTTCTTCTGGCGGTAACAACAATCCCGGACCGGTATACCCCGGCAATCCAGGCTACCCGGGCAACAACGGGACTCCGACAACCCCTTCGAATCCGGGCGCTATAAGTGACTACAATCTTTACAATGACGGCCACACCAAATATGCGGCCGGCAATTTTAACAGCGCCTTTATCTATTTTGACCAGCTGGTGAAACAATACCCGGGCTCGCAGTATGCCGATGACGCCGATTTCTGGCGGGCGAAAATCAGAGCGGAACAGAAGAATCATCAGCAGGCAATCACGCTGTTTGCCAATTTTCTAAGAGTGTGGCCTGCCTCCGACTATTATGCAGAAGCACTTTACACGCTGGCAGAGACTGAAAAAGCCTTTGGCCGAATCAGCTACGCGAACCGCAATCATCTTTTTGAGGCGGCCGGGCACTTTGCTGGTTATCAGCAGCGATATCCGCAGAGCCCGAAGGCTTCCGAAGCCCTTTTCCAGGCAGGCGAATGTTTTGAAATTTCAGGTGACTATAACGGCTCCAGGAGTTATTATTATCGGGTTACACAAATATACCCGTATTCTGCAGCTGCGGCCAAAGCACGCGAAAAGCTCAGCGGCAGATACTGAAATCAAAACAGGAGCAACAGATGCAGTCATCCAAATTCCGCACCGCGGTTTTTGCTGCGGTATTGCTGGCATTCGTGCCATTTCTCGGCTTCGCGTCAACGGCCTTCGATTTTTCGCCGCTCGAAAAGTCGGTCGTTGAAACCACTCTGGCCAACGGCCTCAAACTGATCATCATGCCGCGCCACGATGCGCCGGTCATTTCTTTTGTGACCTGGGCAGACGTCGGCGGCGCGGATGACCCGAAAGAATACTCAGGCCTCGCCCACATGTTCGAACACATGGCCTTCAAAGGCACTGAGACCATCGGTTCGAAAGACAGCGCCAAAGAATTTCTGAAAATGGCCAAAGAAGATGCCATTTTCAAGCAGATCAGAGCAGAACGCCTCAAAGGTCGCCTCGCCAATGAAAAGCTCATCGCTTCTCTGACGGTCGAATTTGAAAAAGCCATTGAAGAAGCTTATGAACTCGTCGTTCCCAATGATTTTGCCAATCGCCTGCAGAAGGAAGGCGGCTCGGAACTGAACGCCTGGACCTCACGCGATCAGACCGCCTATGTCGTCAGTCTGCCATCGAACAAGATCGAATTCTGGATGGCCATGGAATCGGAACGCTTTCTCAAGCCCAGACTGCGCGAAATGTATCGTGAGCGCCAGGTCGTGGCCGAAGAGCGTCGCATGAGCGTCGAAAACCGACCGATCGGCAAGCTGGTCGAAGAATTCATCTGCACCGCCTTCAAAGCCCACCCCTACCGCAACCCTCTGGTCGGCTATATGTCTGATATTCAGAACTATTCACGCGAAGCGGCACAGGCCTTTTTCGACCGCTATTACTCACCCGGCAACATGGCTGTAGCCATCGTCGGTGATGTCAAACCGGCCCATGCGATCGAACTGGCAAACAAATATTGGGGCCGCATTCCGGCACGCCCCCTGCCCTCGCGCGTTGCGACCGTAGAACCAGAACAGACCGGTGAGCGCCGCGTCAGCATCCAGGACCGCGCCCAGCCTGCCATGATGATCGGCTGGCATGTTCCAGAAGAAACCCATGCAGATTCACCGGCAATTCAGGCTTTCATCGACATTCTCGGTCAGGGTCGCACCTCGCGCCTGCACCGCCGCATGGTCAGAGACATGAAAAATGCCGTTTCGATCAGTGCCTTCAGTGGCTGGCCCGGCAACAAATACCCGTCACTGGCCGTTGTTTTCGCTTACCCGGCTCAGGGCAAGACGAATGTCGAATGCGAAAAGGTCATTTATGAAGAGCTCGAAAAACTGAAAAATGAACTGCTCAGCAACGACGACCTCGACAAGGTCAAAGCCCGCGCCATGGCCCGCTTTATTGCTGGTCTGCGCAACAACATGGGTATGGCTGAGCAGCTGGCGAGCTATAACCAGCTCTGGGGTGACTGGCGGGCTCTGTTCAAAGAACTAGACCGCATCAATGCCGTAACCCCGCAGGATGTTCAGCGCGTCGCCCAGAAGTATTTCGTTGAACGCAACCGCACTGTCGCCACCATGGATACCATTGTCGAACAGGCTGCAGCCAAAGATGCCGCCAAAGAAGAAACCTGCCAGGAGGGCTGCAAATGATTAACCGCAATTTTCGCTGCTTTCTGATTACCTCTTTCCTGGTTGTCGCAATATTTGCCGGCTTTGTTCCGGCATCTGCCATCGACCTCGACGCGATGACTTTCCCGCCGCTCGGCCCGATCGAACTGCCCGACATCGAAGAAGTCAAACTCGAAAACGGCATGCGCCTCTACCTGCTTGAAGACCATTCACTACCGATTATCGAAGCTTCAGTGCGCATTCATGGTGGTTCTTATCTCGAGCCGGCCGAAAAAATCGGACTGGCGAATTTTGTAGGTGAACTGCTGCGCGCCGGCGGTACCGAAAAATGGAGCGCCGACGAGCTCGATGAACTGCTCGAAGGAATCGGCGCCTCAGCCGAAACCAGCAGCGACATAATCGCTGGCAGCCTCAAACTGATGATGCTCAGTGCCAAAAAGGAACTGGCTATCGAAGTGATGGCCGAAATTCTGCGCCGCCCGCGCTTTGAAGAATCACGCTTCGAACAGACCATGATCGCAGCAAAGTCGATGATTTCGCGTCGTAATGACCAGCCCGATTCAATCGGCGAACGCGAATTCGAAAAAATTATCTACGGCAAAGATTCGGCTTATGCCCGCCACCCAGAATACGCTACCCTTAAAGCGATCAGCCGCGACGATCTCAAAGCCTTTCATCAGAAAGTCTATCGCCCTGAAAACGTTCAGATGGCCATCTGGGGCGACTTCAGCCGCAAAGAAATTCTCGCCCTCGTCAAAAAGTATTTCGCCGACTGGGAAAAAGGCAAAGAAACATTGCCGGAATTTCCGAAAGTCGAATACAGTTTTGACAAACGCGTTGGCGTTGTCGACCTGCCCGAAGCCCGCCAGACCAACGCCTATATCGGCCATGTCGGCGGCCGCCTGATCGACGAAGATCATCCGCACCGCATTGTTATGAACAACATTCTCGGTGTCGGTTTCGGCAGCCGCCTGTTCAATCAGGTGCGCTCGAAAGCCGGCCTTTGCTACCAGGTTTATGGCATTTATACCGCTAATCTCTCTTACCCCGGTATTTTCTATAACTATGTGGCCACCAAAAATGAAACTGCCGGCAAAGCCGTCAGCATGATCATCGACGAGATCAGACGCTTCCAGAAAGAACCAGCCACCGAAGCCGAACTGAAAGCCGCCAAAGACCGCTACCTGAACTCTTTCGTCTTCAACTTCGACGAAAAGCAGAAGGTCATCGAACGCCTCGTCTATTATGATTTCTTCGGCCTGCCGAAAGACTTTCTCAACAAGCAGAAGGAAATGGTCGAAGCCACGACCGCCGAAAACGTTCTCGCGGCCGCCAACAAATATCTCAAACCAGACTCACTGCGCATTCTCGTGGTCGGCAACCAGAAAGAATTCGACATACCCCTCGATAAACTCGATAACGGCAAACCTGAAGCAATCGACGTGACCATTCCGCCCGAAAAGTAAAAATCTCTCTAAGATTCTCACAAACTGCCGCAGGCTATTCAACGCCCGCGGCAGTTTTTTATTTAATAAAAAATTGAGCTCTTAGCCGGTTTGGCGGCGCCCACTTTCTGGTGGTATTTCTTTCAGAAGTCCTGGTCTATTATTTCAAAAAAAAAGACGGCCAGGAGGGGCCGTCCATAAATCAGAACTCGTTAGTACCACCTAACGTAGTAACTACTAAAAAACATATTTCAGGAAAAAGTACAAGAGGCCTGAAAACGGCTTAAACAGATGGCTGTTCAGATTTCGGCCCGGCAGTCTTTCATCATTACGCTCTTACCGGATCTTAAAAAAAATCGCCCGTTTAATTGTGAAATTTTTCCCAGGCAAAAATATATTTCCACCAGTTTGCGGAATAACCTTCAAAGTCGCCGACATGATGCGGAAACCGGCGCATCCACCATATATGATGCAGGCGCATGTCGCCGTTTCCCCATTCTGTTGCTGTAACCAGCCTTTTTTCACCGGTCAGATCCGGGAAATTATATGCCCAGTCGTCGCAGGTTGAATAAACCGGCCTAGGGTTGCCCCAGTCGTAATCAGATTCTGAATTTGGCGCAAAATGCACGTTGCCGCAGGCGGCTTCGCCCGGGTGTGTCTTTTCGTATCTGGTGAAACGTGCCCAGGCATTGTCAGCTGGAGCAGAGCGAAAAACATGAGCCATTATCGACTCGGCCCGATGCCCGAGGTCTTCGAGCATGCAGTCGACGCCACGTTCATAGTTAAAACCATAGACGACAAACGGGCGCTCGCAGGCAAAATCATCGATTACCGGGCCGTTGCACCAGATGGCGCCCTTCCCGGCCATGCGGGTTTCGTAACAGCCCATACCAGGAAAGCCGAACATCCAGACCTCATCGATCTGACCGCTCTCTATCTTTTCGCGCACTTTGTGGCGATTCAGGATCGCGGCGTAATCACAGCGGCCAATGAAATGGCGCGGGCCTTCCCAGTCCTGTCTGAAGGTAACGTCGGTATATGGCAAAACCCCGTCGAGAAATGGCGGCCACTGGTCGTCTCTGATTTTTTCGACCACTTCGCAGATTACCTGCCCGTGCGTCGCGCTCGCGACATCGGCAATGAACTCAAGCGCCAGTTTTTCGGGGTCGTTCCAGCGATAAAATTCTGTCAGACGGCAACCGCCCTCAGACGGCATCAGCGGGTCAACATTCAGCAGCAGCACTTTAACCTTCGTCGACCAGACATCTTCGGCCGCGGCCGGTTTTACCGTGAACAGAAGCAGCAGAACAACGCTGAGAAACAGGCAGCAAAAACGGTTTTTCATTTCAATGTTTATTTTTCGGGGTTGAGAACCGGAGCGAGCAGACGCAGAAGCGAGATACCGCGCTTTTTAAAATAAAAGCGGGTTTTTGTCGGCAACGGGGTGATCGAAACCAGTTCCCATTTGTCTTTGCCAAGCTCGGTGAGCTGCTTCTCCAGCTCTTCTGGTGGAGCATCATTTTGCAGGTCGACCACCCGGTAATGCCAGGTCGCATGTTTTTCGAGATCGTCACGGGCCATATCGAAGGCCGCCGAAGCAACCTCACGAAATGAAAAGAGCCCCTTCACCACTCCCGAGGCCAAAGCGTCGGAAAAATCCTGCTTATCCGGTAACGCCTGTGTCAGAGAGGCAAGGCTTACCGGCAATGACACGCTGATAGAGGCGAGCGATGGAACATTTATTTTTGGCCACGACCAGCTGCCCGAAGCGATCGCCTGTTCCTGGCTGAATACCGGCTGACCGGCAAGCAGGCAAAACAGAACGATTATTGAATACTGCATAAATAAAGTTGAAACGGCCGGTCGGTGCTGTTTATATTTTCGGGCACTGATGAACACAGATGAACGTGGGTTTGGCTTTAAAATCTGTTTTAATTTTGCAGCTATCAATAACAGGGCATTGGTTATTGTCTGTTTAAAAGGTCTCGCCGGTTTAATCAGCGCGCGCAATATATTTTTATCGCTGGCAGACACTGAGAACTGCAAAGATTCAGCCCTGGTTTCTTTAACACCCAACATTTTCATTTATCAACTCCACTGGCAACTTTTGCCGGCTTACCACAAACCTGGCATTTTTCGCGGCTTATAGCACTTGAATAACCGATATACCCCAGCAGCATGGCAGCACTGGTACGACCAAGAAGCAGCGCTGCGATCATCGGGTTTTCAAGCATCATCTGGCTGGCGATATCTTCTGGCAGGCCGATCAGCCAGCCCAGTAAAGATCCGGCGATCAGGCCGGCCAGGCATTTAACCGGTGACACCTCGATCGTTGCGCCGCATTTTTCACATTTCCTCTGCAGCATATACGGCCTCCTGTTTCTATTTTGAATCAGGTTTAGAATCATCATTCTTATATTCAGACCCTTTAAAGATGACCCGGCCGCTCAAAAACCTGAACAAAGCGCGATTGTGCAGGTGAGTCTTAATAAGCATGATAATCAGAACCAGCACCAGAAATATCAGCAGACCATAAAACAACATGAGACCCTCCTGATTTTTGCCGCCTCTTATTTTCAACTTACCAGCTAACCGGCAAAACGTAAACAGCCTCAGGCAGATTTAGTTTTGCGTCTTTTCGTTGTGCGCCCGAACCGTTATTTTATGGTATGATTTTATCGATACTGGCGCTTTTTCGCCACAGAAACACGAACAAAAATTCGACTGCGGCGGCTCCAACCGATAGACCTGCCAGACGCGAAAGAGGAAAACCATGAAAACAATTAAGAAAGCAGCTTTAATCATCAGTATATTTGCGCTGATATCCGGCAGATGCTCCGCTCAGACCCTCGATGCTGCCAACCTGACGAAAATGCTCGAAAAGATTCTCGCCGGGCAGCTGAAAGGGAAAATGGCCAGCCAGGCCGCTGATATTTCGGGGCAGCTCGAGCAGCTCAAGCAGCTCGGGCAATTAACCGGCATGCTTACGAAAGGTGCGATGGGCAGCCTGATCAAAATTGACGAAAATAATTCCACCATCGCCTTTTCGCCGATGTTCATGAAAATGGCGGCAATAATGGCGAAACAGCATCTGACTTCGTTAAAACAGTTTGACCTGACGCCCCTGGACGACCGGATGGCCTTTGCCATCGAGTTTGCGGGTGGCTCAAAAATCGCCATGGAATTCATGCCCCAGTTCATCGAACTCGACGTTAAAGAATTTGCAATCGTCGGGGTTGTGCCGGGTGGCATAAAGCTTGAACAGCCGAAAGAAGCGCTTAAAAGTCTTTCAGGTTATCTCGACTCTTTTTTTGGAGTTTCGGAGAGAGTCGGAAAACTTATGAAAAACGTTACAATTGAAGGCAATACGATCAGGCTGACCAGGCCCTACTCTGCTTCTGTGCTTGGTCGAGCAATGAAACCTGAAGCCGACGGCCAGACCGCAAGTTCTGCTGCCGGGTTATTGCCATTCAAAATTGAACAGGGATGGCTGAAGCTGTCTCTGCCGGCAAACAGTCAGAAAAGTGCTGTCTGGCAGATCGTTCTCAACATGCTGCTGGCCAGATTCAAACAATAGGTTTTATTACCAGCTGGCGCCACCGCCACCACCCGAAGACCGGCCGCCACCGGAACTGCGGCTGCCACTGCTGCGACTGCTCGAACTTTTCGTGCGGCGCGAAATGGTGTAGGTCGACACGTTATGATAACCGCAGCTTTCGCAATGAACTGTTTTTTCGCCGAGGCCGCTTGAATAATATGTAGGCGAACGCAAGGTACGCGTCGAAACCGACATATACATATTGCAGCGTGGGCAGACGTGGCTGGCACACCAGAGAAAGCTTAAAAAGGCGACACCGCCGGCCCCGCTGAACGGAACATCGAGACCGCCCTGAAAAAAGTCAGGCAGGGTCGAAACCAGACCCACCGCCGATGCCCCGCCGACCAGAACCACTATAACGAACAGCCAGACCGGTATAATAAGTCGGCCAAACCAGTAAGCCTGGTAGAAATAATAAATCCCACCGCAGGTAATCAGTGCAATTATGCCAAAAATAATCAACCTTACCATGTCAGCCTTCAGTGGTGGCAGTCCAAGCCCCTTGCGAGCCGGGCGTGGCGACGACCCCGCTGTCTGCAGTGGTTTTACCGGTGCGGCGTTCTTACTGCCAGATGACGAATAGTTGCCGCTGCCGGTTGATGGCTGTTCGCCCGGGCGGTTCTGACCAGACGGACTGCCGACATTAGCGGCTGACTGACCCGACGTCTCAAAACTGCGAATCTCGGCCGCCACTTCTCTTACAGCGGCAAGCACGCCATCTTTCGCCCGGCCGGCTTTCATTTCGGGCACGACATAGCGGTTCAACAGGTTCGTGCAGAAGCTTTCAGAAAACCGATTTCTGTATCTGATACCAGGTTTGATCTCGACACGACGGTCATTCATCGCAAAGAGAATCAGCATGCCATTGTTAACCCCGGCCTGCCCGAGACCCCAGTGATTGAACACCTGCTCGGCATATTGCCCGGCATTCTGCCCGTTGGTAGAGCTTATGATCAGCACTGCCAGCTCGCTGCGATGGTCGCGGTACAGCAGCTGACTGAAGCGTTTCACTTCCTGGG
Source organism: uncultured bacterium (assembly GCA_964522035.1). Taxonomy (GTDB): domain Bacteria; phylum Muiribacteriota; class Ozemobacteria; order Ozemobacterales; family Ozemobacteraceae; genus Rifleibacterium. The sequence goes on from CAZFUG010000132.1 coordinate 8,278, forward strand.
CGGTCTGAGTATCGAGCAAACCGATCTCATCGTTCAACGGCACCCGGCGCACCGGCATCGAACGGGCAAAAACTGCCGGCACCTCTGCCAGCCCGATCAAAATGGCCAGAAGTATCAGCACATAAAAACTTCGTATGGCTCCGCTTCTGTCAGTTCTTTTCATCGGCACGCTCCTCTGCCAGACCGTGTTCAAAAATCTTTGCCAGCATATCTATCGAGTGATACAAACCATTGTCAAAATCGCCCTTTTTCAGGAAAGGCACCGCGTGATGCTGCAGCACGCCCGCCGCCTCGTCGTCGTCGATATACTTTTCCATCTGATAACCGATTTCAACTTCGATGCGCCGCTCGTTCATCGACAGGAGCACCAGAGCCCCCCTGTGGTCGCCGCCGCCGATTTTCCAGCGGTTGAAAAGCCAGAATGAGAATTCTCGCGGCGAACGTGGTTCTGAACTGAGCAGAATCGCCAGACAGAAGTCAATGCCGGTGGCTTCATTAAAGCTGTTCAGTCTTCCGGTCAATTTTT
>CAZFUG010000132.1:8813-11732 GCA_964522035.1 uncultured bacterium
TGCAGCACCTTGTCAAAATCTGTAATATCAAAGCCGCAGCTGTCACAGTGCGGATTGCTGTCGTTAATTGATTCTTCACATCCTGGGCACTTCATAGGTATTACCCCTCCCATTTCTCAAAATTACACAAATGTATACGATCTGTAAAATTTGAATTTATACAAGAACCAAATTGAATACTTCTCAAAGATTTGCCAACACAGTCTATCAAGCTGGTCTTCTGTCACATTATAACTGCAGACCTCTCCGTCATCTTTCGCTGGAGGGAATCTTGCCTGCAACTGCTCAGATCTCAGCTTTTCTCCTACGGGGACAAGCGCGGGGATGACATAGAGGCAGCTGATTCTGCATTTTAAATGTTGACAGACCACTAGACTTTATACAACAACGGCAGGCGACCGGTATTTTCCGGAACCTGACAGGTCAGGCTATCACAGGCTTTACCGGGTGCTCTTTTCTGTATCTTTCTATCATCAGCAGACCCTGCTCAGGAACCCCAAGGTCCTTCGCGGATTCTGGAGTGACAGAATTGCTCATCCAGACAATGTCCCAGCCGTTGTTGAGAAAGGTATCAGCCAGAATGACGCTCTTGCCGCTGCGTTTGGTTCTGAACAACCCCAGCTGTTCGCGGCGATGCCACCATGAATAGGCCGCCACTTCGGTGCAGGTAAAGGCCGGCTCGTATTCCTTGACCAGCTTTTCGCCCTCGAGCAGGTGATTTCGTGCCTCTTCCTCATCTTTGCCTGACCAGTATTTAATTTCTTCCTCGATATCGAATTTGAAGTTCACGTCATATTTTGAGCCGACGATCTGCTTTGCCTTCTTACAGGCACCTTTTCGTTCATTTTCATTGACGCCCTTAGGCCTCAGAATAATCGTATAGTCAGAATGCATCGGATAAAGATAGCTGCGATGCAGAACCCCGGCGCTCACCGCCTCGACGATCCTGCCGACATAACCATCTTCGGTATGAATCCAGGCATGAATCATGAACCCTGAAATAGCCACATTCGAGAGATAACCGGCGTCGCGATGCAGGCCGACATCACCATACTGAATACTGTTAACCATTTCCATGATTTCCTGAAAATCGACCTCATGCTGTTCAACTGCCCAGGTGACCCACGGAAACTTGTTCAATCTGCGAATTTTTCCGACAAAGAAGACCGCACGGCGCCAGAGATTGTCAAGATAGTCTGAAAACACAACTTTCCCCTTTTATTTTTTTCTTCTTACAAACTTTTCAATCGCGCTTTTCAACCGGGCTCGCCCAGCGTTCGAGAATAAACATCACCCAGGCGGCCGGAATCAGTATTGGAGCGACAAAAACCGTCATGGCGTAGAAAATGAAATAGGCCATACCGAAAATGTCTTTGTAACCACCTGAAATCGTACCGGTAATGAAGCTGGTATGCTCGCGCCAGCCCACAAAGTGCATGATTCCAAATATGACAACTATCAGAATGGCACGATAAAGCATGCCCCAGGAGGTAAAGAAGCCGGTCGAAAACGGGCTGGGAATTCTGCTGCTCATTTTTCTGTGCCTCCCTGCATGATCTTTTTCCAGGCAGGTCCCTGGGTGATCGAATAAAGCAGAACAGCGTCACCAACTGCATTGCTGGCACAATATCTGATTCCTTCAGGAGCTCGAACCGGGAACGCCCCCATTTCGAGAGACCGATAAAGCAGTTTCAGATAATCCCTGTCGTCGAAAGATGCGGCTCCAAGAAAGGCAAGACCGGTCGAGCCGGCCGAAAGGTTTATCAGTGGCAGAATCGGCCCTGAATCGACATCGTCATGCCCTTTGCCACCCGGCCACTCGTAGGCATAGCCAAACCCGAGAAAGTCAGCCTTGAGATGCTTTCTCGCCAGCCAGTACTGTTCTTTTGCAAATTCGGGGTCGATAAGCTGCAGACAATGGGTGACCAGCCAGATTGTGCTTCCTTCTGGCCCGTCTGATACATTTTTACCGGAAAGATCGTAGGCTGAAACGAGAATACCGGTTTCTTTATCGAGCAGATTGGCTTTGGCAGAAGCGAGCCAGCGGGCAAAAAACTCAGAATGATCGGTGCCATCGAGATAATCGCCGACTTTTATTGCAGCAAGACCGATGCTGTTGCAGAACAGCCAGCATTCATCGGGATAGATTTCGGCGCAGAGCACCGCCCCTTTCTGCATGCGGTCGAGCATCACTTCGATACGCTCGCGGTGCAGACTTTTATATTCAGCCTTTTCTTCGAGCAGACGACGCAGACCAAGCATCAAACCGATTTCGCCGTCGATAAAAATCGACCGGGGCGGCTGCATTTTGAATTCACTGTATTTACCGTATGGCATCAGAAAGAAATGAATGCCGTGTTCTTTTTCAAGTCTTATGGTTTCGTCGATGATAGTATCCATAACCGGCAGAACTTCTGCTTTTAATGAAGGTTCACGCAACCCCATGTTGGCAAGTGACCAGACGAAGAAACAGCGGGCCATAAAGTCCCATTCGGCGTTGCGTGAACGCATTTTCTCAAGTTCAAGTCTGCGCAGCTCGGGGTCAGTCCAGAACTTTATATGTCTGGCGGCTATCGCCCGCCCCAGAGGCGCGATGCGATCGGCCGAAAGATAATTTTCTTCGGGCTGGTCAAAAAGCCTGGCAACAAGAGAAAACCACAAAACCGCAGCCAGAGTCAGAGCGAATATCCCGCGGCAGACTCTGCAATAAAAAAGTTTTTTCATTTATTCTTCCTGCAACTCACTCATTTGCTGGTTCAACAACGCGATAATCCTGGCGGCGATGGCAAAGATCGGCAATTTTACCAGACAAGCCATAAAGAATCAGGGTGTCGCCGGCAAACATGCGGTCATCGGCTTTCGGCGTTCCGATAAATGAGCCTTCGGCTCTGAGAATACCCAGAACGAGTATCCCCTCCC
>CAZFUG010000133.1:0-568 GCA_964522035.1 uncultured bacterium
ACAGAAACAACCAGGAAATGATAGATCTGTTGTTACAACACGGAGCCGATCGGCAACGTATGCCGGGGCCCTGTCACATCTGCAGCCAAACCTTCTTTTCCGGCTCTCATCAGATCGGAATGAGCGATTTTGCCTATGTCGACTGGCACTGCTCATGGTGTGGCCGACCAACCTGCTCCTCCTGTGCCGGCGGGGTTTATGGCAGATCGTCAGACCAGGAGCATAAAATCTGCAAACCATGCATGACCGGCTCCGGGCTTCTTCGCGAAAAGATAGAAGCCGGCCTGAATACTATCTGGCGCTGGGCGCACCGCCGAGAAAACATTGGAAAAAGCAAAAAGACCTTTAAATGCCCGGTTTGCAGAAAAACCTTCGATCTGGCTGCTGCGATCAATACTTTTCCCCGCTGCATCCACCATTATCACATCTGCCCCACCTGTATGCCGAATGCCAACAAATGCCCGCTCTGCAAGCCATTATCTTATTGATATGATCTGAGTCTGCCGTTCCTGAAAACATTTTGCGCAGTAGTTAATTGATGCAAAAAAGGCTGGCCCGAAGGCCAGCC
>CAZFUG010000133.1:578-11720 GCA_964522035.1 uncultured bacterium
GAAAAAGCTGATTACTTGCTGCCGAGAGTAGCAACCATGACGGCTTTGATAGTGTGCAGGCGGTTTTCGGCCTGGTCGAAAACTTTTGAGAATTTGCTTTCGAAAACTTCGTCTGTAACTTCCATGGCACCGACTTCTTTTGAAACGGTGGTGTCATTGTTGTGGAAAGCCGGCAGACAATGCAGGAACAGGGTATTTTCCTTGCCGGTCATTTTAACCATCTTCATGTTGACCTGATAAGGCTTCAGCATCTTGATGCGGGCAGCCATCTGATCTTATTCGCCCATGCTGGCCCAGACGTCAGTGTAGAGAACGTCGGCACCCTTAACGCCCTTGGCAACGTCATCAGTGATGATGAGCTTGGTATTGCTGGCGGCGGCGATCGCTTCGACTTCTTTTACCAGGCCCTTTTCGGGGAACAGTGACTTCGGAGCGACGATGCGGCATTCGATGCCCATCTTGGCGCAGCCGATCATCAATGAGTTGGCCATATTGTTGCGGCCGTCACCAACGTAAGCAAAGGTCAGGCCCTTGAGTGAGCCGAAATATTCTTCCATGGTCAGCAGGTCGGCAAGAATCTGGGTCGGGTGATATTTATCGGTAAGACCGTTCCAGACCGGAACGCCGGCATATTTGGCGAGCTGCTCAACGGTTTCATGTTTGAAACCACGGAACTGGATGCCATCGAACATGCGGCCGAGAACGCGGGCGGTATCAGCGACGGTTTCTTTTTTGCCGAGCTGAATGTCGTCTTTGCCGAGATATTCAGGATGCGCGCCTTCATCGACGGCGGCAACGACAAAAGCACATCTGGTGCGGGTAGACGGTTTTTCGAAAATCAGAGCAATGCTCTTGCCTTCGAGATTGCGGGGCTTGACGCCGGCATATTTAAGGCGCTTGAGATCTTTGGAAAGATCGAGCAGATAGCGGATTTCTTCAGTAGTAAAATCTTTGAGCGTGAGAAAATGACGACCAACAAGATTCATTGCCATAATTCGTTCCCTTTCCTGAATAAAAATGTATCAGAAGCCTGTAATTTAATATCATTGCCCGGCGTTTAAATCAAGCCTGCTGATTATCTTCGGGTTCGCGACGGGCGGCTCCGTGACATAGAACTGCAAAACCGCAGTCGGCGCAGATTTCACCGGTAGCCGGCTTCCATTCAGTTTCGGCCCGGATCTGTCTCACGGTCTGCAGAATCTCGGTTTCAAAAGCGACCATATCGGGCTCGATTTCTTCGAGCCTTAGCCCGTCAGCCGTCAGATAGGCTATGAACGACCGGGCAAAATTCAGACAGCCGGTTTCGCCAAGCACGCCGCGCGCGGCAGCAATACGATAAAGCGCCAGCTGGTCACGATAACCGGCGTGCGCTTCGGGCGAATAATGCCGCGTCTTGAAGTCGATGATGCTGATTTCGCCGTCGCGCCGGTCGACCCGATCGGCAAAGCCCCTGATAAAAAACTCGCCGCCGGCATCGCTGAATTTGACGTTCACTTCGGCCTCGATCATCCAGGGGCCGGTTCTGCCAAGCTCTGAAGCGATATATCTGCGCATGATCGCACGCGCCATACCGGCCGCCTCTTTCCCAGCATCGCCATAGCAGGGAAAAATCGCCGCCAGCTTTTCTTCTGCCAGCCTGGCCGCCGCATCGGGCGAAGTCTCTGCATGCCCGCCGCCGGAATGAAACAGCCGGATCGTCTCGTGAACGATGGTGCCGAGAGTGCCGGAAAAGCTGACCGGGCGCTCAGAAAACGAACTTATATGCCGACTGGTGAAAAAATAGCGCCGCGGACAGGTTTTAAACAGCCTGAGATCCTGCAGCGAATAGATTTCCTGTTCGTGCGTGGCGGCAACGGCCGGGCTGGTCTGACGATTGATGAATCCGGCAACGGCTCTGAGATCCTTCTCCAGTTCGGCCGGCTCAGGCACCGGCATTGCCGGCACTTTTTTCTCTATCGGCTGCTCATGACCGTTAAGCAGCCATAAATCGATGATTTCGCGCCATTCAGGCAGTGGCAGTATCCTGCCGAGTTCGGGGTTCTGCCTGATAATCTCGCAGACATCATGCAGCGGCTCGACTGGTTTGGTTTCGTCTTCCGGCGGCAGACTGTGGATCTGCCTGCCGGTCACTACCAGCAGATCTTCGGCCCGGGTGAAGGCAACATACAGTTTGCGGCGATCTTCGGCTTCAGCTGCTGCCTTATCCTGCTCGACATAAGCCGCAAGGGCCGGCGAAGAGCCTTTTCCGGCAGGCAGCGACGGATCATTCACGATCAGGCCATGCTGCCGGTCAAAAAGAATACGACTTGTGGAACGGTAGGTGCGGCGCTTGAGAAACGGGCAGATAACGATCGGAAACTCGAGCCCCTTCGATTTATGAATCGTCATGACCTTAACTGCGTCGCCTTCTTCAAGCCCGAGACCGGCTTCGTCCTCGTCGATATCGGCCAGCAGAATGCGTTCGACATAAAGCAGAAAATCCGGCAGCGAAGTAAAAACCCCGTTCTGCTCGAAAGCCCGCACAATGCCGATGAACTTGCCCAGGTTATTCTGCATTCGCAGCCGGCGAAGATCAGACTTATGAGCCGCAGCGTATTCATAAAAACCAGCCTGTTCAAGAATCGTGTGACAGAGATCGAGCAGACCGGGCCGCGAACTGCGCTCTTTGAGCATCACGAAAAGCTGTCTGAATTGCCGTGCCTTCTCTGGCAGCAACTCTTCTTTCTGGGCAAGAATATGCGGCAGCAGCGGCACCTTTTCATGGCGCCCCGCCGACGAAATAGCCGCCAGCTCAGAATCCTGCAGACCGTAGAGCGGGCCGGTCAGAATTTTTACGACCGCGTGGTCATCGTTGGGCTGGTTCAAAAGCCTGAGAAATGCGAGAATTTCTTCGATCTCGCTGCGGGCATAAAAGCTGAAGCCGCCCGACATCAGATAGGGAATCTGTCTGCCGGCCAGCGCATCTTCAAACGCCTTTGGCAGGCCCCTGATGCTGCTGACAATGATGGCAACATCGCCATAACCGGCGGCACGTGCTTGCCCGCTGCGCCGATCGACCAGCCGCAGTCCAGAAGAAACGATGGTCTGCAACATTTCGGCGATCTGTTCACAGGTCTCGGTATCTGACTGTTCATCAGGAGCAGTCAGACAGCTCACAGCCGGAAACCTCGGCGAAGCGCCACGGCGCGCGTTCTGTCTGACAAACATTCGCCCGCAGTCGCCGCCCCTTTCGAGAAAGCTGTCGGCAAGCTCGATGATTTCACGGTAAGAACGGAAATTATCGCGCAGAATCACATCATTGTCGCTGGCAAAGTCGCGAAAAGTGTCGATATTGGCGCCCTGAAAGCGGTAGATGCTCTGTTTTTCATCGCCGACAACGCATATATGGCTGTCGCGGTCACGGCAGAAAGTATCGACGATATCGAGCTGATCCGGGTTGTTGTCCTGAAATTCATCGATGAGAAAGACGCGCCTGGCCGGCACGACACCAGCCTGCCGCAGGTCTTTGACCAGATTGCGGCCGCGCAGAAGAATCTCGTCAAAATCTAGAAAACCCCTGCGTTCAAGCTCTTCAAGATAACAGACATAGAACCGGAAAAGCCATTCAAGCGTTCTTTTTTCAAGCTCGGTAGCAGGCGCCGACCGGCTTTTAAAGACTTCGCGGGCCAGGCCATAAAATTCGGCCGGCTTGAGCAGATAGCGACGTATTCGACTCAGCGCTCCCGGAAACTCGCGCACCAGTTTCATCGCTACCGCTGCACCAAGAGCTTCAGGCCCTTCGATAATGCGGTCACCGAACTTCTCGGCAAAGCTGTCGACCAGCTCGGCAATTATCAGCTGCCGGTTATTTTCGGCAATTACTGCGTCAGAGCGGTCAAGACCGGCACCGAACGGATCCTGGCGCAGAAATCTTGAAATGAAAGAGTGAAAAGTGGCGACTTCCATTTCACGCAGTTTTGACGGGTGAATGCGGCGTTTATCGACAAGGCGCGCCTTCATTTCGGCGGCAGCCTTTGTGGTATAGGTAATAGCAACAATTTCGTCAGGTCTGATGCCCTGTTCTAGCAGAGCGGCGATGCGGCGGGTCAGCACTTCGGTCTTGCCCGAGCCGGCCCCGGCAGAAATGCGCATTTTGCCGCTGACCGAAGCGAGAACTGCCTGCTGCTGTTCATCAGTGAGACCGGCAATCAGATCGACGAGTATCTGTGAAAGTTCAGACATGATCGTCACCTCCGGTCTTAAGGGCAGCCAGTCTTTCCTGGCAGAACGGCATAAACTCACAGGCAGGCTGCCGGTTCGAATCAAAATTCAGACATGACCGGGCATCTGGGTGAGATGATGGGCGGCAGTCAAAGGTTCGGTCACCCATGATTTCGTCGAGAATTTCGACAATCTGCTGTTCGAAACCGTTCAAGACCGCCTCACTGACCGGCAGACCATAGTCGGGGCCTCAGCCGAAATTGAGCGAGGCTGAGCGCAGAAACCCTGCCTGCATTTCTTTATAGGCCTTTTTATAGGGTTCTTTTTTAATATAAAGAAGTGCTGCTGCTGCATTTTTATGGCCAAGCATGCGGCAGGCCAGCAGATAAAGTGGCATCTGCAGCTCGCGCGGGCGCCCTTCCGCCGGAAAGGCCTGTTCAAAAACTTTTTCTGACGAGAGAGTATCTGAACTTGTTTTGTAATCGACAACCAGCACCGAATCATCGCTCAAACGCACCAGTCGGTCGAAACGCCCCCTGAACCGGCAGCCATGCAGTTTGAAATTAAAAGCGTGTTCGACGCCGATCGTGGCCCGGGCCGGTAGCTGACTGCAGTCATAGATTGCAGAACAATAAAGCGGCAGAGCTTTGAGAATTGCATCAGACTCAAGATGGCGCTGGAAAAATTCGATATTGCCAAGCATTGGCGCGGCGGCGGCGGCAAAGATCTCATGAATATCTTTTTCATCGGGCTTTTTACCGAGCTCCCAGATGCTGCCCGGTCGATGCAGATGTTCGAGACAGGCATGAAAGGCGTTACCGGTGATAAAATGCGGCAGCTTTGCAAGCAGCGGGTCCTGGATTCGCAGAATATTGAGAAAGAAAAAGCGCCGGGGGCAGTCGACGTAGTTTGCCAGCGAACTGGCGGTAAAACAGTAGTCTTCGGGCAGCTGAATCATGTCGGTGGCATTGATGGTAAAGCTGCGTGGCCTGATGCCATGCACTGACGCGCCTGAGGGCAGGCACTGTTCGACTTCCTGCAGAACCGGTTCGATTGCAGTGAGCATTTCTGGGCTGAGGCGGGTGAGCCTGGTTCTTACCTCGCCCAATGTCAGCGGCCGATCTTCGACTTCGGCCATTTCCGGCTGCAGGCCGATCTCGTGCAAAAACGGCGCCGGCGCCGCCGGGTCAGAACCCAGACGTTGCGGATAAGTCAGAATCAGACTTTCTTTGGCGCGTGTCATGGCGACATAGAACAGCCGCCGTTCTTCTTCGAGGTGGTCTTCGATACTGACCGGGTATGGATTGAAAAAACTGACCGGGCGCGGCATCTGATCGAAACGCCGGCGCAGTTCTTCGATCGATGGGGTCGGCACCAGCAGATTCTCGCGCAGATTAACCGGAAACTGCCCCTCGCACAGGCCACAAACGGCAACCACCGGAAACTCGAGCCCCTTAGACTGATGCACCGTCATGATGCGCACGCCGTCAACCGGGGTATCGTTTACCTGTTCAAGCGTCGAGGCATAATAGGTCAGCCATTCATCGAAGCCTGGCATCAGATCTGATACGGTCGGCTGCCGGTTGTGCTGCGCCTGAAACATTTCACAGTAATCGGCGAGCATCGAGCGAAAATGCAGAATATTGCGCGCCGGCGCCGAAGAAGGATTTTGCAGCAAATGTGAAACGGTGAGCAGGAGTCTGGCAAGAACCGCCGGCAGCGGTTCGGCTGCACAGCCACCCAGAATATGAACCATTTCAGCGAACGAAGCAGCTCTGAGCATAGTTTCAGGGTCAGTTTCGGGCAGTGTCGAGAAATCGCCGGCGCTGATCTTTTCGAGAATATTCTGCATCGTCAGTGACGGCGAAAGTTCGGCCAGCACCGCCTGAATCCAGAGCGGGCTGAGTCGAAAAACCGGCGAGGCAAAAGCACGCTGCAGAGCATTATTGCGTTCAGGGCCGCTTTCGCTGGCGGCTATCTTCAGCAGGGCAACCAGAGCGATAACCTCTTCAGATCTGAAAAATTTCATGTCGCCGGCGATTTCGAACGGAACATGCAGGGCCTGCAGACATTCAGCGATCAGGTCGATCTGGTAATTGTTGCGCACCAGAATTGCAATTTCAGAAGGTTTATAGACTCTTTCGCCACCGTAAACCATCAGTGCGGCAAGTTTTCTGGCCAGCATTCTCGCCTCTTCGAGTTCATCTCTGGCCTTGAATAGCCTGACACTGCCCTCGCGATCGCTGGCGGCCTTCAAATCACCTTCACCCTGGGAGCCATTTTTCCAGGCCAGTCGGCCGGCAGCTTCAACAATACCGCGAGCCGAGCGATAATTCATTTCGAGCGGAAAAACCCTGGCGTTGAAACGCTTTTTAAATGGGCCATTGGCAGTCATCATCGAAGGGTCGGCACCTCTGAACCGGTAGATACTCTGGCGCGGGTCGCCGATAACCGCGGTTTTCACCGTGTCGTCTTCACCCTTTAGCAGACATAGCAGCAGAAACTGTGCCGGGTCGGTATCCTGAAATTCATCGACGAGAATGACCTTGAAACGGTCGCGGTAAGTGCCAGCAATAGCCGGGTTCTGCAGCACTCTGATACTGAGGCTGATCAGGTCGCGAAAATCGAGATAGCCGGTCAGGGCCCTTTCCCGCTCATAGAGGCGAAAAAGATTCAGCAACTCGCCAAGCCGCGCCCGCGTGCGGTCAGACAGATTCTGACAGGCTTTTACTGCGGCGGCAAACTCATCGACATCGACCAGGTTTGATTTGAGCAACGAAATAAATGTCAGCACTTCCTGTTGAAAACCGCGACGGCAAAGCACCTTGCCAAATTCGGCAAAAGCTTCCGGCTGCTGACGGCCGCAGACAGTGCTCATCATCAGCGCTTCCTTGAAACCGGTCAGCAGTTTGAAATCAGGTTTGATGCCGACCAGCCAGTATTGTTCGCGCAGAATGCGGGCGCAGAAAGAATGAAAAGTCGAGATCCAGCACTGATCGAAGCTGTGCGGGTAATATTGCAGCACTCTTTCGCGCAGTTCAAGAGCGGCCTTGTCAGAAAAGGTCAGCGCCAGAATCTCTCTCAGCCTGGTGCCTTTCTGCAGCAGATCGCCGATCAGCACCGAGATGGTTCTGGTCTTGCCGGTGCCCGGCCCGGCGACGATCAGCGACGGCCGGCTGAATTTTCTGATAATGGCAGTCTGCTGCTCGTTGAGCTTTTTCAGATCTTCTGCCAGTGATGGTATTGCTGCCTGATTCATAGGCAGTCAGTTTACTGCATCCCCGGCCGGCCGGCAAATCTTATCTGCCCGATGCTCTTGCCTGCTTGCATCGGGCGGCGGTCTGGCATATATTCACAAAAAACGAAAGTTGAGTTCTTATGGTGGCAGCAAAAAAAGAGCGCATCGTCGGCATTCTCGAAGAAATTTCGGCCATTCACTCGCCAACCGGCTTCACACACAACGTTCTTACCCATATTGAAAAGATGCTAAAAAAGGCCGGCATCAAGACCCGCTACACTAACAAAGGCGCCCTGATCGCCGGCAATCACCAGAAACCGGAAATTGCCGTGGCCGGGCACATCGACACCCTCGGCCTCATGGTCAAGGAAATACGCGGCGACGGTCAGCTCGGTTTTACCAGGCTGGGTGGGCCGCTGCTGCCAGCTTTCGAAGGCAAAACCGTGCGCATCTTCACCGCTGCCGGCAAAAAGTTCTCGGGCAGCCTGATTCTCAATAACCCGGCGGCACATGTGAACAACAAGGCCGGCGAAGAAACCCGCACCGACCAGAATATGCACATCAGGCTCGACGCCGAGGTAAACAGCGCCGAAGACACCAACAAGCTCGGCATTCAGGTCGGCGATTTCATCGCTTTCGACGCCGGCTTCGAATACACCGACACCGGCTTTGTCAAAAGCCATTTTCTCGATGACAAGGCCGGCTGTGCCGCCATGCTGGATGCGATGCTGACTCTGGGCGGCAAGGCTCTCGACCGCCTGCCGGTGATGTTTTTCTTTTCAAATTATGAAGAAGTCGGGCACGGCGCCTGCGCTGGCATTCCGGAAACGGTCAAAGAACTGCTGGTTGTCGACATGGGCGTTGTCGGTTCTGGCGTAACCGGCAATGAAACCTCTGTATCAATCTGCGTCAAAGACTCAAGCGGGCCGTATGATTACGAACTCAGATGCAGACTGGCACAGTTGGCCGTAAAAAAGAAAATTCCGTATAAGCTCGATGTTTTCCCGTTCTACGGTTCGGATGGCTCTGCGGCACTGCGAGCCGGGCATGACCTGCGCGTCGGTCTGATTGGGCCTGGCGTTTCTGCCTCGCACGGCAATGAACGGACTCACCTTAAGGGCCTGCAGGCGACCCGCGACCTGGTTCTTGCTTATCTGAAAGCTTAAATCTTTTACGTCATACCCGTGTTTATGCCATGAACGGGTACAAGCTGGTATCCAGATGCATATGGCTGAATTTCCGATTTCCAGGAGATCGGCCGAATAAGTCACACCTGCAAAAGTGACGAATGGCTTAACTTAGTACAGGCGTTTAAAACAAGCTGTTTTTTTGAGTTAAAAAAAAGGCTGCCCGCAAAGGGCAGCCCTTCTGCTGTAAATCAGCCTTACTGGTTTTTGATAGTCTTGTCGAGGGTTCTGATGATCAGGTTAGAACCATAGACAGGCACTGAAGTCTTGTAGGTTCTGGTCTTGAAGGTATTACCACCAATCGTAGGAGCACTCCATTTCCAGGCACTCCAGGGATTGTTGATATCAGCAAGATTACCGGTGGCATAGAAGTCCCAGTCGCGGGCATTATCAGTAGCAACAATCTTAACCGGGATCGCCATCGGGAACTGAGCCTCAGCACCGCGGAATATGGCTGTCGCCTGACTGGTCGTGCTGGCGATCTTGCCGGCAGCAAGCGAAGTGCTGTGCCAACCAGCCGAGATACTGCGAGATTTTTCGGAGCCGGTCGAATCGAAATAGTTGAAGGTCAGAGTTGCGGTGGCAATACCGGCATTATCGCTTACGCCTACCTGGAACACGGCTTCAACGTTGTCTTCAAGGAAGCGCGGCGGCAGGAACGACACACCGTTGCCAGTCACGTTGTCGATCTGCTTGGTGTAAGCGGCATCATTGAACGGAGCCACAATCTGATCACCCATCGATTTGAGCGACTGATAATAGCCAACTTTGCCGTTGATATAACCATCGACGGTAGCGTCAGCATCCCAGGTGGCGCTCAGATCGCTGAAGTTTTCATCAAACGTCGTCTTGGTAAGGTTTTTGAACGAATAGTCACTGTATTTGCTGACCGGAACACCTGCAGACCTTGCGGACTTGAGCATCAGCGGGAAGTAAGAAACGGTATTGTCTTTGAGTTCGGTCATGACACCGTATGGATTCGGAGGCATATTGTCGCGAACATGCAGAACCAGGTTGAGAGGCGTTTCTGCCAGTTTGTTACCAGATGAATCGGTAACTTCGAGGTAGAATTCATAAGGCTTGATCGTTTTGGCAGCCGCGTCGTAATAACCCGGGGTGTTGTTGGCATAACCGGTCGGAATTTTCAGAGAGCCGCCATTACCGACGCAGATGAAATTAAGCGGAACCTTGTAGAATACCTTGGCAAAATACGAAATATTGCCATTGGCAGCAGTTTCGCTGAAGGTCTGTGATTCTTTCTGCAGGCGCTGATTGTTTTCGACAACAGCACCGGCAGCACTCTTTGTGTAATAGTGGCTGTAGAGAGTATCGAAATTCAGACCGGCCCGGTTTTTCAGATATCTGCCAGCGGCATCGCGCGAAGAGGTTTCAAAAGCAAGACGTATCTTGCGGTTCAACAGCTTGGCAAATACCGGTCTGAGATTCAACTGTGCACTCGGTTTGCCCGAAGCAATCAGACCGTTGATCTGAGACTGGGTCGAAACGTTGTGAGAGCGGTTTGCGTCATAGGTCGCCTGGTTGGTAATGCCAAGTTCGTTATCGACTGCTTCCCAGGGGTTGTTGTCGGAGAAAGCCAGGCGCACCTGCGCGGGGTTGGCTTTTCCGGCCGGCCCGACACCAACTGCCAGATCATTGCCGGTTTCGCCGAACAGGTTGTTGGGCTTGGTTTCTGCATAAAGAATGCGGGGCTGCTGCATATCGATGATCTTAACCGTTGTCTTGGATTCAAGAACCATGTCTTTCGGCAGCGTAATGAACGTACTGACGATCCATTCTGTTCCGTTCCAGACTTTGATGTACATGTCATATTCGAACATGCGGCGCATGGTGATTACGAGAGTGGCATCGGTCGGGTCGGTCGGCGGCAGGTCACCACCGGTCTGGGTAACGATCGGTGAGTTAACCGAGAAAACCGTAGATTCAGGTTTCACGGTCACTTCCATGGGTTCGCCAGGTTTGCTGTTATCCTGGATCAGAAACTTCTTCTGAACTTCATAGCCGCCACCAGCTTTGGGAACCTTGTATTCAAGATGTGCAGTGACGCGAATCTTGCTGTTGGCAGCCCAGCGTACGTCGCCAACCTTGTTCATGAACTGGAATTCAGGCTTGCGATTGACATAGAACGGGTTCTTTTCGCTGCCATCTGGGTTAAGGCCCTTGTCTTCAAGCAGTTTCGCGGCAACATAGTTGTAGTTTTTCGAACCCGGGTTGGTATCGTTTGATTTCGAAACATCGAAGAACAGGTTGGTCTGAGAAGCTACGTCCATTCTCCAGTAGTAGGCTTTACCGGCTTCAAGGCCATGGAAACCGCCGGTCGGCTGCGGACCGCTCTGTGGATGCCAGTAGGCGTTATCTTTCAGATAGGCTTTCACACCGGTATCAAGTGCTGGAACAACATCACAGCGCTGAATTCGTGCGGTTTCGAGAGTATTGGACTGTGGCGGCACATTGCCCGAAACCACAATCGGTACCATGGCAAAGGTAGTATCACTGCCC
>CAZFUG010000134.1:0-4433 GCA_964522035.1 uncultured bacterium
GTTCAAATGCTCGATCAAGCAACAGGCCTCTTGTCTGCTGCAGATACTCATAGCCGATAAAGCCAAGAATCAGCAGCGGCAGGCCATTGGCATAGAGAAACAGCAGCCCGAGTTTCCAGCGGATCGAAAAGACGCGGTTTTCTCTAAAAATTAAATAGCCGGCCAGAAACGACAACAGCAGAATCGCCAGAGCAGAACCAGATAAAATACGCTTGTGTATGGCAGCGGCGTCGAAAAGCACGTCACTCTTTCTGACAAAGGCGACGCTGCGAACAAAGGGGTTGAGAATTTTTACCAGCAGCAGCAGATTATCGGTTTCGAGCTGCTGTTGCGTAAAATTTTCGAATTTTGCCAACCCCAGCATCAGCTCTGGTTTGAGATCGTCTGGAACAGAAGTATGCAGCGCCCCGTCGCGCAGCATGTCAACAATGCCGACTTTGGCACCCGGGGCTTCGTTCATTGAATCGACAAGCTTTTTAAGATATTCGTCAGACTCAATAGCATCGCTGTTGATGGTTGCCATCATGGTGAAACGCTCGTCGACCTGATACCAGAAATAAGATTTTTCAGGGTCGCCGCTCGCCAGAACACATTCACTGAGGTTGCCACGCAGCATCGGCAGATTGAGTTTATCAGGAAGCAAAAATGCCCCAAGATACGAGCGCAGAAGGTTAAGTCGCTTCTCGACCAGACCAATATTCTGCGGTTCGCCAGGGTAGTTTTTGAGAACATCGCGGTTAACTTCCCTAAGAACCTCGAAAATGGTTTTGACGATGTATCTGAAACCCTTTTCGTCGCTGAGATCTTCAATGGTATTGCCTTTGTGATCCCAGATGATGAATCTGAACACTTCAGGGTTTCTGGCTTTCAGGTGCGGCAGAGCTACTCTGAGGTATTTGGCCGGGTCGGGCTGCTGAGCGGCAAAATCAAAAATTTTCTTCAGCAGAGCGCTGTAGTAATGGCGACTGTTGGCATACTGCAGCAGACGTTCAAGGCGCGTGCCAAGCTCACGGTAAACAGTTTGGCGATGCACCTCGCTTCTGGTTGCCAGCATGTTTTCGAGACCGACATCGAGCAGAAAAACCGGGAAAATGAAAAAGCAGAAAGCGGCACCAAACCAGAAGGCCAGTGGCCACCGCTTGCTGATTGGCAATTTTGTCGTGGTACCGCTCATTGATTCCCTTAAAATACCAGCAGATGCAGACAGCATACCGCAAAAGCAGCAACTTGCAAAGTTTCTGATTAAAATTACCAGATGTGACAGAACTGCCGCACAGATGACAGATACGGCGCAGTCACTACGCCAGAATTCGCTTCAGCATGGCTTTTGTAAGCTGGCATACACTTTGCTTTGTACAATTCATCATTATTATTCCCCCCTTTATTATTAATTATTTCCGGAGGTGTGTCATGAGCGGCAATGCAAACGGGCTGTCACAATGGCTCAGAAACAACAACCCACTGTATCTGCTGAGCGTCGTTCTCATGCTCGGCGGCCTTTATCTCGCCGGTTCCGAACTTGAAACCGGGCGGGTTTCGAGTCTGGCGGTAAGCGGCTTCTTTCTGGTTCAAAACATCTATGAGATCATCATGGTAGCGATGGCTCTCTATCTTTTGAAGAAAAAGATCCAGCCACAGCACGGCAAGCTTCTGCTTTTCTTTGTGCTGCTGTTTCTTGGCGATCTCACCTTTTATCAGGTGCGCATTTCGGGGCTCAGCACCGCAGCCGGCGGCATTGCCACCGGCGTTTACATGCTGATGGCGGCAGTCAAGTTTGCAGCTATAGTAAAGATTCTCGGACTGACAGTGCATCATACGCGCCTGTTCTTTGCCGCCGGGGCCTTTTCGCTGATCTGGGTCGCTCCTAAGGTCAGTTATTACCTCGTCGACTCAATCGGCAGCGAAAGCTTCAGTTATTTTGACGGCTCGTATGTTTTTTATTCTCTGTGGCTTATAGCGGCTCTTATACACCTGCCTCTGATTGTCGAAAACTGGCACAGCAATAATCTTGAAACCGAAGTTCCCAATGAATACCTCGGGAATGAAACGGCGCTCTGGCGCTGGCTTCTGATTTTCCCGTTCATCGTTCTGCCTCTGCAGATGAGCGCCACAGTCATGAGCGACTCATACAGATTTATCGCCCCGACGCTGTCAATCGGAACAATCATCGCACCCTGGCTGCTGACAGCCGCTTTTTTCGCACAGACGCTCTGGCGTCGATTCTTCAACGACCGTGAAAGCATCAACATTTACGACAGCGCCGTCATGCTGGTCTATCTTATTATCATCAAGGTCTCAGCACCCGACTTCAGCGCACCGGTTCTGATCAACCATGCACTGCTTGTCGCCGGACTGGTCGCAACCTGGCTTACCCGCTGCAACCATGTCAATGCCGGCGTTCTCGCTTTAACCGGTCTGTGGCATACAGGTCAGCAGGTGATGTCAGGCGCCAGAGTCGCCGTCGACTACGGCTCTTCATTGTCTGGAACCGCCTGGGCAGGCATTCTGATGTCTGGCTCGTTTATTCTGCTGCTCACCGGCTTCTTCTTCAGCATCAGTCGTAACAGCGGTGATGACAGCAATAACGGCGAAACACGCCCTGAAAGCACCAACTCTCAGGAAACCTCAGTATGAGCCCCACCAGACGATTCTGACTGCTGCTGATCGCAAAAAACTGCGATCAGCAGTGTCATATCGTCATTAACCCGGGTGTCACCGACGAACTCACGATGCGCTTCGAGCAGTGCGGCAAAAAATTGCTGCGGATCGGCAGAGAAGCAACGCGCTGCCATCTGTTTGAGCCTGGTAAGCCCAAGAATTTCACCAGCCACATTTCTCGCTTCAATAACTCCGTCGCTGTAAAAAATCACTGCTTCGCCTGGCTGCAAAGCAATCTCAGCAACCCCAAATTTTGGTTTTTTCAAGGCGCCAAGCATCGGGCCTGCCAGAGCAATTTCTCTTATCTCACCTGAGTGTGAATTAACTATCAGCGGCGGCCAGCCGCCGGCATTGGTATAGACTCCGGTACCGTCGTTGCCATTGAGATTGAGATACTGCATGATCATCGTCTTCTGCGTGCGTTTGCCTGCCGCCTGAATCAGCTCATGCAGTCTCAGAGCCAGAATTTCCGGTTTCTCAACGACTTCGGCGAACTGCATGACAGCAGCTTTGGCCATTGCCATAATCAGAGCCGCCCCGGCCCCCCGACCAGCCACGTCACCGATCAACAGGCTAAAACGCCCGGTCGAAGTATTGAAATAATCGAAATAATCGCCGCCAAGCTCGCCCATCGAAACGATGCGGCCAAAAATTCTGAACCGCCCGCAATCCGGCATCTGACGTGGCAGAAGATGTTCCTGAATGGCCCCGGCTACCTGCAGCTCTTCGAGATCTACCATTGTCGTATTGAATATCTCTGCCATTTCGCCAAACTCGTCGCGCCCAAGCGGTGGCAGGCGCAGTGAAAAGTTACGCGACCTGATTGCCTCGGCGCCGCCATAAAGCCGCTGCAACGGAAAAAGGAAACTTTGCGCCAGGAACTGACCAAGAATGATGGTGATCAACAGCGATACAAAACCGGCAAAGAACAGCCCGGTCTTTTCCCGGCTGATCTGCCCTTTGACCTTGTCGACCGGATACAGGCCGAACAACTGATAATTTGTCAGATACCTGCCGGTAAACCCCATCAGCAGATATGTCTGCGTTCCTATACTGATGAATTCGCGTGATGGACAAGGTTTGGAAGTAAAGCTGCGAACGCGTTTCGTCATGATTTCGCGGTCTGGAAACTTTTCGGGCAGGAAAATCCCGGCGACTTCCTGAATAACACCGACCTGCAGATCGACAATATTACGATTGGCGCTTAGAAACTGCCGTTTCAGATAAAGGTTTTCCATTACATGCGGAGTCCAGTTGACGATAACCATGTAATCAACCTGCCGGTCATCGTTGATCGAAAGCAGATTCAAACAGGCCGGGCTTTTGTTGGTACCCATACCCCATACGTCGATTTTGCCATTGTTAGCGATAAAGTCATGCTGCACTTCGATCAGAGGTTTCTGCATCGCCGATTCGGCAACGAGTTCAACTTCGGTCGAAGAACGCGGGTCAGGCGGGCGACCGTTGAGACTGGCCATGATAAAACGTCCGAGTGAGTTGAGCACTTTTTTTTCATCGCCCCGTCTCAGATCGGCACTGTCAATAATCTCTGATACCAGTGCCTGCCGTTTGTCACCCAAATAAAGTGAATCCCCGGTTCCGAAGATGTCGGTTTCGCTGGCAATAAGATAAAAGCGCACACTCCCACGCGATTCAACGACCGAGTAGACTTTGTCGACCAGGGCCCGGTAATTATGCAGATTCAGACCATGCTGACGCACATCAGCCCTGAATTTATCAAGGCCGGCCTGAATGTTAACAATCTGCAAAGCATG
>CAZFUG010000134.1:4443-11164 GCA_964522035.1 uncultured bacterium
GCTCTGACTCAAATCGCTCATCAAGGTTCTGCAAAAAATGTGTGCCCTGCTGATGTATTTCATCATAAAGCGCCAGTTCCTTCTGATGCATGAAATCATAACCGGCAAAAAACAGCATCAGCAGAGGCAGACCGTTCGCATAAACGAACAGCAGCGCCAGCTTGCGCGAAATAGACATCTTCAATCCACTTCCCTTAAGTGCGGCACGTCCACTGACAACCATCCAGGGCAGCAACAGCATAAAAACCAGAAAGGCTGCCAGACTGGCCCGGGTCTGGCTGGGCACCGCGCCAGAAGCCTTTTCGACAAAGGCAAACAGGGTCAGATCGTCTTCGACGACTCTGGCGTAATAAAATGCCTTTTCGGTTTCGAGACGCTCGCCCGGCGTCATTTCATGCCTGATTATCTTCTGCAGGTCTTTGGGTTCGTCAGGCAGGGGCTTTGCCGAAACCAGGCTACTCCCTTTAACAAAACCCGGCCGAAAAAGACTGTCCTCGAACTGACGATTTTTCAGGTAATATGCAAGACCGATTGTTCCGACTGTGTTTTCTGGCTTGATCAGAATTATCGCCATGTAGCCACGCCTGAATCCGACCCACAGCAACGGCCGACGACCGGTGCTGTCACACCAGAGCAGTTTTTCGCCACGTTCAGAGACACAGTTGTCGACCGTATGCAAAACGATCTGCGGTCCGAACATCCTCCTGAGGTTGGTCATTTCGTCTTCGTCCGTGACAATATCTTTGTCACTGTGTTTGAAAGGCTTTTTAAGAGACCGGAGCGCCAGCTGCCAATCGCCTCTAAGGGCATCTGGCCGGATAGACCCGCCAACGAACTGGTCATCGTCACTCCAGAGCAAGTAATCGAATGAGCCGTTCAGTCTGGCATGCAGCTCACCGAATGCCAAAGCCGCTGAAGCCAAACGATTGGCCATATATGTTTCGCGAAACAGCCGTGAAAGAAACCTTTCAGTGTCTACCTGAGCTTCAAAATTCTGCATCTCATTTTCGAGATTCTGTTCAACAATCTTTACCAGTGCAGCGCTGCGAAGTTTTTCCATGTGGCTGAAACCCCCATAAAAAAGCAGAACCGGAATCAGCACGAACAAAATCATCTGAGCAAACCACAGCAGCAGATAACGCGGCAGAATTTTCATCATCGGCCGCTCCTCTCAAATCTGACCAGAACAATGGTCAGATCGTCGTCTACCGACTTCACCCAGGCACGGTTTGCCTGAAAAAGATTCTGATAAAATTGTTCAAGATTCTCGCTCCAGAGCTCTTTTACCTGTTCAAGAAGCTGGTCGGGTCCGAATACTTCACCACTTGCGCTGGTTGCCTCGATCAGGCCATCGCTGTAAAGAATCAGCGTTTCGCCTGGCTGCAGCTGAACCGGGTGGTTTTTATAGCGGGCCTTACGGGCAATCCCGACCGGAGTGCCGACAATCTCTTCCATTCTTGAATAACTGCCGTTATTGCCAACCACAACCGGAAAACAGTGCCCGGCGTTGGCAATCTGTACTTCACCTGTCTGATCGTTGATTACAAGATACTGACAGGTCATCATGCGCTTGAAACCTTCGCTTTTAAGTCTGAACAGCATATCGTGCAGTGCTGTGAGCAGGGCCGCCGGATCAGTAAGCAGTGGTCGGTTGACAAGAACTGTCGCTTTAGCCATCGCCATGATTATCGCGGCCGGAATACCATGCCCTGCGACATCGCCCATGAACACACCCGTTTGTGTCTCTGAAAGTTTCAGATAATCATAATAATCACCGCCGAGCTTTGTCATGGTCGCGGTTCGGGCAAAAATTCTGATGCGATTGTTCTGATAACCCTGGTCGGGCAGCAGGGCTTCCTGAACGATACGGCCGATTTCAAGTTCAGCCATGCCCTCCATAGTCATATTGAACACGCCGCCAAGTTCGCCGAACTCATCGAGGCTTTCAATACTGGTTCGATAGGAAAAATTACGCTGACCGATCTGCCTGACAGCCTCTGCCAGCTGCCTGACCGGCTTGAGAAACTGCCTGCTCAGAGCGGTAATGACGGCGCTGATAATGAGAATACTGAGCAGAGCCAGAGCCAGCATCTGCTGCCAGGTTGCCTGAAGATCTGCAACGATCTGATCGGCCGATACGATTGCGGCCAGAGCGATGCTTCCCATCTGTCGGCCGGCAATGGCAGTGATCAGACTGCTTTTTCCCTGCAGTATCACATAATTTTCGTGGGCCGACTGAATATTCATCGCCTTCTGCATCACACGCCGCAAAGATTCCTCACGCATTCCGGGCCGCGAAAACATCTGGCCGGTTGCCGCCGAAAGAGCGGCAAAAGCTTTGTCACTTCGACTTTCGTTACCTCGTTCAACCTGCTGCGAGACATATATTGCTTCTGTCTCTTCAAGTTCCCAGGTGATAACCATTGCTGAATGTATTTTTCTACCGATATGATCACCGAGCAGTCTGGCAAAACAGAGCTTCAGACCGGTGCCAAAACTGTAAAGTTCGACCGAATCGAGCGTATTAAGAAGATTTTCAAGCAATGACCGATGATCGTTAACAATTGTGTTGCTGGTAATTGCCAGACGCGACTTTCCATCGCGACCACCAAACGAAAAAGTCTCTTCGGTTTGATTGGCAAAGGCAATTGCACTCGTCGCAAACATGCGCATGAAGGTCTGCCCTGCCGGCTTGCGGTTACGCCGGTAGCCAATGATCGTATCACCATTTTCACCGTAAATAGTCAGTTCTTCAGCGTCGAGAGCATGCACAGCCTGTTTCAGCCTTTCGAAATCGTTCCGGTCAGGCAGGCGCGAACGCATTTCGCGGCAAAAAGTATCGAGTTCGGCGAAAGTGCGGCGATTCATGGCAATTTTGTGGCGGCGATAGCCAGAGTCGATTTCCTGCAGAACTCTTTCATTGCTGGCATGAACCTCGCCAATAAGAGCATCTTCACGCTGCTGCAGATATTCATAACCGATGGTGCCAAGAATCATCAGCGGCAGACCATTTGCATAGAGAAAAAGAAAGGCGATGCGTGTTCTGATCGAAATATTCAGACGCGGCAGTCGCAGCGTATAACAGTAAAATACCCATAAAGCCACGATAATTGCCAAAGACAGTCGGGTGAGAATTTCATACCGCCGCCGGTCGGGGTAACCCAATCTGAGAGAATCGCGATGCACAAGGCAAAAGCCTCGCAAATCCGGTGAAAGCAGTTTGAAAGCCAGCAAATAATCGTCTGTCTGCCGATGCGGCAGACCGGCATTCTCGAATTTTCCAAGCTCGATAAGAATCTGGCGCTGCTCGCCATCACTTATTCCGACAATTTTTCGCCCGACATCGCTCATTTCGATGAAACCGCACTTCAACGGGTCGCCTGGCCGATTGAGCACTTCTACTGAGTGCCTGACACCAGGGTTGCGGAAAAGCTGGTTTTTTATCGCGCAAAAAACAGTCAGAGAACTGCTGGAATCAAACCAGAACAGCGGAAATCCGTCTGAACTGTCGGCAAGTATGCAGCGGCCATGTTCGCCAGCCTGAAAAGGCAGTCTGAGATGATGCGGCACCAGAAAGCGCCCGAGGTATGACCTGAACAGATTGATACGCTTCTCGACAACCGTAAGCTGTTCTGGCTCACCCGGATAATTGCTGCGGCAATGCTCTGCAATTTCTCTGAAGAAATCAAAAAGGTTGTTAACGATGTAGCGATAACTCTTTTCATCGGTAAGACGATCGACCACCCGGCCGTGTTTATCCCAGACGATGAATTTGAGTGCCCCGGGAAACCGCCGGCGCAGCAACTCGATACTTTCGGCAAATTCGTCAAGCGGTCGCGAGCTCTGCGAAGCCTTTTTAAAGGCATTCTTCAGCAGCGAGTGGTAATAATGCGACTCATCAGCATGCCGGGTCAGATAACTGAGCCGGTCGTCCATCTCCTTGAACAGCTGACGGCTTTCCTTGTCGCTGCGCAGCTGCAGCATGCTGCCAAGTGCTTCGTTGATCAAAATAACCGGTACCAGGACAAAACAGAAAAACGCCCCCAGCCAGGTCAGCAGCCTGAACCTGACAAAAATATTGCTGGAAGTGCCTGTATTGACGCTTTTCATGAAAACCCCGGCGCTCGTAAATGATTTCTGAGCAAAGAAACAATTATAGCACTTTGAATAGCGAAAAAGCCGTCAGCACTGCTGACGGCCTGATTTTCAGTTACACAAACGACTCAGTAATTTTCGACCCAGACTTCAAAATGTTCGCGGCCATGTTCGCAAACCGGGCATTTCGGCGGGGCTTCGAGGGTTTCCATGATGTGGCCGCAGTTGTTGCACTTCCAGAATACTTTGCCGTCTTTTTTGAAAACGGTGTGATTCTTGACGTTGTCGTGCAGCTTGCGATAGCGGGCTTCGTGGCGCTCTTCGACCTTGGCGACGTTGTTAAAAACAGCGGCGATGTCGGCAAAGCCTTCAGCTTTTGCGGTTTCAGCAAAGCTCTTGTAAAGAGAAGTCCATTCTTCTTTTTCGCCGTCAGCGGCATATTGCAGGTTCTTGAGGGTATCAGAATAGGCGACCGGGTAGCCGGCATCATTGATAACGACGCATTCTTCATTCATGCCGTATTTGAGCAGCTGCTTCATGAACACCTTGGCGTGTTCCTTTTCGTTTTCGGCAGTTTCGAGAAAAAGATCAGCAATCTGCAGAAAACCTTCTTTTTTGGCTACTGACGCATAATAGGTGTAGCGATTGCGGGCCTGTGATTCACCGGCGAACGCTTTCATCAGATTTTCAGCGGTTTTGGTACCCTTGAGAGTCTTGCTCATTGAAATTCCTCCGTTTTGGATTTTAAAATATGCAAAAGCCTTTTCAGCTTCTGGAATTGCCAACCTTGAGAATTTTCTGCCCCGGCTTCAGCCCCGAAATCACTTCGCGATTACCGTCACCGGCGTCGATACTTCTGATCTGCCTGCGCAGCAGTCTGCCGCCCTCGACTTCGACCACCGACTCAAGCTGACCGGTTTTTATTATAGCAGATTCCGGCACAATTATGACTTTTTTTTCTGACTTCAAAGGAACCCTGATCGTGCCAAACATGCCAGGCATCAGACCCTCTGATTTGTCGATGCAGACCTTGACCAGAAATGTTCGGGTGCGCGGGTCGACTGACGGCACAATTTCACGAACCGTACCTTCAAAAGTCTTCCCAAGTGAGGGAACAGAGTAGCTGACCTGCGAACCGATCGCCACTTCCTGCACCAGACTTTCTCTGACCGGCACTTCGAGCAGCAGAGTTGCAGGATCAAACAGGCGCAGCATGACATTGGCGGGATTGCCAAGATCACCCGGGTCGGCAAGGCGCTCTGCGACGATCGCATCGATGGGGCTGATAACCGTGGCATAACCAAGACCGACTTCGGCCTGCTTAATACCCTGGCCGGCGGCGGCGGCCTGTGCTGACGCGGCGGCACGCTGTTGAATCGCCTGTTGCATACCGGCTTCAGCCTGCCGAAAGGCAGTGATTGACTGGTCGTAATCGCGTTTGGCCAGAGCATTCTTTTCAAACAGGGCGCGGGTGCGTTCCATTTCTTTGGTGGCCAGATCAAGGGCGGCTCTGGCTGATTTAACCTGTTCGTCTGCAGCTCCAACCGAGGCAGTAACGGCACGCAGCTGTTCCTGACCCTGTGATACGACCGCAGACAGGTCTTTGGCATCGAGAACCGCAAGCACGTCACCGCGCCTGACCACATCGCCGCTGCGCACCTTGATTTCGAGAATGCGGGCAATAATGCGTGGTACCACATCAATTTCGTTGCGGCTGCGCACTGTGCCGATCGCCTGATAAAAGTCGGGCCTGGCGGTCTGTTCGACAGTCAGAGAGTCAACATTTCCGGCCTGAACTTCGCTGCTGATACCTGGCACGATCTGCCCGGACGCGAAAAAACCACCCTGAAAAAGCATCAGAAACAGTAGCCCGCCAACCCCGACGACAGGGCCGACCAGACGGCCGGCCAGTGACTGTTTTTTAACTTCGGTCATGATTTAACCTCCTGAGCTGCGGCTTCAGCAGCATTGCCAGACTTCTGGCTGAAATAATAGATAGTCGGAACGACGAGAACGGTGAAAACTGTGCTGGCCATCAGACCAAAAATCAGCGACCATGCCAGCCCTGAAAAGATCGGATCGAGAGTAATCGGCCAGGCGCCAAGAAGCGTTGTGCCTGCAGTCAGCATGATCGCCCGGAAACGCACCGCACCGCTTTCCTTGATTGCCTCTTCAAGACTCATACCGGCTTTTACCGCATCCTGAATGAACTCTATCAGCACCACGCTGTTTCTGATAACGATGCCGCCGAGCGCGATCATGCCGATCATGCCGGTTGCAGTGAAAAAGATCGGGTCGGGGTAACCGCCGATCGAGCCGGCACTGACCAGATTCAACAGATAGAAGCCAGGTGCGATGCCGATAATGACGAGAGGAATCGCTGACATTACCAGCAATGGCATCACGAATGAACCCATCTGAACCACGAGCAGCAGGTAGATACCGAACAGGGCCACACCAAAGGCTATGCCAAGGTCACGGAACACCCTGACGGTGATTTCCCATTCACCCTCGCCAGCCCAGTCAAGCGAAATGCCGGGGGGCAGAGGATTTTTTTCGAGTCTTCGACTCATATCGAGAATTATCTCTGCAGGCGGGCGGCCAACGCATTCGGCCGTCACAAAAA
>CAZFUG010000134.1:11226-11665 GCA_964522035.1 uncultured bacterium
CCTGCTCTTCTTTTTCAACGACAAAATCACCGAGTTCGCCGACCGGAACGAGATTTCCGGCCCGGTCACGCAGGGTCAGTTCACGCAGACGCTGCAGATTGTTGCGGTCGGCAAGCGGCAGGCGAACTTTGATAAGCACAGCTTCACGTTCGTTGTCGATATGTGCGAGACCAAGACGATTACCGCTGATTGCCTGCATCAGCATCTGCTGAATAGACATTGCAGAAAGCCCATGCATTGCAGCTTTATGAACGTCAGGAAAGAAGACGATCCGGTCATGGGCAGCCTGGTTCATGTTATCGATCTGAGTGATGTGAACGCTGTCTTCCTCTTTGAGCTGCTGCTGCAGGAATTCAGCACCCTTGAGAATGTCTTCGTAGGTTCTGTCTTCGTCACAATAGACTTCTACGGTGATCGTCGAGAAGAATGGCGGGCACGG
>CAZFUG010000135.1:0-10904 GCA_964522035.1 uncultured bacterium
CGGAGCCGCCTGCTCAGCAAGCTGTCTGGCTCTGGCTGCTGCATCTATCAGCGATTCTGGCCGGCCATGCAGAAGCCTCACAAATGAACCGGGCGGAATTGCTCCAACGCAGACAAGACCGTTGGCTGCATTTTTCATCAGGGGATCCCTGACGATTACTTCAGTATCGAGTCTGGCAATGCCAAATGGGTAGCTTTTTGCAATATCAAAAAAATTGTTCTCTGTAAATTTCAGGTTGCTGTGAGCTTCAACCAGCTCGCGATAAACTTCAAAGGCCGGTCGCCAGTCGAGAGTGTGAAGAACATTTCCCTCAGATTCTGTTACCTTGATGCCTTCGCTGATTGATTCCCATCCGTGTGCTACGCCGGTGCCACATGGTAGGGAAAGTCGGGCAATTACGGCTGCATCCTGGAGCAGCCCTTCGGGTGTGATCAGGCATGGTTTCTGCTGCAGTGAAAGGGACCCGGCCCCTCCGCCAATGTAATTGCGCTGCAGACCGAAACAATAAAACATATCCTGAATCAGCGCCGAGATACCTCGACTCAGCCCGTCAACGAAAACGATGAAGGTCTCATCATTGCTTTGTGCCGGTTGCCCCCATTTTTCGGCGAAGGGAGCCAGTTGTTCTTCGTATATGGCGCGGGGGTCGTCAAGATTTTTTATACAGACGATCTGAGGGGTTGCCTGCATGGAAACCACAACGCAGCCCTTTTCGTAATTTTTTCCGTCGTAGATAACCTGCGGAAAAATCCCGCCAAAAACGGGAATATTCAATTGTTGGATCAGCCTGTTCAAGGCTTCTGCAGAGAAATCACAGGCATCGGCCGCAAGGATCATCAATCCGCCGGGCTTCTGCTGCAGACAGAGTTGGTCGATAGTCTGGGAGAGACATTCCAGGGTGCCGGTTTTCTCGAAGACTGCTTTCATGGGAATTCCTCTTATATCCTTATTGTTGCTGCCTGCCGTGAAAAAAACTTTATCTCATATCATTCTAGGATGTGGCAGCTCATATTGCAACCCTGTTCTTGACAGTTGTGCTCCGCATTGACGCGCAAAATCAAAGATTTACAGGTCATGCTTGTATAAGCAGTGGTCTGGGAGGTCAGATCATTGCCTTCAGGAGATTGATTGAAAAATACAGATTCAAGTTTGCCTGAGCAATTGTTCTTATCTGAAAAAACAGTTGCCCGCTTAGTAATTATTAAAGCGGGCAACTGCAGTGTTTCTGATAAGGCTGTTCTGGCTGAACGTATCGATCAACCGCAATGCAGATATTTTTTTACCAGTTTCATCAGAGCATCGCCGTCTCCGAAAAGCTTTTCGCTGAGATGCAGGTCATCGAATCCTTTCAGAGTGGCAGCAATCCCATCGATCATATAGGCCGGGAAAATGCCGTTCTTTTCGTAGAAGGCCCGGTCGGCCAGAAGTCTTTCGCCGGCTTCATAGCATGAGTTTGGCAGCTGCGGCAGATTCAGATCTTTCTGATTCTTGCCGACGTCAACGCTGACATAGAGTTTTTCAGCAATTTTGAGAGCTTCTGGATTTTCAAGGCCGCGCAATGCGGCAGTGGTTATGCCGGCCAGCAGCAGATAGACGTTGGCCGAACCATCGGCGCTGCGTAATTCGACAGTCTGGTTGCTCATCGGATCTTTGAATGCTTCTTTTTCATTGGGGTTGGCATCAAAAATCATATTGTCGACGCCTTTCCAGCCGAGTGGAACTCTTACGAGAACCGAGCGGTTGCTGTCGCCCCAGCAGATATTGGTCGGGGCTTCCTGGTGCGGCACCAGTCGCAGGAAAGAGGTCGGAACAATGTTCCCGAAAGCGGTAATCGAAGGCGCCAGTTCCAGCAGACCACCAATCATCTTTTTCGCAGTCTCGTTCAAGGCGCCCTTTTCATCGACCATCATATTACGGCCGTCTTTTACCAGGCGGGAATGGATGTGCATGCCGCTGCCGGCGTGCCCGACGATGATTTTAGGAGCAAAACTGACTTCAAGGCCATATTTGTAGGCAACTTCGCGGATCGCCCATTTGGCGATTACCAGCTGGTCAGCTGCGTCTTCGACATTGACCGGCAGGAATTCTATCTCGTGCTGAACGTATTCCCAGTCACCAGAAACGATATTACCAACTTCTGAGTGCCCGTATTTGATCTTGCCGCCCATTTCAGAAATGGCCTTCATTGCTTCAGTTCTCACCAATTCCCATTTGGCGAACGGATGTGATTCGTGATAGCCCTTCTGAGGGGTGATGGTATAGATTTTATCAAGCTCTGACGAAATATAGAATTCAAGCTCGCCAAGGGCTTCAAGCTGCATGCCGGTTTTTTCCTGCAGTGCCCGGTGTGCCTTTTTTAGAATATTCTCAGGTGCAATGCTCAATGGCTGCCCGAATTTATCGTAATATGAGCACATGATATCAAGCGCCGGAATTTCTGAGAATGGGTTAACAAAGGCGGTTCGATATCTTGGCACGACATAAAGGTCGCTGGCACTGGGATCGACATAGCTGAAAAGGCTTGAACCATCGACCCGCTCGCCCACAGAAAGGATTTTGTCGATGTGTTTGCGGTCGTTGATGATGAAGTTGAGCAGTTTCAGCTTGCCGTCGCCACCAACATACCTGAAATTGAGCATTTTGATATCATTTTTTTCAATAAAATGAATGATATCTTTGCGTGTGAAGTCTTCCGGTTTTTTATCAAGAAAGCGTACAAGTTTGTTAGGGTTCAGAGAAACCTGACTGTCCATAATTTTCCTTCCTTGTCAGTTGCTGGGTTTTTATTAAGTTACCCGGGTGATAATAACATGCTTTTGCTCCAAACAAAAAAGTCTGTATCATTTTTCAGATACAGACCTGTTTTTTTCGAGCTCAGCACAGCTCAGCCGCCGAGGGCCTGCTTGACTTTGTCGAAGAATGATTTGCCTGAACCGATGCCGGTGGCTTTCGATTCGGGGTCTTCTTCGGCAAGCTGCAACAGCAGCTCACGCTGCTTTGAGCTGATTTCGGTCGGGGTGCGCACGAAAATCTTTACCAGCTGGTCGCCCTGACCGCCGCGCAGCGATTTAACGCCGTAACCGCGCAGTCTGAAGACCTTACCGGTCTGAGTGCCTTCAGGAATCTTGATTTTGACAACACCTTTGAGTGTCGGCACTTCGATTTCGCCGCCCAGAGCTGCCAGCGGGAAAGTGATGTTCTTTTCGCAGATGATGTCATCGCCGATGCGCTCAAAGAAATCATGCTTGCCGACAGAGATGAAAATATACAGACTGCCGCTTGGACCGCCCTTTTCGCCAGGTTCGCCTTCACCCGAAAGCTTGAGCTTGCTGCCGGTTTCGACGCCAGGCGGAATCTTCACGTCAAGCTTCTGGGTATGTTTATTGCGACCGGTACCTTTGCAGGTGTTACAGGGTTTGTCGATTATTTCACCTTCGCCCTGACACTGGTGACAGGTCTTCTGAATCGAGAAAAAGCCCTGCGCCAGGGAAATGGTACCGCGGCCTTTGCAGACCGGGCATTGTTTTCTGCTGCTGCCTGGTTCAGCACCGCTGCCTGAGCAGGAGGTGCAGCTGGTCGATTTCTGGATGGTTATATTCTTGTCACAGCCAAATACGGCCTCTTCGAAAGATATGTCGAGGTCATAGCGCAGATCGTTGCCGCGTCTTGGACCACGTCGCTGACTGTTGCTGCCACCAAAAAAATCAGAAAGGATGTCACCAAAAATGTCACCGAAACCGCCAAAACCGCCCATGTCCTGATAATTGAAGCCACTCGGGTCGATGCCGGCGTGCCCAAACTGGTCATAAGCCTGGCGTTTCTGCGCGTCAGAGAGAATCTGATAGGCCTCGTTGATTTCCTTGAACTTTTCAACAGCCCCGTCGGTTTTGTTGACGTCAGGGTGATACTGGCGGGCAAGATTGCGAAATGCTTTTTTTATTTCGCCCTCGTCAGCATTTTTGGGTATCCCCAGAACTTCGTAATAATCACGCTTGGCCATTAAAGTCTCCCTTGCAGGTTATCAGTTTCTCTATGCTTTGAATTAATCGGTAAAGCCTGTTAAAACAGGCCGCAGGCAGATAGAACTGCACTGCGGCCCGTAAAGGTTATCAGTCAGCTTTTTTGAATTCTGCGTCTACAACGTTTTCGTCATCTTTGCTGCCAGCTTTCGGGCCGGCCGAACCGGCTTCAGCATGACCGGCGTGACCGGCAGCTCCGGCAGCGCCCTGGGCTCCCTGAGCATTCTTGTAGAGCATTTCACCAAGCTTCTGAGCTGTGGTCTGCAGCTGCTCGATCTTGGCCTTGATCTGTTCGACGTCTTTGGTTTCGAGAGCTTTTTTCAGCTCGCCGGCTTTGCCTTCGACTTCGTTCTTGAGATCAGCCGGAACCTTGTCGCCAAGTTCTTTGAGAGTCTTTTCGGTCTGATAGACAAGACTTTCGCCCATGTTGATGGTTTCGATGCTTTCGCGCTGTTTGGCGTCGTCCTGAGCGTATTTTTCAGCTTCTTTAACCATGCGGTCGATATCGTCTTTTTTCAGGCCGGAACTGTTGGTGATGGTGATCGCCTGTTCTTTGCCGGTGCCGAGGTCTTTGGCCGAAACATTGACGATACCGTTGGCATCGATGTCGAAGGTTACTTCAATCTGCGGAACACCACGGGGTGCCGGCGGAATGCCAACGAGGTCGAAACGGCCGAGGGTTTTGTTGTCGGTTGCCATCGGGCGTTCGCCCTGCAGAACGTGTACGGAAACGGCAGGCTGACTGTCTGAAGCGGTTGAGAAAACCTGACTTTTCTTGGTCGGAATAGTGGTGTTTCTCTGAATCAGGGTAGTCATGACGCCACCGAGAGTTTCGATACCAAGTGAAAGCGGGGTAACATCGAGCAGCAGAACGTCTTTTACTTCGCCGCCAAGAATACCGGCCTGAATGGCTGCGCCCATGGCGACGCATTCCATCGGGTCAACGCCACGTTCGGGATCTTTACCGAAGTGGGTTTTGAGAAGATTCTGAATGATCGGCATGCGGGTCGGGCCACCAACCATGATGATATGGTCAACTTCGCTGCGCTTGAGGCCGGCATCGTTAAGAGCGTTGTCGATCGGTGGTTTGCAGCGTTCGACAATCGTATCGATCAGCTTTTCGAGCTGTGATCTGGTAATGGTCATTACCAGGTGCTTCGGGCCATCCTGAGTGGCAGTGATGAACGGCAGGTTGATGTCGGTTGTCGTGGTGGTCGACAGCTCGATTTTGGCTCTTTCGGCAGCTTCTCTGACGCGCTGATGGGCCATCGAGTCTTTTGACAGGTCGATACCTTCGGCTTTTTTGAATTCGTTTTCGATGTAGGAAATGATCAGGTTGTCCATGTCGGTGCCGCCGAGTTTGGTGTCACCGTTGGTCGAAAGAACTTCGAAAACGCCATTGCCGAGTTCGAGAATGGTAACGTCGAGAGTACCGCCGCCGAGGTCGAATACCAGAATCTTGCGTTCGCCTTCTTTGTCGAGACCATAAGCAAGAGCTGCGGCAGTCGGTTCGTTGATGATGCGCTTGACTTCGATGCCGGCAATCGCGCCTGCATCTTTGGTGGCCTGGCGCTGAGCGTCATCGAAATAGGCAGGTACTGTGATTACTGCGCCGGTAACCTTGTCGTTCAGAAAGGCTTCGGCGTCGGCCTTGATTTTCTGAAGAATGAAGGCTGAGATTTCCTGCGGAGTGTAGTCTCTGCTGTCAATTTTGTATTTGTCTTTGGTACCCATTTTGCGCTTGGCAGCAATGATGGTACGGTCGGGGTTGGTGGTTGCCTGACGTCTGGCCGGTTCACCAATCAGGCGCTGTCCGTCTTTGGTAAAAGCGACAACACTCGGAAAGGCTTTGCCGCCGATCGAATTGCCTTCGGCGCTCGGAATGATAACTGGTTTGCCACCTTCGATTACCGAAGCGGCTGAGTTGGAAGTACCTAAGTCAATACCTATTACCCTGGACATCTAATTCCTCCTGTCTGTTTTTAACAGTTTATTTCTGGTTGATTTCGACCTTCGCAGTGCGAAGCACGCGATCTTTATAGGTGTAACCCTTTTCAAAAACGGTAAGTACGGTTTCGTCGTCTTTATCTTCTACAGTGCGCTTGCAGAGAGCTTCGTGACAATTCGGGTCAAACTTGCTGCCCTTGGCTTCGATGCCTTTCAGGCCCTCTTTTTCGAGCATGTCGGAAAACTGAATTGAAAACATTTCGAGGCCATCCATGACCTTTTTGTCGACGTTGATTTTGTAAATCTGTTCCAGCGCCTTGTCGAGAGTATCGAGAACCGGCAGAAGCTTTTTGAGAAAGTCTTCGACGCCACGGCCACGGGCTTCGAGCTGCTCTTTGGCGGTGCGGCGCTGCAGATTCTGGTAATCTGCAAGAGCCCGGAAATAACGATTCTTCATCTCTTCGAGCTCTTTTGCCAGGTCACGGCCCTGCGTCTGCCCCTGGGTCTGTTCTTCGGTGCCGGCAGCGGTCTGTTCCTGCTGAGAGGTTTCTTCGGCAGGTTTCTGGCTGGCTTCGTTCAGTTCAGGATTTTCGGCAGTTTTTTCGTTTTGCGTCATAATCTGGAATTCACCCTATTAGTTAAGTTTCAGCTCTTGTCTGATTCAGGAAAATTTCTGTCGCCAATCAGCAGCTGGCTGAGAGTGTTCGAAAGTCTTGCGAGAGTCGCGACCACGCGGCTGTAGTCCATGCGCAGGGGGCCAATCAGTCCGATTTTACCGAAGGTGCGGTTAGGGCCGCGGTAACGGGCCGTGACAAAAGACATGTCTTTTATGGCGAGCCCGGAATCGGAGCCTATGTTTACCACAATTTCCTGCTTGCTTTCAAGTGATTTAGCCAGAAGTTTGAGCAGATTTTCCTTCTGATCGAGCAGACACACCATCTGTTTCAGTTTTTCTGGCTCGTTGAACTCGGGCTGATCAAAAAAGTTGAGGAAGCCTTCGAGAAAAATGGAATTGGTATCGGGGTCGTTGACCGCGTTCTGAACCTGCTTTACCAGCTGAGAAAGCAGATTGTTGTAGCGCGACAATATCTGTCTGGTATTTTCGATGAAATTCTGTTCATACTGGTGATACTGCTGGTGGCAGAGCTGGGCGTTGAGCAGTATCGAGAGTTTTTCAAGCACATCGTCAGAAGTGGCGGCCGGAATATTGACCACCTGGTCGTTTATGTTGCCGCAGTCGTCTACAGTTACCAGCATTGCCTTGGTGTCGAGAATGCGGAAAAGTCTGATCGAGCGCAGGTTGCTGTGTTCCTGCTGCGGGGCGAGAAGTACGCCGGCCAGCTTTGTCTGCTGACAGGCGTATTGCACGGCTGACTTTAAAATGTCCTGCTGGCGCAGATGGGTTTCGCGCGAAATGCTGGCAAGTCTGCCGATCAGAGATTCTTCGAGCTGGCTGATACGCTCGAATTCGATGAGAAAATTAACATAGAACTTGTAGCCCTTTTCGGTGGGCACGCGGCCGGCCGATGTGTGCGGTGAATAGAGATAGCCCATCAGTTCAAGGTCGGCCATTTCGTTTCTGATGGTGGCTGGCGAGCAGGAAAGCCGGCTGGAACGCGACAGCGTGCGCGAACCCACCGGGATGCCGGTTGAAATGAAGGCATCGCAGACTTCGCGCAGAACGGTTTTCTGGCGGTCGTTCAGGGCCTGACTGCCGTCGTTGGCACAGACTTCGGTCTGAAAAAGCGTATTGGCGTTCATTTTACAACTTTATGGTTCGGGGGAAACCCCGGCCCGCAGGCCGGGGTTCACGAGTTACATCAGTAGTCCATGTCCATGTCTGGAGCGGGGGCGCCTTTGCCCTTCTTTTCGGGGGCTTCAGCGACGAGAACTTCAGTGGTCAGCAGAATCGAGGCGATCGAAGAGGCATTCTGCAGAGCTGATCTGGTGACCTTGGCGGGGTCGATGATACCGGCTTTATACATGTCGGCATAATCGTCGGCAACCACGTCGTAGCCGTAGCCATTGCCTTTGTGGGCTCTGACTTTTTCGACGATGACTGAAGGTTCAAGACCGGCGTTGGTCAGGATCATGCGCATCGGAGCGAAAAGAGCGCGGCGAACGATGTTGATACCGATCTTTTCATCGTCGGTGGCATTCTTTTCGAGCTTGTCGAGAACCGGAAGAGCGTTGATGTAGGTCACGCCGCCGCCGGCGACGACGCCTTCTTCAACCGCAGCGCGGGTGGCGCTGAGGGCGTCTTCAACACGGGTCTTGCGTTCTTTCATTTCGGTTTCGGTAGCAGCGCCGACTTTGATTACTGCAACACCACCGGCCAGTTTGGCCAGGCGTTCCTGCAGTTTTTCCTTGTCGTATGAGCTGGTGCTGTGTTCGATTTCGGCTTTGATCTGGCTGATGCGGCTTTTGAGGGCCTTAGTGTCACCGGCGCCTTCAACGATGGTGGTCATGTCTTTGGCGACGATTACTTTTTTGGCCTGACCCAGCTGATTGATGGTGGCAGACTCAAGCTTCATGCCGAGGTCTTCGCTGATTTTCTGACCGCCGGTCAGAACGGCGATATCTTCGAGCATCGCTTTTTTGCGATCGCCGAAGCCGGGGGCCTTGATGGCGACACAGTTGAAAGTGCCGCGCAGTTTGTTGACCACGAGGGTTGCAAGAGCTTCGCCTTCGATATCTTCAGCGATGATCAGCAGGGGTTTGTTGACCTGAACGATCTTTTCGAGCAGGGGCAGGATTTCTTTGAGGTTGTTGATCTTGCTTTCGGTGATGAGAATGTAGGGGTTGTCGAGAACCGCTTCCATTCTTTCCTGGTTGGTAACCATGTAAGGGCTGATGTAACCCTTGTCGAATTCCATGCCTTCGACGAAATCAAGAGTGGTGTCGAAGCTCTGAGCTTCTTCAACGGTGATAACGCCGTCTTTGCCGACTTTGTCCATGGCTTCGGCAATGATGTGGCCGATTTCCTTGTCGCGGGCAGAAATGGTGGCAACCTGGGCGATGCTGTCCTTGTTGTCATCAACCTTTTTGGAAAGGTTTTTGATTTCCTTGACGACTTCGTCAACGGCCTTTTCGATACCACGCTTCAGGTAAGAAGGATTGGCGCCGGCGGCGACATTCTTGAAACCTTCATGCACGATGGCCTGAGCCAGAACGGTGGCGGTGGTTGTACCGTCGCCGGCGACGTCGTTGGTCTTGCTGGCAACTTCTTTAACGAGCTGGGCGCCCATATTTTCGAATTTGTCAGTGACTTCGATTTCTTTGGCAATGGTAACGCCGTCGTTGGTTACGGTCGGGCTGCCGAATTTCTTGTCGAGAATGGCATAACAGCCTTTCGGGCCAAGGGTGGCGCGAACTGCGTTAGCGACGATATCGACACCGGTTTCGAGAGATTTGCGTGCTTCGTCCCAATATTTGAGCTGCTTGGCAGTCATTTTTTTTGCTCCTGTACTTGTGTACTTATCAGTTGATGATGGCGAGAATGTCTTCTTCGCGCAGGATGAGGTAACTTTCGTCTTCGACCTTGATTTCAGTGCCGGCGTATTTGGAGAAGATAATTTTGTCGTTGGCTTTGACTTCGAGCGGGCTGCGCTTGCCATCGTCAGTGAGTTTGCCCGGGCCGGCGGCAATTACGGTACCTTCGATCGGTTTTTCTTTGCTGGCGGTATCGGGCAGAATTACGCCGCCTTTTGATTTTTCAACTGCATCTTTCGGCTTAACGATAACGCGGTCATTTAATGGTTTGAGATTCATGAAATGCTCCTGATTAAACTTATTTGGATTATTTTTTTTCAAGTGGCGGGGCAGAATTTACGCCTGCCCCGCGAGAATTGGTCAAAACGGGTCAGAGATTACATCATGCCGGGCATGCCCATGCCGCCCATTCCACCCATACCACCCATGCCGCCCATACCGCCCATGGCGGGGGAGGCTTTGTTTTCTTCGGGGATATCGGCGACCAGAACTTCAGTGGTCATGAGGATTGCGGCGATTGACGCGGCATTCTGCAGAGCTGATCTGGTAACCTTGGCGGGGTCGATGATACCGGCTTTGAACATGTCGATATATTCGTTGGTGAGAACGTTGTAACCGAAGCCAGGTTTCTTTTCCTGCTTGATTCTTTCGATAATGACGGCGGGTTCGAGGCCGGCATTGGCAAGAATGAAGTGGATCGGCTTCTGCAGAGCTTTTCTGACGATGTCGACGCCGATTTTTTCGTCGCCGTTGATCTGGAGAGTGTCGAGAGCTTCGATGGCATTCAGCAGGGCAACGCCGCCGCCGGCAACAACGCCTTCTTCAACTGCAGCGCGGGTGGCGCTGAGAGCGTCTTCAACGCGGGTTTTGCGTTCTTTCATTGCGGTTTCGGTAGCAGCACCGACTTTGATGACTGCAACGCCGCCAGAGAGCTTGGCGAGACGTTCCTGCAGTTTTTCCTTGTCGTATGAGCTGGTGCTTCTGTCGATTTCGGCTTTGATCTGGGAGATGCGGGCCTGAATGTCTTTGGCAGCGCCGGCGCCTTCGATGATGGTGGTAGTTTCTTTGCTGATGACAACCTTCTTGGCATGGCCGAGGTGTTCGAGACCGGCGTTTTCAAGTTTGAGGCCGATTTCTTCGCTGATCTTCTGACCTTTGGTCATGACCGCGATATCTTCGAGCATGGCTTTGCGTCTGTCGCCGAAAGCCGGGGCTTTGACGGCTACGCAGTTGAAGGTGCCGCGCAGTTTGTTGACCACGAGGGTGGCGAGAGCTTCGCCTTCGATGTCTTCAGCGATGATCAGCAGGGGTTTCTTGGTCTGCACGATGCTTTCGAGAACCGGCAGAATGTCTTTGATGTTGTTGATCTTGCTGTCGGTGATGAGAATGTAGGGATTGTCGAGAACCGCTTCCATTCTTTCGGGGTCAGTGACCATGTAGGGGCTG
>CAZFUG010000135.1:10946-11614 GCA_964522035.1 uncultured bacterium
TTCGACGAAATCAAGGGTGGTGTCGAAACTCTTGGCTTCTTCTACAGTGATGACGCCGTCTTTGCCGACTTTGTCCATGGCTTCGGCGATGACTTTGCCGATTTCGGTGTCACGGGCAGAGATGGTGGCAACCTGGGCGACGCTGTCTTTATTGTCGTCGATGCGCTTTGACTGTTCCTTGATTTTGGCAACAACAGCGTTTACGGCTCTTTCGATACCGCGCTTGATATAAATCGGTGTGGCACCGGCGGCGGTGTTTTTGAAACCTTCATGGACGATTGCCTGGGCCAGAACGGTGGCGGTGGTGGTACCGTCGCCGGCGATGTCGTTGGTTTTGCTGGCGACTTCTTTAACCAGCTGAGCGCCCATATTTTCGAAGCGGTCTTCGACTTCGATTTCTTTGGCGATCATGACGCCGTCATTGGTAACGGTGGGACTGCCAAAACTCTTGTTGAGGATGGCATAACAGCCTTTGGGCCCGAGGGTTGAGCGTACTGCGTTGGCGACAGTATCGACACCTTTTTCAAGGGCTCTTCTTGCGTTTTCACCGTATTTCAGTTGTTTTGCGGCCATTTTATATATCTCCTTAGTGAATGATTTTGAACTTGATTGATGTTGGTTTATTCAACAGCCAGAATTTCATCTTCTTTCATGATCAGGTGTTTTTC
>CAZFUG010000136.1:0-11455 GCA_964522035.1 uncultured bacterium
GCAGCGGGTTTTCGCATTTCAGCATCTTTGTTGCCGGTGCTGCCTTTATTCTACTTATTTTTGCCGGTCTTTTCTGGGGCGATACCATTCTTAAAGATTCTTATCTGGATCGGCGCAAAGTCGAACTTTCTGCTGACAATCTAAGACTGATCGAACAGTTTAAATGCGAAGATGCGGTTCAGGTGGCTTTCGACAACGTGTACCGCAGACATCTTCTCGACATGGAAAACCTGGTTTTCGCCGCCACCTCTACCAGCAACCTTTCTGAACAGATAGCCAAAAGACTTTCTGCTATCGAACCGCAGAAGGGAAAGCCTGACCGGGCTGCCGTATTTCTGTTTGACCGCAACACAAAGCAGGAAAAAGATGAATTCACCACCAGAGTCGTTTACAGCCACGGCTTTCCTGAAAAAATTCTCGATGGTCTGACCAGCCTGGTTAACCTGAGAAAAAATGTTGAAGTCGAGATCAGCACAGGCACTCTGTCTAACGAGATTCGACCGAATATCTATGCTCCTGCGGTTTTCAGCGACCGTATCACCGACTCGATGTTCATGTTCGAGTATCTGAACCGCACCACCAAAGTTCGTTTCGAAGCCGAATCAGAGTTCATGTTCTATAATTTTCTTTCAGATGCAAGTGGCAGCCGCAAAGGTATTATGGTTGTTGCAGCCCGTGTCGATTCTCTGAAACGCTCTTTGCCGCTTCTCCTTGAAGGTTACAGTGGCGAAAGTCTGATCGGCATAACTGCTCCCGATAAAGGGATTCACTTCTCCGAAAACTTTCCAGAAGCTCTTAAGACAGCGATCTCATCCGGAAATTCCACTCTTTTGAGTCAATTTGTCATCAATGAAGACAATTTCAGTCTTGACGGTATTAAATACGGGCTGATCGTGGCACGGCACAACAGGGCGCCTGACGCAGGCATAGCCAGAGGCTTGTCGTCAAAGGTTATTCTGGCTGTGCTTTTTGTTGTAATGTTTGGCTACTGGTTCAGGATTTCGACCGGCAATGCAGCTCTAAACCGTTCTGTTGCAGGGAAAATGTGGCTGACGCTTCTTGCTGCTGCTGTGGTTCCTATTATTACGGTGTTTTATGTTTCTGAGCTTTATCTGAGCGAGGACCAGAACGCCAGAATGTCACAGGAGCGCAGCGATCTGCAGAGGTTCATCGATCTTTTCGAACTGCGCGACAGTTTTTCTGCTCCGCTTGGCTGGAAGATGATAAGTGACTGGACCTACGCAACTTCGACCGTAAACCTGATGCGGGTGCTTAACAACGCTTCAGGCCCGGAAGAAATAGAACCACTGAAAAAGCTTCTCAAGGGGATGACCGATTCATGGCATCTGCAGGCGCGCACTCTCGACAGAAGCGTATTTAACTTTGTTCCACGGGATATCGCCGTCGCGGGCAAAAGCGGCTGGGATTTTGCAAGTTCAGGTTATAACAAGGAAGAAACAACCGAATTCGCGATGATGCTGCAGCAGATAGCAAGTAATCTGGCAAGCCGGCGTAATCAACGCCTTGGCGAAGTCAAGATGCGCAGCGAGTCTATCAAGGGCGAAATTGTTGTTGAAACCGGTCTGCAGACCGTTCGCTCATTGTTTGGTGACGATGTTTACATCAAACTGTCACATGGACTTGGTCTGCCGATCGTCATGAATGTTCTTTCCGGCACAGCCGGGATAATAATTTATCCGGTGCCGACGATCGAAAAGCCCGAATACATAATGGTCTGGATGGTACTGTTCGATTTCGACGGTTATCTTGCAAGGATTGCCAGAAATTACAAGGGCAACTACCTTATTTTCCCGACAGAAATCCACAGATACGGCCGGCTCGTGCCAGAGGGCAAGTCTACCTTCAGACAGATGATTACCCCTTACGCTGCAATGATATCTTCGTCTAATCTGCCGGTTTCGACATCGGTAAATTTTGAAGGAAGAAGCTGGCTGATCGAAGGCCGTCCGGGTATTACCCAGATGACTTCAATGCTGCTGGCTATGGCTCCAGAAGAACCGATACGGGCGGTTACCGGCAAAAACCGTCTGCTTTTCAACCTGATGCTGCTGGTGTCGGTCGGTTTGATTCTTCTGATCGCCAGAAACATTGCTGCAGACATTCTTGAGCCGATCAGATGTCTGATCGAAGGGGCCCGTGCTGCCGGCAGTGAAAACTACGCACACAGAATCCGTATTTCGCGCGCCGACGAGCTTGGGGTTCTTTGTAATTCATTCGATACGATGATGAAGGGTCTCGAAGAAAAGATGCTCATGGGGCGCATGGTTTCAAAAACCGCCCTGAAAGTATCTCTCAAAGACCAGGAACAGGAAAGCCGCCGTGCCGAATATGTTTTCCTTTATATCGGCATTCCAGACTTCTCAACCTGGATGAAAGGCATGTCGGCTGACCAGCTTATTGCCGACCTCAAAGGGCATGTCAGCTCGCTGTCACACATTATTATGGAGCAGGGCGGTGACGTTGATAAAATTATCGGTGATAAACTTCTGGCGGTTTTCAATGCCGAACGCGACCGGGCCGGCGCGGTATTTTCAGCCTGCCGGGCGGCTCAGGAAATTATCATGACCGAAAACCGCAGTCAGCTGCCCTTCCCGGTGGCTATCGGCATGAACTATGGCGAGGTAATTACCGGTTTCCTTGGGGTTGGCGAAAAGCGTGACTTTACGGTTATTGGCGATGCGGTCAACGTAACCGCGAGAATCGAGGGCCAGGCCGAAAAATTGCGCTTTGGCCGCTGCCTGATCTCGCAGAATGTTTATGAACTCGCATCGCGTGATTTTACTGCCCGCGAATTCGGTGAAGTCGAACTGAAAGGGAAATCTTTGCCTTTGAAGATTTATCAGCTTACAATCTGAGATAAGTTAAATCTGCAGATGGAAAAATGAAAGACCGGCTGAGCAATCTTCTTCTCGTGTTGCTTCTATTTCTGCCGCTTCTAGCCGTTAATCGCGGCTGGCGCGAGGTAAATGTCATTGTCGGGCGCTGGCATACTCAGGAGCAGGAGCGTCTGGCCGGTCAAAAGCTGGGCGAAATCTCGGCAAACCTTGATTTTTCGCTGCATATGGCAGAGCAGGCGGCACGATTCAGCAGAGGTCTCGTTTCGCTTCTGCGTGAATACCCGGGCCGAAACCCGGCGGGCCTGCCGGCGGGCGAATTGGCCGGCAACGTTTTTTCGGCACCTTTTCCGCAGCATCATCTCTGGGTTTTTCTGCGGCAATCCGGGCAATCTGGCGTTCAGACATGGCATACCAATGAAAAAAATGCCAGTCGGCGACCGATGGAAATGATCATGCAGAGCCTGATCGATGAAAACTCCCAGGAAAAACAGGGAGATGCAGAGACCAGGCGTAATGAAAAGCTGCTGCAGAAGGTTTTTGGGCATGGGTGCATGATCTCTCTGATTGCCCGTGAACAGCGCAATATCGCGACTCCGGTCATCTACCGCCAGAATCCATCGTTTCTGCTCTGGGATTTCGCCGAAATCGGCGATGGGCGAAGCATTGGCTTCTTTCTTGTGGTTTCACGCAATCAGGATATCGGTGCTGCTTCAATGGCTCTGGCTGCCAGAAAAGCCGGACTTGGCACCGAGATGGCCGGCGGCTTTCTCAGAGTTTTTAAAACTGCCGGGCCGGATCAGCTTTTTCCAGTGCGTATCGGTTATTCGAAAATCTTCAGAGACTGGCGCCAGCAACTTGGTACGGCCGATGAAAAAATTGAAACATGGGAAAAACATGGCTTCCCATGGGCTCTGCCTCTGGGTCGACACCTGTTGTATTGCCGCATTCTGCCGCTTGAGAACCATGTCGCTTTTGTTCTGCTTCCTGCCGCCGATGACAGGGGGCTGCCGGTATGGCTCAATCTGCTGAACCTTGCGGCAGTTTCTCTGATCATTCTTCTGCTTCTGCGCGG
The DNA here is from genome assembly GCA_964522035.1 of uncultured bacterium. Taxonomy (GTDB): domain Bacteria; phylum Muiribacteriota; class Ozemobacteria; order Ozemobacterales; family Ozemobacteraceae; genus Rifleibacterium. The sequence goes on from CAZFUG010000136.1 coordinate 3,931, forward strand.
CATTATTCTGGGTATCTGGCCGTTTGCTTCCATCAATGCCCGATTCGCCATAGTTATTCTGCTGGCGGCAACTCTGCCGGTTTCTCTCTATGTAACTTCTGCCACTGCCTACGTTTTTGAACGCCTGAAGGCTGACGAGAATAATCTGGAAGAGACTCTGGTCACCAGCCTGCTCGACTTCGATGCCAGCAAGGAAACGCTTGAAAGCGACTATCTCTCGCTGCTGGCTGAAATACGCGATGACCGGGCAATTGAAGAAATACTTTCCCGGGGCGGGTTAGCCAGTGGCAGCCAGGTTTTTGCCAGAGTTCGCAATCTGATCGACAGACGCGGCGGCCGGCTTTCGGTTACCGGCTTTGCCCTGTATGATCTCGGCGGCGACTATAAAATTGAGAGTTCAGGAAAAATAAAGGTTTCCGGGTTTGATGTGCTGGCCAGGTTCTATGGTCTGCCTTATACCCTGAATCTTCGCAAGACACTGATGCGTGAAGAGCCTGAATTTGCTCTGCCGCCACACCGGATTGACGAAAAGAATCTGGCGGCGATGCAGTCGTTCAAGCGAGACAGTGAAGGAATCGACGTTGAACTGGCCAGATATCGCGGTCGAGTTGTCAGAAGTGATACCGGTCGCGGGTATCTTGGCTGCATGAATGATTTTCTTACCGTCGGTGGTAAAAAACGATTTGTAATCATGCTTACCTGGCTTGAATCAGATATTGACCGTACGGTAATTGCCCGCAGTGTTGAGCAACTTGGATTGCGGGCACCCGAAATCAAGCTGGCGGCATTCAAGCGCAGCGATAAAGGCGTCGAAATGGTTCTCAGGCCTGACCGTGCATTTTCTCAGTCACAGCTCAGGGCCTGTCAGCGCTTTGCCGATTCTGCCTTCAGTATCAAAAGCGGAATTCTCAAAACTACGATGCCCGGAATGTCGGTTGTTGCCTACGCTTCCCGGCATTTCGACAGTACTGTGCTGGTTGGCGCAATCGACCATACCCGCAAAGACAGCGATCATCGCTGGCGCATTGTGCTTTTCCTGCTTCTTGGTGGGCTCGCTCTGGGCATGCTTGCAATAAGCATTGTCGGCGTCTGGTTGAGAATTGTAAGACCATTGCAGACAATCAAGTCCGGGTTTGACGCGGTTGAGCACGGTATATTGCAGCAGCTGCCGGTTGTCGAACGTACCGATGAGATCGGCCTGCTCAACAGTGAATTCAACGCCATGATCAGGGGTCTTGAAGAAAGGCACCGCCTGGCATCGATGCTTTCTGAACATGCGGTCAATGCGGTTGCCAATACCACCCGTGCCGGCAGGGCGCCTACCGAAAAATTCGCCGGCGTAGTTCTGGTGACAGATATTCGCAGCTTTACCAGCATGTGTGAAGAGCACCCGGCGGCCGAGATTACTGCCCTGTTGAATGCTCACGTTACCGAAATGGCCACAATTATCGGGAGCTTTGGCGGTAAAATCTACAAGTTTATCGGCGATGCCATTGAAGCGGTTTTTGCCGATGACTTTCATTTTCACCAGTCGCCGGGCATGCGTGCAACTCTCGCCAGTATCTGCATGCTTCGCAAACTTCAGGAAATAAACAGCGAACGTGAAAAGGCCGGGTTATTCACCTATAGAATTGGCGTCGGCCTGTCTGCCGGCGAAATTGTTGCGGGCGAAACCGGCAGCCGCTTCAGTCGCCGTGACTATGGCATGTTTGGCAGCGCTTTCAAACGCGCTGCCGAATTTGAAAGCATGACCCGGAGCTTCGCTGAATGGCCGATAATTGCTGATCGCCATCTGGTGCAGACGGTCGAAAAAATCCCGTTGCAGTGGCAAGAAGTCAGTTATGCTGACGAATTTGTCTATAACATGCAGGTTCCGACGGGTGAAGCAATTGAAAACCTGCTTTCTTCTGCTAAGACAGGTCTTAAAGAAAGTCAGGAAAACAGAAAAGACGTCGTGCCGTGTTCTGTAAGAGAATCTGTAAAGGCGTCTGGTTTGTCTGAAAACCGTTTTGTCATGCCACTTGCATTTCTGGCTGGTGCATTTTGCCTGATTTTTCCGCTGGTTGCGTGGTTTATGACCGAAAGAACTGGTCTTGAAACGCGCCGCCGTCATGCTGAGCGGGAAGCCCGCTCATTTGCCGCGAATCTGGGTGCCAGAATCGGAGCCCCTGAACAGCAGAAAATCGTTTTTGAGCAATATATAGATATGCTCTGCGAAAAACTGGCCGCGGCAAACACCTGGAATACTCAGGGAGCTTCACCGGTTTCTCTTGCGACTGCCGCTGATGAAATGCTGGCCAGGCTTAAAAGTTCAGGTTTGCAGCCCGAACTTTTTGCGGTTCTGCATAAACCGGGTGGGGCCAAAAGTGGCGGACTCACTTCTGAATGGAGGCTTGTCAGCTATTCTGGCAAACCGCAGCTTGAGACGCTGGTTCTAAGATTTCTCAGATTGCTGGCTCTCCGGTTTTATACCGGTAAATTGCCTGAAACTGAAGACTTCATGAAGAAAGTTGCCCTGACTCTAGGCGTTAACATGCGTTTCTGGCCATTTTATAACGATGCTCATGCAAAATTGGCCGACGGGCATATTGACGGGAGTGACTGTTATATTTTCTGGCAGCCGATTCTACTGCGTGACCCGAAATTGCAGCGTGAGGCAATGGCTGATCTTTGCGGGCCAGTTTTGAGACGAACTCCGGCTGATGAAGAGATTCTGCAAATCGGGGCAATTATTTGTGCCTTCAAAAAGAGCAGTGTTCATGAAAACTTTCTCAGGTTTCTCGTGCCGCTTCTTGAAAGCGAAGAGGTGAAGTTCGCGCTGCGCGGTTCGCTAGAGCGCGTTTCTACCGGTTTCCCTTTGTCGGTTGGCTTGTCTGGAAATACTGATCTACCATTTCTGCCTGGCTGGTTTTTTTCTGAGGTGCCTATAAATAACGGTTCACAGAGTTCACAGCTGATTCTGGCAATTGAGACTCTGCCGCAAAAGGCATTTCCGGTCTGGCCAGGCATGTTAATTGCCATTTCCCTGCTGTTTTTCTGGTATCGCAGTCTGCAGGGGCAGACTTTTATTTCCGGCAGTTTTCCGGTTCAACTGTGGCTTGGGTTGTTTGCCTCGGCAATTGTTCCGATTACCTGTGTTTATACGGTTAACGAGTGGTATGCGGTTGAACAGAAGGACCTGCGCGTTAATGAAGAGCGCGTGCGCATGATATCGCTGATCGAGCAACTCGAAAGAAGGCAGTTCATACAGGAATCCGTGGAATGGGAAAAAATCAGACGCATTGCCGGGACAAAAAAGCTTTTTCAGATGGTGCAGGCATTAGAGAACCCTTCCAGACTTGAACTACAGGAAATTGAAGAGTATATCCGCGCCCAGGTCGCTATCAATCAGGGGTATACCGGCCGGACCAGTTTCAACGAAGCTATTGTTTTCAGTTCTCTTGGCTGGAGTCATTCGGTAATGGCCAGTAAAGGTGAAAAGGAATCGAGTGACTTCAAACTTCTTATCAACACGTCTATTGAAACTCTGCTGTCTTCTCTTGGGGTCGAAAAGAGGGTTGCCGGCAAATCCAGAAATACTGCTGATGCGGTTAAAGGCGAAATGACTCTCGATGCCGGTCTGGAAATTTTTCGCACCATGTTTGGTGTTGATGCCTATTTTAAGCTGGTGCACGGTCTCGATCTGCCAATCAGACTTTTTTACTCAACCGGAAGCGGTTGTCTCAGACTTATGCCATTTCCCGGGCTTCTTAAGCCTGAATTGATAGTCTACTGGCTGTTTTTTGACAGTCTGAACGGCACTACCCGTCGCATTTTTAAAAATGCCGAAGTACCTTTTCCGGTGTTTGCAGAGGCCAAGATGATGTACGGAGCACTTAAATCACCGAAGGGCGGTTGCTGGAATCCTGAGATTGCCAGAATTGCGCGGCTTGCCGTTGCGGCCAATGGGCCTTTGAGCACTCGCAGAGTCGTTGTCGGCCGCGAATGTCTCGTTGAGGCAAGGCTCGGCAGCCATAATGAAACGATGCTGCTGATTGCCATCAGCCCGGAGGATGCAATAGTTGCAGCTATTGAGGCCGGTCGGCATAGATTTCTTACACTGCTGCTGATTTCGATCATCGCAGTAGTTCTGTTGACCCTGCTGGTTGCTTCTGATGTTGCATTACCGGTAAAGCAGCTGCACGAAGGCGTAAAGATGATGGCAGCTCAGTGTTATGACTTTCGCATTGCATCTGCCAGATGCGATGAACTTGGTCAGATGCTGCAGGCATTCAACGGCATGGCCCGCGGCCTGCAGGAACGCGAGTTGATGGGACAGATGGTTTCGCGCGCCGCCAGAAGAATTGCCGGTGATGAGGAGAGTCTGAGAAAGGCCGAAAGTGGCATGCATCTAGAGGTTACCGTGCTTTATCTCTCGGTGCCGGGCTTTGCTGAACTGCAGAAGAAACTTTCACCCGAAGAACTTCTGGCCGGAGTGAGCTCGCAGATCGATATTCTCTGCGGCATTGTCATCAACAATGACGGGGAAGCTGACAAAATCATTGGTGAGAAAATTCTTGCATATTTCTACAGCCCCGAAGGTCTTAAGAAAAGCAACGCCATGGCCATGCACGCCCTGCAGATCATCAGCGATGCTGCCAGAGAAGGTCTGCTGCCTTTCCCGGTTGCGGCAGGGATTCATTGCGGCAGTGTCATTGCCGGCCTTCTTGGCATCAGCAGCAAAAGAGACTTTACCATTATCGGTGACACGGTCAATACCGCTGCCAGAATAAATGCTCAGGCGGCAGAGCTGCCAGGGCAGAGGTATCTGGTCAGCACCCTGGCAGCAGAGGGCTGTGGCCTGGAAAATCGCCTTTCGCCTTTTGGCAGCGTTTCATTGAAGGGCAAGGCCGAAACTGTCGATTTACTGCATGCCGGAATCTAATACTGAAGATTGCTCTTTCTGGTTCTTTTTGCCGGTCCTGGTCATATCATTGAGATAAAGTTCGAATTCGCCGCTGACTGCGGTGACCTTTTCGTCTTTGAGGCGTAAAGAACCGGTAATTACCGGGCAACCGGGGTCGGGTTCGCTCAGATTCAAAGAAACGTGCCCAAGCGGCACCGGCAGTTTGAGTTCACCGCTGTCTGCGGTTGCTGGTCGGGTATCTTCACTGAAAAGATCGGCCTCGATATTTACGGCAGCGTAGCTTGTTACCCTGAGAATGTAATCATAGCCGCCGATCACGAGTTTCCCTTTCATCTGTTGATTGCCTGATTCCTGTGAAAGATTCTGGCCCTCTGATGCGTTGGCGTTGGTATTGGCACCTTTTTCCTTTATACTGACAAGTGCAATTTTGACGGTTTTGAATTCTTTGCCCTGAAAGGCAAATCCAAGGCCTTTTAGAATTGCTTCATGCTCCTGTTGCTGATCTGGTTGTGCTGCAAGAAGCGAGGCCGAAAACAGAACCAACAGCAGACCGAAAATTATTCTTTTCATGGTATTTCTCCTGGCGGCTATTTCTAATATAATTCTAGCAGACAATCTGATTTTCGGAGAGACGGCTTTTGTTTAAGCAATGTAAAGTTTTTGCACGGTTGCCAAAATATCTGGGTATTTTCTTTCTGGTTCTGTATTTTCAAGCCGGAACAGCTTTGCCGCTGGCAGCCGATCCTTTTCACAGAGAGGTCGCTGACGGAAATCTCGATTCTGTGCGGCGGTCTCTTGCAAAAAATCCGATTCTGGCAACGATGAACGATGAACTGGGCAGGTCACCTTTGCATCTGGCTGTAATTAACGGGCAGCATGCCATGGTGAATGTTCTTATCAATGCTGGTGCCGATGTTAATGCCGTTGACGGGCTCAAAAAGTTTACACCCCTTCATTACGCCGCTTTCTACAGCTACCCGAAAATTCTTGAATTCCTGCTGACGCGCCGCGCCGACATTCTGGCACAGGACATCGACGGCAACCTGCCGCTGCATTTTGCCGCTGCCAATGGCAGCCCCGCCACCGTTAAAATACTTCTCGAAAACAATTCCGGCCCTGACTGTTTGAACAATAACTGGCAGACGCCTTTGCATCTGGCTGCAGCTGCTGTTGACAACCAGAAGTCTTTTCCGGCCGCTTCGAAAGATGAGAAAGACTATCTTGAGGTGGCAAAACTGCTGCTGCAGGCCGGGGCAACCCTGGGTATTCATGATATCTGGCGCAATCTGCCCGAAACCATTGCCTGGCGAAAAGATCATCGCTCGACTTTTCCGCGGCGTTTCGAGGAGTTGATGCGGCAATTGGGGCGAACACGATAAAACTTTACTTGCCTGCCGGTTTTTTATTAAACTGACAGGGTACACAAAACCTAATCTTAACGGGTAATCAGCATGAACAAAACATCAGGTGCGAAGCCTGGTTTCTTTAAAAGCATCAAGCTCAGAGCCTGGCTTGGTATATTTCTTCTTACGATTCTGCCGCTTCTTTCGCTCGGGCTTTATTCGTTCAACATCCTTGGCGAAATCGCCCGCGATATTCTTATCGAAGGCAATATTCAGGCCTTTCAACAGGTAAAATACGAGGTCGACCAGTATGTCAGCGTCTATGACGAACTGACCCGCTATGTGGCGGCCGACTTGCGACTGCGCGAACCGGCTTCGGATGGTGCCTCGCAGGCCCTGCAGCAGCTTGACCAGGCTTACGAATATGTCGAACGGCTGGTGCTCGTTTCTTCCGAAGGCGCGCTGCTGAATCATTCCAAGCCCGATAAGAGCTCCATTACTGCCCTGACGGTGCCTGAACAGCTTCTTTTCAATTCGGCCCAGAGCATTTTCTTCTCGCCTGAAGCTTTTCACGTCAAGGCTCCGGTTTCCGACAGCCCTCAGAGCCCGGTTGTCATTTCGACCGTTTCTTTTCTCAAACTGCGTAAATCGCTCGAAGGCATCACCTTCGGCACCAACTTCCGCTATTTTCTCGTCACTCAGACGGGCGAAAACATTCTTGAACAGCCAGATTTCCCGAAAGAGCTGATTTCTGACCTCATGGAAAAACCCTGCGGTGCCTACGACCTGCTGCCGAAAGGCAATGGCACCTCACCACAGGTTGCCATTTCCCTGCCGATTCTGCATTACGGCCTGAGAATTTTCGTCTTTCAGAATGCCGGTGAAGTCTACGCGGTCGCCAGGTCGATAGGTGAAAAAACGCTCAAATTCGTCATTCTGCTGTCGGTTGTCGCATTCATGCTGGCGACCTGGTTCAGTATCAGAATGACCAGCCCGATCATCGAAATTGCCCACAAGGCTGATGAACTCAGCGAAGGCAATCTCGAAGCGACCGTCGATATGAACCGCAGCGATGAACTCGGTTTTCTGGCCGGCTGCTTCAATAACATGAGCCGCCGCATCCGGAAAAAGGTGATGGAACTCAGTGCCCTTTACCGGGTTACTCAGCTGATCAACACTTCTGCAACCTACCAGCAGGCCCTTGACGGCTGCCTTGAACATCTCGTCGAAATTTTTCAGGCCCGTCGCGGCTCGATCATGCTGTTGAACGAAGATC
>CAZFUG010000137.1:0-11452 GCA_964522035.1 uncultured bacterium
AGAAAGACGCAGAGTTAGAGGTGCTCAAAGCCAGAATGGGCAGTGTCGCTGCTTCGAACAGTGTGATTCCGGTTACCGGTGAGAATGAGATCATCACCAGTTTTATTGATTTCTTCGATGGTCTCGATTCGCTGCTGATCAAAAACCCGTTGCCGGAACTGCAGATTCTGCATCAGAAGCTGCTTGACCGCCTAATTATTCCCAATAAGATTACCTACATGCAGGTTATTTCAGAAGAATATGACCCTGACAAGCACAGCGCTACCGATTATTTCAGATCGTCAAAATTTCCTGAGCGCTGTATCGTGTTCGAAGTTGAAAAGGGTTATCGCAAGGGCGATTCGATTATCAAGAAGTCAAAAGTCTGGGTTGTGCAGAATCTGTTCAGCTGTCTTGCCTGTGGTGCCACCCAGAGTAATCCGGACAGCCGTTTCTGTCATCTTTGCGGCGCCAAAATAGTTGCTCCTAACGGGCTGCCGGTTGACAGTCTGCCCGAATTCGAGCCTTCACCGATTACCTATCAGAGATTTGCCGAAAGAATGCTTGAACTCAACGATCAGGACAGGGCGCGTGAATACATTCTTGCCGGTCTTGAACTGGATTCGAACTTCGTGCCTCTCATGGTGAGACTCGCTGATATTTATACTGCCGAGTCAAAATTCGAAGACGCCATGGATCTGCTCAAGAAGGCCTACAGCCTTAAAGCTGAACCCAAGACCAACGAGAAAATTCAGTCGCTCGAAACCAAGCTCAGCATCTTCAAGCAGGCCAAAAATCTCAAGCTTTCGCCCGAAGAATTCGAAAAGCTGCTGCACCTTATTCAAAAGTAATCATTCAACGCCAAAGGTTAATCTATGTCACAGACCAACGCCTCAGAACTTCTGCCAAAAGCATATGAGCCTACAGAAGTTGAAAATTCTATCTACAGCAAATGGGAAAGCGCCAAATGCTTTCACGGCAGCGAAAAATCAGATAAACCCAAATATTCGATCGTAATTCCGCCGCCCAACGTTACCGGCATGCTGACCATGGGTCACGTTCTCAACAATACGCTTCAGGATATCCTGATCCGCTTTCAGAGAATGCAGGGCCGCGAGGCCATGTGGCTGCCCGGCACCGATCACGCCGGTATTGCAACTCAGAATGTCGTTGAAAAGGCTCTGGCAAAAGAAAAAACTTCCCGCCATGATCTTGGCCGCGAAAAGTTTCTTGAGCGCGTCTGGAGCTGGAAGGAAAAATACGGCGGCATCATTCTCAGCCAGCTGAAAAAGCTCGGTTGTTCCTGTGACTGGGAACGCGAGCGCTTCACCATGGATGAAGGCCTCAGTGAAGCCGTTAAAATGTCGTTCATCAAGCTGCATCAGGATGGACTCATCTACAAGGGCAAATATATCATCAACTGGTGCCCGAGATGTCGCACTGCTCTTTCTGACGAAGAAAAAATCCCGGAAGATACCAACGGTTCGCTCTGGTATATGCGTTATCCGCGCAAAGACGGCAAGGGCCACGTTATCGTCGCCACCACCCGCCCAGAAACAATGCTGGGTGATACCGCTGTGGCAGTAAACCCGCATGATGAGCGCTATGCCGATCTTATCGGGCAGAAACTGATTCTGCCGTTTATTGGTCGTGAAATACCCGTAATCGCCGATGATTATGTCGACAAGGCCTTTGGTACCGGCGCTGTAAAAATTACTCCCGCTCACGACCCGAACGATTTCGAAATGGGCCGGCGCCACAATCTCGAGCAGGTCATCGTCATGGACGAAGCCGGCATCATGAACGATCTTGCCGGAAAATTCGCCGGTCTTGACCGTTTTGAAGCCCGCAAGGCCATCGTTGCCGAACTCGAAGAGCAGGGCCTTCTCGAAAAAATCGAAGACCATCAGCTCGCAGTTGGTCATTGCGAACGCTGCAAAACCATTATCGAGCCCTACCTGTCTGACCAATGGTTCGTTAAAATGAAACCTCTGGCTGAAAAGGCCATTGAAGCCGTTAAGAACGGCACTCTGCGTTTTACCCCGAACCGCTGGGTTGGCGTTTACCTGCACTGGATGGAAAACATCCGTGACTGGTGCATCAGTCGCCAGCTCTGGTGGGGTCACAGAATTCCCGCCTATACATGCGGTGCCTGCCGGCACGTAATGGTTGCTGCCGATATGCCCGATAAATGCGGCAAATGCGGCGCCACTCAGGGTATCACTCAGGATGAAGACGTTCTCGATACCTGGTTCTCGTCGTGGCTCTGGCCTTTTTCGACGATGGGATGGCCTGAAACAACCGAAACTCTGCGCCGCTTCTACCCGACCGACACTCTGGTAACCGGCCCCGATATCATCTTTTTCTGGGTCGCGAGAATGGTCATGGCCGGCTATTATTTCCTCGGCGAATGTCCGTTCCATGATGTTTACTTTACCAGCATCGTCAGAGACATGAAGGGCCGCAAGATGAGCAAGTCGCTTGGCAATTCGCCAGACCCGCTCGAAATCATTGCCAAATACGGCGCTGATGCCCTTCGCTATACAGTAATTTCCCTTGCTCCGGTCGGGCAGGATATCCGCTTTGCCGAAAACAAGGTCGAAATCGGTCGCAACTTTGCCAACAAGCTATGGAACGCTTCCCGCTTCGTGCTGATGAATCTCGAAGGCGCCAGTTGCACGATCAATGCGGCCCTGCCGGCGTCTGAAAAGCTCGGGCAGATCGACCGCTGGATCATCTCACGCCTGAACTATACCGTTGAGCAGGTTCACAGCAATCTTGCCGAAGGCAACTTCAGATTCAACGATGCTCTGAAATGCGTCTATGAATTTATCTGGAACGACTTCTGCGACTGGTATATCGAAATGAGCAAATCGGTGCTGTTCGGCAAAGATGCCGAGCGCAAGGCCGTGGTTCAGCAGGTTCTGCTCAGCTGCCTCGATGGGGCTCTGAGAATTCTGCACCCGTTCATGCCTTTCGTAACTGAAGAAATCTGGCAAAAACTGCCAGGGAGCAAGGGTTTCCTGATGCAGAGCCATTTCCCGGTCAGCGATACAACCCGTATCGATTCACAGCTCGAACAGGAAATCTCTGAACTGATGGAAGCCATTCGTGTCATCAGAAATCTCAGAGCCTCAGCCAATGTTTCGCCGGCGAAGAAGGTAACGGTAAGAGTTGTCAGAAATGCCACTCTCAGCCAGGCTTTTAATAACCATCAGGCCATGATCTGTTCGCTTGCCGGTGTCGAGAATTTTTCGGTTGTCGACAGCAAGCCTGCCGGCCACCTTGTCGGTTTGATGGGCACTACCGAAGTCTGCCTCGATCTGGCCGGCGTCATCGACGTTCAGGCCGAGCTGAGCCGTGTTGAAAACGAGCTGGGCAAGGTCGAAAAGGAAATGGCAAAAATTTCTGTCAAGCTTGAGAATGCTGATTTTGTCAGCAAGGCTCCGGCCGAAGTCGTCGACAAGATTCGCGACAGCATCGAAGCTTACCAGCAGCAGATAGTCAAGCTGCAGCAGTATCAGAAAGATCTCAGGAGCATCTGAAGTGAAATTTAAAGCGACACCGGCAGAACAGCTCGAAATAGTGGCAACCGGCACCGCCGACGTTGTTTCGAGAGAAGAGCTGCTGAAGAAGTTCGAAAAATCATACGAAACCGGCAAACCTCTGGTAATCAAGCTGGGGGCAGACCCTTCCGCGCCGGATATTCATCTCGGCCATACGGTGGTTCTGCAGAAAATGCGCCAGTTTCAGGCGCTCGGCCATGAAGTCGTTTTTCTTATCGGTGATTTCACTGCAAGAATCGGTGATCCGACCGGTAAAAAAAAGACGCGGCCGGCTCTCACTGAAGATGAAGTCAGGGCTAACGCTGAAACTTACAAACAGCAGATTGGCAAGATTCTTGATCTCGAAAAAGCCAGAGTCGTTTTCAATTATTAATGGCTTTCGCAGATGACTTTTGTCGATGTTCTCAAGCTTTCGTCGCAATACACCGTAGCCAGAATGCTTGAGCGCGATGATTTCGCCAAGCGTTTCAAAAATCAGGGGCCGATCAGCGTTGTCGAATTCATGTATCCGCTGATGCAGGGCTATGATTCTGTCGCTCTGCATTCAGACGTTGAGCTTGGAGGTCTTGACCAGACATTCAATCTGCTGGTTGGCCGTGAGCTGCAGAGATCCTACGGTCAGGCACCGCAGGTAACTCTCACCATGCCGATCCTTGAGGGCCTCGATGGCCAGGAAAAGATGTCAAAGAGCCTCGGCAACTATGTCGGAATCAACGAAGCTCCCGGCCAGATTTACGGCAAGCTGCTTTCGATTCCAGACGAATTGATGATCAAATATTACGAACTGCTTACTGATCTCTCTCTTGCAGATCTCAAAGCGGTTCGCGAACAGATCGCCTCTGAACCCAAGGCAGTCAAAATGCGCCTCGCAAGGCAGATCACCGCTCAGTATCACGGGTCTGAAGCCGCTGCCACAGCCGAAGCCGAATTTGAAAAAATGTTCGGCAAGTCTGGGGACGGGTTGCCTGACAATATCGAAGAAGTTACAATTGCCGCGCCGGCTGATGGTCTGCCGTTGATGAAGATTCTCACGGTGACCGGAATGGCCGAAAGCGGCGGTGAAGCCCGACGCCTGCTGCAGCAGGGCGGGGTCAAGATCGATCAGGTTAAAGAAACCGACGGTCAGAAAATGTTCAAGCCGGGTGCAGCCTTTATTGTGCAGGCCGGCAAACGAAAATTCCTGAAAATCAGTGTGAAGCCCGAATAAGCGGGCATAATTATAAGGAGACAATATGTCACAGATTCAGCTTAAGCTTCCAGATGGAAAAATCATTGAGCTGGAGTCAGGAGCCACGATTTTTGACGCCGCAGCCAAAATTGGTCCGGGCCTGGCGAAAGCCGCTCTGGCCGGAAAAATTAACGGAAATCTCCTTGATCTGCGCACGCCATTGACCGAGTCAGCCGACTTCGAGATCGTTACCGCAAAATCACCTGAAGCCACAGAAGTGTGCCGTCACTCGATGGCTCACATCATGGCAGAGGCCGTATTGAAACTATTTCCTGAGGCTCAGTTCGGTATCGGGCCGGCGATCGAAAACGGTTTTTACTACGACTTTCTGCTGCCACGGGCGCTGACTACCGAAGACCTTGCCAGCGTCGAAAAAGAAATGGAAGAGATCATCAAGGCGAAGTCACCCTTTGTTCGCAAGGTTGTGAGTCGCGAAGAAGCTCTCGACATGTTCAAAAAAATGAATCAGCCCTTCAAGATCGAACTCATTGAAGAGCTTGGCGATCAGACGATTTCTGTGTTTTCGCAGGGTAAATTCGTCGATCTTTGCCGGGGTCCGCACGTTCAGGATTCTGGGGCGGTCAAAAGTTTCAAGCTTCTCAGTGTTGCCGGCGCCTACTGGCGTGGCGACGAAAAGCGGCCGATGCTGCAGCGCATCTATGGCACCGCCTTCCTGACCAAAGAAGAGCTCAAAGAGTATCTCGACCGTCTTGAAGAAGCCAAAAAGCGCGATCACCGCAAGCTTGGCAAAGAACTCGATCTGTTCACCACTCATGAAGAAGTCGGTCCTGGTCTTGTGTTCTGGCACCCCAAAGGCGCAAGAATCAGACATGAAATCGAAAGCTTCTGGAAAGAACAGCATTATCGCAATGGTTACGAATTGATGTATACGCCACACATCGGCCAGAGCTGGCTCTGGGAAACCAGCGGGCATCTGCAGAATTACAAGGATGCCATGTATAACCCGATGGAAATCGATGGCAACGACTATTACATCAAACCGATGAACTGCCCGTTCCACATCATGACCTATAAATCGCAGGTGCGCTCATATCGAGATCTGCCGCTGCGCTGGGCTGAGCTCGGCACTGTTTATCGCTATGAGAAAAGTGGTGTTCTGCATGGTCTGCTGCGCGTCAGAGGCTTTACTCAGGACGACGCTCACATTTTCTGCACTCCCGAGCAGATTCAGGATGAAATCCGTGAAATTCTCCGTTTCAGCCTTAAATTGTGGAAAGCATTTGGCTTCAAAGACATCAAGGCGTATCTGGCAACCAGACCTGAAAAGGCCGTTGGTCACGAGGATGCCCGCTGGGAACAGGCCACCGAATCATTGCGCCAGGCGATCATTGCCGAAAACCTCGACTGGGAACTCGATGAAGGCGGCGGCGCTTTTTACGGTCCGAAGATCGACCTCAAAATCAGAGATGCCATTGGTCGCGAATGGCAGATGACCACGGTTCAGTTCGACTGGAACCTGCCGGAACGTTTTGACATGACCTATATCGGCCCCGATGGCAATCGTCACCGCCCCTATATGGTTCACCGCGCTCTTCTTGGCTCGATCGAGCGTTTTTTCGGCGTTCTTGTCGAGCATTACAGCGGTGCCATGCCTTTGTGGCTGGCCCCGGTTCAGGCAGTGGTCATACCGGTTAATGAACAGCAGTCTGATTACGCGAAGAAGGTTGTCGCCGCTTTCAAGCAGAATCTTGTAAGATGTGAGCTTGATGACAGCAATGATAAAATGGGCTACCGCATTCGCCAGGCTCAGTTGCAGAAGATTCCTTTCATGATCATTCTTGGCGAACAGGAAGCCAATGCCGGCACGATTACCGTGCGCCTGCGCAATGGCGAGAACCTCACAGGTATTCAACTCTCTGACTTCATCAAGGAGCAGGAATGGAAAAAGGAATCAATCTGACGCTTCGTGACGTGGGTGACCTGATTTTCAGAATCACCCAGCGGTATCTGTTCAGGAAAAACGAAGATGTCGGCATGGATGTGACGCTGCAGACCGGTTCTATTCAGGAAACCATGATTCTGAGACTTCCTGACGAGACCCGGCTGCTCGTCAAAATTTTTCCGCACAAGAATTTTTCGCATGAACTGGTCTATCGTATAGAGGTTTATAAAACGCGCGAGGGCGACATGCGCGGCAACAAGATTGCTTTTCTTGAAGCTTCTCAGCATGATTCGGCGGTTGATGAGATTCACCGCTTCGTACAGAGTTTTCTCTCGCAGCAGGGTTTTTAATTCTTTTTTACAGGGAGGCAGAAATGCAGGCAATTGTTGATTCTTGCAATGGTGATTATTTCCGCTGTTTACTTGAAAATGGTGATGTGATAAATGTTCACAAAACCTGTTTTGCGGCCGCGATAGAGATTGGCGATGTTGTCACCGTTTCATTTCAGCGTGATGAAGCTGCCAGCAAAAAACAGAAGGAGCTCATGAAGTAATTTTGCCGCCAGCAAACATTCTGGAGGTATTTTGAGTAGGAATTTATTTAAATTTCTGGCTTTCTGTTTTTTCCTTGCGCTTGCGGTTTCAGCAACGGGCGCAGAGGATGGGGCAATTCTTTTAAAAAAATCGCAGCTTCTGGTTCAGAAGGGTGTGCGCGCTGAAGAGCGTGGCGAATTTGAAGATGCGGCGCTTCTTTACGAAGAGGCCCTCGAGGTTTACCCGAAGAACATGATGCCGCTGCTGCGGCTTGGTAAACTGCTTGCCAGAATTGGCATGTATGAGAAAGCGGCTGAAAGGCTGCGGGCTATTCCGCTCGAACAGCTGCCAAAGGCGGGGCGCTCTGAAATTCATTCGCTTTTCGGCCAGATTGCCATCGCCAGGTGGTCTCTGGAAGAAGCCGGGGCGGCCTATCGTAAGGCGATAGAAGCCAACAACGAGAACGTCATAGCTCTGGTGCGCAAAATTATCGTGGAACGCCTGCTGGGCTTTTCATCGAGCCAGGAAAGTCTGAAGCATTTCAACAGTTACGATACCTTCAGAGGGCTTTCCTACAGCGATCTTCTGTTGACCTATTACCTCGATATGGAAATGGGAAACTTCGGCAGGGCCTATCATACCTGTGAAGTAATGGGAGACCAGCTGGCAGCCATCTCGAAGAAAGAGGGCGGGCAGTCATTTCTTGACAGCTTTGTAAACAGCGCTCCGATTTCTTTTCTTCTCGGCCTTCCCCTCTGTATACATGGGGTAATGGGTGTAATCTATTATCTTATGCTTTTCGGGGCACTGGTTTTTCTTGCCACTATGCTGTCGGCTCCTTCGGCAGTCTGGCATAATTTTGCCTATATAATCTTTGCTGCGGCTTTTCTTCTAGGTGGACAGCATCTGGGGCATCGCGAAATGCTGGTTGCAGCAATGCAGAGCGATTTTTCTGCGTTCGACAGCGTCTGGATTATCCCAAAGCTTCTGGTAGCCGGTCATTTTGTGGCTTTGGCCCTGTTTCTGGTTTTTCCGGCTTTTCGCATTTTGCCTCAGGAACAGAGGCCATTGCGGTATGAACTCTATGGGATCTGGTTTTTCTGCTGGTTTTTCATGATTTTTGTGCTGGTCTTTCAAAGCCGTCTTGGTTTTGCGATGCGGGCCGGATATATGGCGGTAAGCGGCATTCTGGCGCTTCTGACAATGATAATCATGCCTCTTGGCCGTTTTGTTATTTTCAACGTTGCCAATGCCGCAGGGTTTTCAGGGGTAGTGGCGGTTAATCGTAAAGATATTCAGAAAGATGGCACCATCAGCTTTACTGATGCAAAGATTCTTGAGTCACAGGCTCTAAAAGGCCTTGAAAAAGATGCTTTTGAAGAAGTTGTGCTTACCGGGCGCAAGGTTCTCGGTTGTCTCGACCGCAAAACCTTTGTTGCCCTCTGGCGCTCGATGATTCTTGCGATGATCTGTCGTGAAGATTATGTCGAGGCGCAACGAAGCATAAATGAATACCTTGAAACATTCAAAGGAACGAGTCAGCTTGAATCAGGTCAGCTTCTCGACGCCTATCTGCGTTGTCGAAAAGGCGATTTTGCCACTGCAGTGGTTATTATTCGAGGTTTTTCTGAGAAGCGCGCAAAAATGTTTTCGAACGATGAAACGGCTTTGTGTCTGCTGGTTCTTGGCTGCTGCGGCATGGCTTTCAAGGAATATGTTCAGGCTCACATAGACCTTGGCAAG
The DNA here is from genome assembly GCA_964522035.1 of uncultured bacterium. Lineage (GTDB taxonomy): Bacteria > Muiribacteriota > Ozemobacteria > Ozemobacterales > Ozemobacteraceae > Rifleibacterium. The sequence continues at coordinate 8,953 of CAZFUG010000137.1, forward strand.
GCTTTGAATTGCGTGAAACTTCCGTTTCTCAAGGCCGAAATTCTTACTGAACTTGCGGAACTCGATTTTATGATGAACGCAAAAGAGGCTATGGCAAAGTGGAAGGCCAGGGTGGGTGAGCTCAATGGCGGTGAAAAAACCGCTTCTTTGAAGAAAGTCATCATGTCTATCATTGCCTTGTCAGAGGGTGCCAGGGAAGAAGCTGCAAAGCTGGCTGCTGAAGCCTGTAAAATCAAGACGAGAAATGGCCGGGCCTGTGCCTGGTATGGCCATATGCTTTGCCTTGAGGGCCGCCACAGCGAGGCCGAAGAACTTCTCGGCAACATGACCCCCGAAAGTTATGACGCCACCCGACTGATGAACGAAACCACCGGCAGCGTCTCTTGAATAAATTGCTGTTCCATGTAACAATGGTAGAGCAATTTGTGGTGGCGGGGTAAAGATGGCTGAAGAAACGCAGCAAGCCAAAGGCTTAAAAGACCGCCTGCCGGATATTCTCGGAATACTTGGCAGCGTGGTGGTTTTGCTGCTTGCGGTGCTTGTGTTTACAAATAAAGTGCCGCGTATTTATCAGTGGTTTTTTTCTTATTTTTATGTTTTTGCTATTGCCGGCGTTCTTGGCGTTCTTGGTGAAAAGATTGCCATAAAGCTTCTTTCATTCGCTTTGCCGGTATTACTTGCGGCTGCCACCATTGCGCTCAAATTCAAGCCACAGAAGTTTCCGATCGAAGAGTGGTGGGAAGTCTACTCAATTCTCGTGCTCTTTACTGCCGGTTTTCTCGTCTATCTGTTTTTCCGCTCGGAACAGGTCAAAGCTGTTGGTAGCGACGGAGGAGGCGGCCAGGTCGAAGGTGGTGGACCGCTGAAAACCCGTGTTGACCCGACCGCAGCCGCAAAATATCGTGAAAAAGCCAAACAAAAGGGAAAAGATAAAGACGATAAGCTCGACAGCGCTCTGAAAAGCGATAAAGAGGGAGAGCCCGCTCCGGCAGAAGGCAGTGCTCCTGCCGAGGGGGCCGAAAAAACTGAGGGCAAGGCAGGCGAAGAGCCGCCGGCCAAAATCGAGACAGCCGAAGAGCGCATGGAAAGGGAAATGCGCGAAATCCGCGATGAGTTCAGTAAACGATCGATGAAGCTGACCACGACCCTGATGCGTATCAAGAACCTTACCAAGAGTCTTGATCGTGACCAGATTTTCAACAATATCGTCGAGATAATTTCTAAGGGCCTTGACTCGCAGAAGGTTCAGCTGCTGCTCAACGACGAAAAAGAAGGAAAATTCAGGATCGTAAAAGCTATAGGTATGAAACCGAAGGAATGGAAGGAAATTGAGGTTCCGCACGAAGAGAACAGCATGATTACCTACCTTCTTCGGCAGCGAATGAATGAGGTAACCGGCGGTGCCGGTGCCCTTGGGGTTAAAGAGTGCGAAATGGACCCCAAAATGAAGGGGCTGATCGGGCAGGGGGCTCTAAAAACCCTTATGGCCGCTCCGATTTATGCTGAAGGCAAGCTGTTTGCGATTATCAATGTCGAGCATATGAGCAACCCTGATTACACCCGTGATGACCAGAATCTGCTGGCAACCTGCGGTGATATCGCCGGCCTGGTTATGAAAAACGCCAAGTTGTACTCTGCCACCATGGATGACCTGGTTTCTGCGCAAAAACTCAGCGAAGATCAGCTGAAAAAAAATGAAGAACTCAAGGGCAGTCTTGCCCGCATCGTGTCGCCGAGTGTTGCCGAAATGATCATGTCTGACCCTTCGGGGTTGAAACTTGGTGGCAGCAAGTGCGAAGTCACCATGTTTTTCTCTGATATCCGTGGTTTTACCAAAATGTCCGAAAGCATGGACCCGACAGATATCGTAGAACAGCTCAATGTTTATTTTACCAGAATGACAGACATTCTCATGGAGCTTGAAGGGACTCTCGATAAATACGTCGGTGACGAACTTATGGCTCTTTTTGGTGCGCCGGTTGCAAGAGACGATGACCCCATCAGAGCGGTTCTATGCGGCGTCCGCATGCTCGATGCCCTGCGAGAATTGCAGGAGCGCTGGCGCAAAGAAGGAAAGCCGGTTATCGAAATCGGGGTTGGGGTCAATACCGGCGTGGTTACAGCCGGGTACATGGGCAGCGAAAAACAGCTGTCATATACGGTCATTGGTGACAATGTCAACCTGGCGGCCCGCGTCATGTCTGTTGCCAAAGGCATGGAGCTTTTCATAACCAGATCGACCTACGAAAAGGTTGCTGATTATTTCGAAGTGGAACAGCGTGAGTCAATCATGGTCAAGGGTAAATCGATGCCGATCGAGATTTTTCATGTTAAGCGCGCCAAACCCGAAGTTAATTTCAGTGAGCTGCTTGGCAAAAGCATCAGCCATATTGCCACTGCGGTTGGCGGTGGAGAGCCCAAGGCCGCGCCGGAACCTCCGCCGATGCGCATTCCTCCAGGCATGAAGGAAGAGGACATGAAGCAGAATATCAAGATAGAA
>CAZFUG010000138.1:0-5306 GCA_964522035.1 uncultured bacterium
TCCCATGGATCCTTCGATGGTTCGACCGCCGCGCGAAGTGCCGTTCGAAAATGAAAAAACAGCGAGAAAAGCTGCAGAACTCGAAAAAGCTGCCATGAACATGAAACAGGGGAAAGCTGTTTCTGTTAAACAGTCTGCTGCTAAACCAGTTTCGGTAAAAGTCGCAACTGTCTCTGGTGCAAAAGAAGTCGCAAAAACACCGGGTGAAAAACCGGCCGTTAAGAGCGAAAAAACCGAAAAAACATTGAAGGCAACCAAGCCAGAAAAAGCCGAAAAAACTGAAAAAGTCGAAAAAGTCGAAAAAGTCGAAAAAGTCGAAAAAGTTGAAAAGACTGAAAAGACTGAAAAGACTGAAAAAGTTGCCAGGACCGAGAAAAAGCCGGAAGTGAAGGAAACCAAAGTTGCAGCCGCTCCGGTAGTTGAAGAAGCCCCGGCCGAACGCCCCAGAAATATTGATCTGTCTGAATTCAAGAAACTCAGAACCATCGATGAAGAGCTGATTATCTATGTAATCAAAGATGGCGATTCGCTCAAATCGGTTGCTGAAAAATACTACGGCAACGCTGCCAAAGAAAGAACCATTGCTGATCTGAACTTTATCGAGAAGGCCTCTTCTGTTAAAGTCGGCGAAGAAATCATTGTAGACGTCAGACCCCTGAATAAATCAGGGAAATCAAACAGCTGAGGGAGATAAAGCCTGATGATGACCAATTCACTTACCAGAACCAGAGCCGAAAAAGCCCCTCTCATTAAGGTCGAGTCACGCAATGAGCTGAGCTTCACCTTTCAGATCAAGGGCAAAGCCTTCCAGCAGGGCTACCTGTTCCTGAACCCTCAGATGAAAGAGCTGTTCCCTTTCAATGAAGATCTTTGCTCGGTAACTTTTATCGATGACGACGAAGTAACCCACTCAGCCATCTATCACAAAATGCGTGGATACATGGTTTGCCTGACCTTCAACGAATGGTGGGAAAAGAAAAAGGTTAACGAAGGCGACACTGTCGCCATTGAAATGGTTGATCTCGCCAACCGCACCTACCGCCTCAAACTGATGAACGGTGCTGGCGTAAAAACACCAGTCGATGCCGGCGAAAAAGTTGAACTGCGCATTGCCTCGCAGGCAAATGCCGCGATTTCTTACAGCGATCACAACCTGGAAGTTCTCAGAAGAATCGTTAAGGGAGAATTCTCTCCTTTCCGCGAAACCAGCCTGATTCAGCTTGGCGAAGAACTCGCCGCCGGAATCTGCTCTGAAGAACTGCTGTCTCTTAAAACCTGCTTCGGTGTCAGCACCTATTTCCATCAGGTGCAGACTGCCCGCATGGTCATGGATAAGCTCAACGGCCGCGCTCTGCTCGCCGACGAAGTCGGTCTTGGCAAAACCATCGAAGCCGGCCTGATTCTAAAAGAATACCTGCTGCGCGGCATGGCCAAGAAAGTTCTCATTCTTACCCCGGCCTCGCTTATCACTCAGTGGCAGCAGGAACTCAAAACCAAGTTCGATCTTTCCTTCAAAAACCATCTTGAAATCAACGACTGGGAAGACAGCGACCTGGTCATCGCTTCGCTCGATACCGCCAAAAGCCAGAAGAATCAGAGCACCGTTCAGAAGATCAAATACGATCTGCTGATCGTTGACGAAGCTCATAAACTCAAGAATAAAAAGACCAAAAACTGGAAATTCGTGAACTCGATCAATACCAAGTATCTGCTGATGCTCACCGCTACGCCGATTCAGAACGATATGATCGAACTGTTCAACCTGATTTCGATTCTCAAACCCGGTCACCTGTCGACCGTTCAGAAATTCAAAGATGAATTTCTTGCCGAACGCGACAAGCGCCTGCCGAAAAACTCGACCAGACTGCGCGAAATGCTTTCTGACATCATGATCAGACATCGCCGCGCCGACACGCTGATCAAGTTTCCCCAGCGCTTCGTTCATACTCATGCAGTCGATCTCAACCCCGATGAAGCCGAACTTTATCGCGAACTGACCGATTTTATCCGCAAAAGATATTTTACCCTGCCGACTCACAAGAATCCGCGCGGTATCAACCGCCTCACCCTGATTCTGCTGCAGAAACTGATGGGCAGCTCAACCCACGCTCTGGCCAAAGCTCTCGACAAGATGATTGCCAGCAACTTCTACAAGGATGACTTCGATCATTCTCTCAAGCGCCTGCTTGATATGGCCCGCAATGTTAAACATTCGAAAAAGGGCCAGGTTATGATGGAAATCGTAAAAAGCCTGAATGAAAAGGTGATTATCTTCACGCAGTTCCGTGGCACCCAGGATTATATCGTGAAGATGCTCGAAGACGAAGGCTATTCAGTAGCTGTTTTCAATGGTCAGATGTCGCAGGTCGACAAAGACCGCTGCATCGAAGAATTCCGTCGCGACAAGCAGATTCTCGTTTCGACCGAGTCTGGCGGTGAAGGCCGCAACCTGCAGTTCTGCAAAGTTCTGATTAACTTCGATCTGCCCTGGAACCCGATGAGAATCGAACAGCGCATCGGTCGTATTCACCGCCTTGGCCAGAATGACGACGTGCATATTATCAATCTCAGCGCCCGCGATACGATTGAATCATACGTTCTTGAACTTCTCGACAAGAAGATCAATCTCTTCAGACTGATCATCGGCGAACTCGAAATGATTCTCGGCAATATGCACTCCAAACGCACTCTTGAACAGATCATCATCGATATTGTCACGATGTCGCCGAACCAGGATGCCATGAAGCGCAAGTTCAAGACCCTCGGTAACAAACTCGAAAAAGCCCTGCAGACACACAATGATATTACCAGAGCCCAGGAGGAAATTTTCAATGGTGAATAAGATTCAGGAACTCGTATTCTCTTTCATGGACATGGTAAGCATCAATCGCAAAGAAATCGAGCCGGGCATCTGGATGGCAAAGATTCCAGAAGCTGAACAGGCCTTTTTCAATGGCTTTGAAAACCTGAAATTCACCTTTGACCGTGAGAAAGCCGAACTTCACCGTGACCTCGAACTGATCTGCGAAGGTTCATTCCTGCTGAGAAAAATCATCGAGCGCCTTGCCGAACTCCCCAGAGTCAGCCGCCTTTTTTCTCTCAAGGCTCCGGCCGTTCCGCCCCAGGGCCCGTCGCATGAGCTGCGGGTCGTGTCTGATAACGTCTATTACCGCCCAAGAGTGGTTTTTAATTTCAAAGTTCAGTTTGAATGCGATCAGCGCCGCGAAAAACTCTTTTCTGTAGTTGCCGATGCCGCTTCTGAAGTTCTTGGAGTTGAAGAAGGCCTCTACAATATTGATATGACAGAATATTCAGAAGCTCCGCAGGCTGGTCTGAAAATAAGTGAATCCAACACTGATATTCTGCGTTTATATCTGCAGGCATGCCAGAAACTTGAAGAGTCACTCGGCGACGACATTACCGAGCTCCAGGAATGGGGTAATGAACAGTGCCAGGAAAATCTGAAAGTTTTTGAAGCATATCTTGATGAACAGAAGCATGAACTGTTAAAAAAGAAAGAGAACGTAAGTTTTCATCTTTATTTCTTCCAGAAGGAAGAAGAGATCGACCGGCTCATTGACAATCTTGAAGAAGAACGCAAGCGCAAGCTTTCAGAGCTGAAAGACAAGTTTTCAGTTCGCGTTAAAATTGGCCTGGTGAATTCGGTGGTTCTCTATACCCCCACCGTTGGCGTCGCCTCGCACAAACCGCGCAAAGCCGCTGACAGATTGGTTATGATGCCTGCTCTTGCCTCTTCTCATGGATGCGAAACCCGGTCGGCTATTCAGTAAAGCCGGAGGCCGAAAATGTTTTTCAAACAGATTCTGATTGGTTTCATGATTCTCGGAGTGCTTGGTTATCTGTTCGGTGACCACGTTTTCTATTACCAGGGCAACCTGATGATGCGCTGGCAATACCCTATGACGGCCTATGAAGCCTATGAACGAATTGTGCGTTATTATCCCGACAGTAAATACGCCAAAGAAGCCAGGTCGATGATGACGGCGCTGCGAGAACGAAGTTCTGATCTTAACCGTTACCTTGAAAAAAAGGAAAAGGAAATTAAAAAGATTCAGGATGACCGCCAGAAAAAGCAGTCTTTCCATTAAGTCACTCTTAAAATGCAATCAATCAGGGTGAATTTGTAGAATCCCGAATTCCCGCCAGGCTCAAAACTATCTGGCGGGAATTCATGTTTTAACAGGTGAAAAAATGACCGAATCCGAACAGGTGCTTTTAAGCCCTAAGCAACGATGGCTTCACAACATAATTTACGAGGCCGACACCTTTGCCGGTAAATGCTTCGACGTCTGTCTGATTTTTATGATTCTTTTGAGCACGACCACCGTAATGCTTGATTCGATCAGAAGCGTTCGTGAGGCATGGGGTGGGCTGCTTAATGGCCTCGACTGGTTCATCACCATTGTCTTTACGGTTGAATATTGTCTAAGGATTTATGCGGTCAGCCGGCCGCTAAACTACATGACCAGCTTCTACGGGGTCGTCGATCTTGTGTCTGTTCTGCCAAGTTACCTGAGTCTCATTATTCCCGGGGCGCATTATTTTTCTGTCATCAGAATCTTTCGCGTTCTGCGCATTTTCAGAATTCTCAAGCTGGCCCAGTATCTTTCTGCAGCTGACGAACTCGCTTCTGCCCTGGTTGCGAGCCGGCAGCGCATAACCGTGTTTATTCTCGGTGTCATGACCCTGGTTGTGTTCATTGGTTCGGCGATGTATGTGATCGAGGGTGAAGAAAACGGTTTTACCAGTATACCGATCAGCATTTACTGGGCGGTTGTGACGCTCACCACGGTTGGCTACGGCGATATCTCCCCAAAAACTGCTCTCGGGCAGGCCTTTTCCGTGCTGATAATGATTCTGGGTTACGGCATAATTGCGATTCCGACCGGTATCGTCACCGCTGAACTGACGACAGGGAAAAAGGCCGAACTGACCGCTCAAACCTGCCCGACCTGCTGTGCTGAAGGGCATGATCATGATGCGGTTTATTGCAAATACTGCTCCAGTAAGCTGAATTAAAGATCGGTCGCATTTTTTTGTTTTATCTTGCCCTGAGGTTGTGCTAATAATAGTGCAGCTCAACCTCAGAGGAATCCCGATGAAAAAACTGTATTGCCGCTATTTGTCAGTTTTTCTTTTACTGCTGGGTTCAGCCTGGCCTGTTTTTGCAGATAGGCTGTGTCCGGTTTGCCAGCAGAGTTTTGAAGATAAGATCAATTTCTGCCCGGTCGACGGCGCCAAACTTGAAACTGCTTCTGGCAGCGCAAAACTCGCTCTCGAAATAA
>CAZFUG010000138.1:5316-11364 GCA_964522035.1 uncultured bacterium
CTGATGCCAGCATCAGGGTTAATGGCAAACAGGCCGATTCCAAGGTTCTGCAGATCGGGGAGAACGTCGAATACCAGATCGAGATCGCTTCCGAAGGTTTCAGGCCGACGGTTATCGGCTTCAAAAACAACGAAGGCAGAATTACCCTTTCGATGAACCTCTGTCCCATGAGCGCTGAAGAACAGAGAACCGTCAAAATGGCGAGTCTTGCCGGCAGCCGGGATCACGACATGGTAGAAGTAAAGCCAGGGGTTTATACACTCGGCAGTGAGCGCGGCAACCACGATGAAAAACCATTGCGCAAAGTTGAAACCCAGGGTTTCTGGATCGACCGTCACGAAGTTACCTGCGCTCAGTATCAGCGTTTTCTCGAAGATATCCGCAAGCACGGGCATAAATGGTGCCATCCGTCAGAAGCTCCCCATAAAGACCATACGCCATATCATACCTATGCCTGGGCACTCAAGTTCAGCTGGGTTGGCGGTCAGCCCCCGCGCGGCATGGGCGATTACCCGGTCGTGCTTGTCGACTGGTATGACGCCTGGGCTTATGCAAACTGGGCCGGCAAGCGTCTGCCTACCGAAGATGAATGGGAAATTGCGGCACGCAGCTCAGACGGGCGCGAATACCCATGGGGAAACACTTTTTCTGACGACCGCTGCAATGTCGGCGATCAGCCGATTGAAGTCGGTGCTTTCGCAACTGGCGCTTCACCATGGGGTGTTCATGACATGGCCGGCAATGTTGCCGAATGGACAGCAACCGCCTATGAGCCCAGGCCTACAGATTCCCAGCCGTTTTCTGGCAAATTCGGGCAGCCGGTTATCAGAGGCGGGTCGTGGGATGACAACTCAAAAACCTGTCGATCAGCAGCCCGCGACGTCAGAAGGTCACCGGTCTATCGCAGCACTACCGTCGGTTTCCGCTGTATAGCAGACCATGACCCTTCACATCTGCAGCAGGGCAAAATCAAATAATCCTCGAATAAGAAAAGCCCCCGGTCGGTTGTACCGCCGGGGGCTTTTGGTTTTCAAATCACTTCTTGATGCATTCCATGGTGTCCTGAGCAATGACGAGTTCTTCGTTGGTCGGGATCACGAGAACCTTTACCTTTGAGTCGGGTGTGGTGATGTCGCCTTCTGCGCCTCTCCAGGTAACTTCGTTCTTTTCGAGATCGAGTTTAACTCCGAGCCAGTCCATTTCACGGTGAACGATGCTTCTGACAATCGGGCTGTTTTCGCCGACGCCGGCAGTCCAGATGATGGCGTCAACGCCATTGAGAACCGCGATATATGAGCCGATGTATTTTTTGATGCGGTGCGAATATACATCGAGTGCCAGATTGGCCCGTTCGCTTTTCTTCGGCCATTCATCTTCGAGATCACGCAGATCGCTTGAAATCTGGCTGATGCCAAGCACGCCGGAATGCTTGTTCAGCAGATTATCCATTTCAGAGATGGTAAGTTCGTATTCCTTCATGATATGCAGAATCAGTGCCGGGTCCATGTCGCCGCAGCGGGTGCCCATTACCAGGCCTTCGAGGGGAGTGTGACCCATCGAGGTATCTACTGACTTGCCTTTATTGATGGCGCATACAGAACCACCGTTGCCGAGATGAACGGTGATGAGCTTCAGTTCGCTGAGCGGTTTGCCAAGCAGCTTGGCAGCGCGGGCCGCAACGTAGCGATGGCTGGTTCCATGGAAACCGTAGCGTCTGATGCGGTGTTTTTCGTAAAACATGTAGGGCAGCGCATAAATATAGGCTTCAGCCGGCATCGTCTGATGAAAGGCTGTGTCAAAAACCGCAACCTGTTTGACTTTCGGCAGAATTTCTTCGACAGCCTCGACGCCTTTGAGGTTGGGCGGGTTGTGCAGAGGAGCGAATACAATGCAGTCTCTGATGGCGGTTTTTACTTCTTCGGTGATGAGCACGCTTGAAGAAAATTTGTCGCCGCCGTGAACGATGCGGTGCCCTACGGCGCCGAGTTCTTCAAGGCTTTTGATGACAGCTTCTTCGCCGGTGGTAAGCAGTTCGAAGATTTTCTGAATGCCGATTTTGTGGTCGAGAATGTCGCATTCATAGACCTTTTTCTTGCCGTCATCGCCCTTGCGGTAGTCGATGGTAGAGCCGGCCATGCCGACGCGCTGTACCAGGCCTTTGGCCATAACGGTGGTGGTGGTCATGTCGAACAGCTGATATTTGATTGATGATGAACCGCAGTTTAATACGAGTACTTTCATTTCTGTTTTCTCCCTGTTACTGATGGTTGGCCTGTGAAAGCTGTTCAGCCTTCAGGCCGCTGTCGGAGAGACGCAGACCATCGTTGCCGTAGCGATAGAAGCCCTTGCTGGTTTTGATGCCCTTATAACCGGCACGTACCAGCTTCTTCAGAAGCTTGGCCGGAAGATAGCTCTGATCGAAGGTTTCTTTGTAGAGATTTTCGAGGTAGAAGACGACAGTGTCGATGCCGATCTTATCGGCGAGAGTCAACGGGCCGGCATTCAGACCGAAACCGAGTTTCATGGCGGTGTCGATCTGTTCGCACGATGCAATGCCTTCTTCAAGCACTTTGACGGCCTGGTTGATCATTGGCAGAATGATGCGGGTAGTGATGAAACCCGGGCAATCGTAAACGCTGACCATGGTTTTGTTGATCATTTTGGCAAAACGAACGGCCGCTTCGAAGGTTTCGTCGCTGGTTTTCAGCCCGCGTGAGATTTCGACGAGCGGCACTTTGGGGATCGGGCTCTGAAAGTGCATCGCAATTGTGCGTTCCGGATATTTGCATTCAGATGCGATTTCGGTGATCGAAATGGTCGCTGAATTCGAAGCGATAATCGTCGCAGGCTTGCATGTGGCGTCGAGTTCCTTGAACAGCTGGCGCTTGACGTCGAGGGTTTCTTTAAGAGTTTCGATGACCATCCAGCCTTTGGCGACTTCGCGGATGTCGGTCGAGCCTTTGATACGGCTCATGATGGCACGCTTTTCGCCAGAGGTGAGGCCCCAGCGGGCAATTTCTGCATCGAGAGATGCTTCGACCTTCTGCAGGCCCTTTTTCAGCTTCTCTTCAGAATGATCAATGAGGATAACTTCACACCCGGCGGTAGCTACTGCCTGGACCAGTTCCTGGCCCATGGTGGCTGCGCCATAAATCACGACTGTCTTCTGGCTCATCTAAATTGTCTCCATGAAAAATATGACTTTCAAGACCCATGCGGTGTTAAAACAAGCCAGACTACCAGTCTGCAGCGGCCCTGTCAAGTTTTGTGTACAGATTCAGAAATGAAAAACCCCGGGCCAATGGCCCGGGGTTATCGGTGCGAATATTGATCAGTCGCGATGAATCTGGCGGAAGCGGTTTTTAACGCTCTGTACGGCCTGGATTCTTGCTTTGGTTACGATGGTGCGGTTCGGATCTCTGAGGGTGTTGGTGCCGCAGTGAATTTCGCCCATCGAGGTGTGATAGGGTGTGTCGTCGACAAAATGCACTTTGTTGCCCTGGGCTTTCAGTCTTGCTTCGATGGCTTTGTCAAAGCCGGGAATATGAGTGGCTGGAACGATGAGGTGGTCTCTTACTACCAGAAGGTTTACGACGCCGGGCAGAAAAGCATGGCAGCCGCGTGGGTTGGTTGTGCCAGAACCTTCAAACATTGACGGCCAGGCAACTTCTTCGAAATCACGCTCTTCGCCAGTGGTTTTGCGGATATAATCCTTCAGTTTGCCGACGTTTTCTTCAATGATGTCGTTAATGGCGTAGTTGAGGGCAATAAAGTCACCTTCAGCTGTGCCACGGCCGGCATTCGGGTCTTTCATCTGAGCATTGAGAACTGCCTTTACTTTAAGCAGGAAATTGCGGTCATAGCTGCTGACTTTTGCCAGTTCTGCGTCCGGGGCATTTTTGATCAGGTCAAGTGCATAGGCGGTGTCGGCTCTGACGATCGAATAACCACCCGGAGCCCAGGCAGTCGGAATGAAACCGAGATATTCATCGATGTGGCCAACCTGCAGCCATTTTGTTGCGCCAATGAACATGCGGTCTTTGTAGCCGTTGGCTTCGAAAAACTTGCGGCAGGGCTCGGTGATGGTGTCGCCTACTACAAGGATGTCGTCAAACGGTGTAACTTCGAGGTTTCCGCCGTAATCGCCGTGATCCTGGGCGTTTGAGGGGTTTTTGTAATAAACCATGTCCCACATCTGGGCAAGAACGCCTGGCAGACGGCCAAGGCCGCGGCCACGGTTCGAATCAAAAACGGCCGGAACCAGTTTGCCATTTTTCAGAACGGCAGAGCAGAGTTCCATGCAGTCCTGCATCCAGATATCGCTCGAATTGAATTGAGGGTTTACTTCAACGTATTTTTTTGCGTCTTCCGGCGAAATGCCGCTTCCCGAAACCGGGTCGCCGCCGCCAGATATAATATGAAGCTTGATTAAATCATTGCCACTGAGCTGTTCAGTGACGTTGATGCTCTTGATTACATCAAAAAGATCTTTTACGAATTTCTGATTACCATAACCAGAAACGACAAGCACTTTGCTGGGAATATTATTATTGTTGTTGAACTTGAGTCTGCTGATTTCGCTCATTGGCGGAGCGGCAGAGAGATCAAGGGTACAACTGCCCAGAAAAGCAGCGAGAGACATTGCACAAAGCGATTTTACCAGTTTCTTCATACTTCCTCCTCGGGTGCACGCGATGCTGTATTTTGCAATTATATCATTTGAAATTCGAATTTCAAAGGGGGGTACAAAATTCTTTCAGGGTGCCTGCCAGACAATGGCCTCTTCCTGCTGCAGAATGGTCAGAGCCTGCAGCAGCAGCTGCCTGGCCCGTTCGCGCGAAATATTCATTTTACGGCCGATATCTGCGAGAGAAAGTTCTTCATCGTTAAACCCGTAGAAGCTTTCGACAACGAATCGCAGGCGTTCTGGCAGCCTGGCAAGCGCCTCTTTCACCGCTTCGTTTTTCATTTTCTCAAGAGCGGCTTCCTCGGGGGTAAGATTTTTTTTATCTTCCAGATAGTATTCCATCCCTTCAGCATTGTCTGACTCGCTGTCGGTACTCGCATGGATCGAAACCGGGGTCTGGGTTATGCTGAGAACATTGAGAATTTTTTCCCTCTCCATGCCCAGAGTCTGCGAAAGTTCGCTGATCGACGGCGACCTGAAAAACTGGCTTTCAAATTCCTGAATATGCCGGCGTATTTTGTGGGCAACGGTCAGCAGGTGATGAGGAATCTTTATCGTTGTACCCTGGTTGGCTACAGCTTTCTGCATGTAATACCTGATCCAGTATGCGGCATAGGTTGAAAAACGGTACCCGAGGGTGTAGTCGAATTTCGCGATCGCTTTGATCAGGCCTATGTTTCCTTCCTGTATGAGATCCATTATCGGAATGCTGCCGCCTGAGAACTTTTTGGCAACCCTGGTCACCAGTTTGAGATTTGCCATCAGAAACAGTTCTGATGCCTCGCGGTCACCCGCGATTTTCTGCGCCAGCTTGAATTCTTCGTCGCGTGATAGAGGCTTTTTTGAAAGCTCAGACAGATACATCTCAACCAGGCTGTTGCGCTTGACGCGGTCAGCCGCAGCCAGATTCAGTTTCTTTTTTTCGATTATGTCTGAAAACAGGCTTTCATCGAGCAGACCGATATCCCAGCCGCGTTTGTAAAAGCATTCTTCACAGGTGCGGTCGGAGCAGGTCATTTTCTTCTTTTCTTCAGGGCTGCGCCGCTTGAAAAACTGAAAGCACTGTATGATCTGCTGGGCTCTGACAATGCAATTCGGGTTCGGGCAGTCGATCAGTTCATGGCAGAAACGCATGCCGGGCTGACCAATCTGCTCTGGCGGAACCGCAAAAACTACTTCACCAGGTGTTGTGGTTTTTGCCTTCTCTGTCTCAGGCTCCAGAATGGATTCTGGGCTTATTTCCGGTGCTGTCTCAGCCTTTTCCGGGGATTTCTCGATGCTCTTCTGTGGTTCCTCTGGTTTTTGCTGTTTCTCTTCAGGTCTTTTCTCTTTGTCCTCTTCTTCTGTTTTGCTGCTTTTTT
>CAZFUG010000139.1:0-8771 GCA_964522035.1 uncultured bacterium
TTTCTGGCAAAAATGTACAAGACCCATTTAAACTTTAACCACGTGAACAGTTACGATTTTTTTTCTACTTTGTGGTTGTCTAAAGATTTTTTTGTTATACTGAAGTTAGAGAGACGCCGAACTTTGTACCTCAAACTCGATTTTCTGAGGCCGGGACAAAGTGAGGGGCCACTGAAAATGAAAAACAGAGCTGTACAGTCAGATGACTGGTTGAGGTTAAATCACTGGGATAAAAATCTCAGTTCTTTTCATCCCGAAAACCGCCGCATGTGAAAAAAAGCACAATCAAGCAGAGGCGCCGGGAATCTGGTATTTCAAAGGATGGAGCCTGTCTGAGACAGGCAGTTGGAACGTGTCAGACAGGTTGACGTGTGACAGACTGGCTGCCAGATTGATCGCATTATGACGATATGTCGCCAGGCAGTTCTTGATAACTGCAAAATCAAAGTGGATTTTACAGACCTGGCAGACTGTTTGTTTTTGTTTGTCTGAGTTTATCTGAGTTTATCTGAGTTTATCCGTGTTTATCCGTGTTTATCTGTGGCAGATAACCATGGCCGCTAACAACTCAGAATCAGAGAATGAACCAGTCAGGTTTGCTCGGCTTCTCTCTGAAGATACACGAGGACGGACTGCATGGTGCTTTAAGTATGGCGAATCTGCTGCAGTTTTTGCATTCTGGCTGAAGGGCGGGTCTGGAACTTTTTTCTCGTTTCATTCTGGCCTCCTCAAAATAGATTCTAAAATATATATCGACATAATCGCCTGACCCGGAAAGTACAAAAACAGACAAGTCCGGCAGTTTATATTTCAACTGCCGGACCGTAACGATCTTTTGGTGCTGATTTCAGCGAAAATTATTCGTGTTCGCGGGTTTCGAAGAATTTGATTTCGGGCCATTCTTTCATGACGTAATTGAGACGCCATTTGTCGGGAGCCATGAAATACAGAGCTTCGGCCGTGTCGTATGAAAGACTGGTTTTGTATCGCTTTTTGAATTCTTCAAGTTTGGCTTCGTTGTCGCTCTCTATCCAGCGGGCAATAGAAAAGTCGACGTGTTCGTAGATTGCGTCGACGCTGTATTCTTCTTTGAGGCGAGACATGGTGACGTCGAACTGCAGAACGCCGACGGCGCCAAGAATATAATCGTTGCCGAACAGAGGCCGGAAAACCTGTACCGCACCTTCTTCAGAGAGCTGCAGCAGCCCTTTCTGGAGTTGTTTGGTTTTCAGCGGGTTTTTCAATATGACCCGTTTGAAAATTTCGGGGGCGAAATTCGGAATTCCGGTGAATTTCAGCGGTTCTTTGATTGAAAAGGTGTCGCCGATTTTGATGGTTCCGCGATTGTGAATGCCGATAATATCGCCTGGATAAGCTTCTTCGACGTTCTGGCGGTCCTGGGCCATGAAAATCGTGGCATTCGCCAGGGTAATTTCCTTGCCGAGGCGATGATGCATGACCTTCATGCCGCGGTTGAACTTGCCGGAGCAGATACGTACAAATGCGATGCGGTCGCGGTGTGCCGGGTCCATGTTGGCCTGAATCTTGAAAGCAAAGCCCGTGAAATCAGGTTCGTATGGCGATACCAGGCGGGTCTCGGTTGGCCGGGGCGTTGGCGGCGGTGACAGTTCGACAAAGGCGTCGAGCAGTTCCTGGATACCGAAGTTGTTCAGGGCACTGCCGAAGAAAACCGGGGTCTGGTTGCCCTTTAGATAATGTTCGTGGTCAAAAGGCGAGGCAGCACCGGCGAGCAGTTCGAGGTCGTCGCGCAGTTCCTGGGCTTGAAAACCAAGGATTTCGTCAAGTTTCGGGTCGTTAAGATCGTTGATGGTGATCGTATCCTGCGGGCGTCTTGCTTCACCGGGTCTGAAAAGAACGATTTCTTTGCGGTAGATATTGTAGACGCCTCTGAAGGTTTTGCCCATGCCGATTGGCCATGAAAGAGGCGCGCATTCAATCTGCAGTTTGTCTTCGATTTCCTGCATCAGGTCGAGAGGCATGCGCCCTTCACGGTCGAGCTTGTTGATCAGAGTAATGATCGGGGTATTGCGCATGCGGCAGATCGACATCAGTTTTTCGGTCTGCGTTTCGACGCCCTTGACGCTGTCGATGACCATGAGAGCACTGTCGACTGCGGTCAGAACCCGGTAGGTGTCTTCAGAAAAGTCCTGGTGGCCGGGGGTATCGAGAAGGTTGATCTCGAAATCGCGGTAGTCGAACTTCATTACCGAGGTGGTAACCGAGATGCCGCGTTCCTGTTCTATTTTCATCCAGTCGCTGGTGGCGTGGCGGTCTGATTTGCGGGCTTTAATGGCGCCGGCCATCTGAATGGCACCGCCGAAGAGCAGCAGTTTTTCGGTCAGAGTGGTTTTACCGGCGTCAGGGTGGCTGATGATGCCGAAACAGCGGCGCCGGTCGATTTCTTTCTTGTTGTGTTTGTGCATAGACTCCTCGCTACCAGTGAAGTAGGGGAAATACTATACAGCAAAACCTTGTGACGGTCAATAAAACTCAGGCTGCGATATCGAGGCGGCCCTGCATCATCTGCTTGATCTGAAGAGCGCGGGTGAGTTCTGCCATGTCGGGGTTATCTTTTCCCGGCGGCATCATGGCATTGTTGATTATTTCGTTCGCTTCTTTGATTGCCTGCTTCGGGTCGTTGGTGGTCGATGCCGGATTTGCCTGAATTTTGGCCTGATTCAGCATATAGCGGTAGCGTTCGACCGGTTCGAGGTTGAACATGCCTTCGGCAGGTCGGCTGTTAAGGGTGAAGCTGTCACCGGCTTCTGGCGGTTTCTCTTTTTTGAGCCAGTCAGCGAGATTGGCTGAGCGCAGCGAACCGGTTTCCAGAATGTTGTTTTTATTCTGGAGATTACTGTTAGATCCCGGGTTAAGGACAGTGTTATGAGATTTGTCGATATTCATGCCTGCTTATCCTTGTCTGTCTATGTATGTGCAGGTTATCGGCATTTTGTCGGCGCAAGTTTAATAAGAAAAGCGACCTGTTTTGGCAGCAGGTTACTGATGACTTGTGGTAGAATCTGGTAACTAAATCTGCTTCGAGGTTTCAATCATGTCTGATGCGAGAAAATTTGCCGAACAACTCATTGATTTCTGTTACGCCAGCCCGACCGCTTTCCATGCCGTGGCGTCTACCAGAGCACTTCTCGAAAAAAATAAATTTCAGCAGCTTGAAGAAGGTGAAGACTGGAAAATCAAGGCCGGCGGCCGCTATTTTGTCGTGCGCAACGACTCGGCGCTGCTCGCTTTCGTTGCTGGCAGCAAACCGGTTACCTCTGCCGGTTTCAGAATTATCGGTTCGCACACCGATTCGCCCTGCTTTCGCATTAAACCGGCTCCCGAAATGGTTGCCGAAGAAAAATACCTGAAGCTCAACACCGAAGTTTACGGTGGCCCGATTCTCAGCACCTGGTTTGACCGCCCTCTGGCAATCGCCGGTCGGGTTGTCTGCCGCAGCGCTGACCCTCTGAATCCTTCGGTTAAGCTGGTTAACATTGCGCGGCCGGTATGCGTGATTCCGAATATCGCTATTCACATGAACCCAGATGCCAACAACGGTTTTGTGCCCAACAAGCAGACCGATCTTCTGCCGATGCTTGGTCAGATCAATCAGAAACTCGAAGAGAAGGGCTACCTCGTAGGCCTGCTGGCAAAAGAACTTAAAGCGAAGGTCGCCGACATTCTCGACTTCGACCTGTTTCTTTACGAATACGAAAAGGGCAGTCTGATCGGAGCCCGCGAAGAATTCATTTCTGCCGGCCGTATCGATAACCTTGGGTCGGTTCTGGCAAGCGTCTTGGCTCTCTGCGAAGTGAAAAAGCCTGCTGCAACCTGTGTTGTCGCTGCTTTTGACCACGAGGAGTGCGGCAGTTCAACCCGACAGGGGGCCGATTCTCAGATTCTTGCCGAACTGCTCGAACGCGTCGTTCTTGCTGCCGGCGGTGGTCGCGGTGATTATTTCAGAGCTCTGGCCCGTTCGTTCATCGTTTCGTGCGACGGGGCTCACGCAGTGCACCCGAACATGGGCGGAAAGGCCGACCCGACTTCACGGCCCATGCTCAATGGTGGTGTCGTGATCAAACTCAGCGCCAACCGCAGTTATACTTCTGATGCCGTGTCTGGCGCAGCTTTCATGCAGGTCTGCGAAAAAGCCGGCGTCAAAGTGCAGCGTTTCGTTAATCGCTCTGATATGCGTGGTGGTTCGACGATCGGCCCGATTTCTTCAACCCACGTCAGCATTGCCTCGGTCGATGTCGGTATTCCGATGCTGGCAATGCATTCAATCCGTGAGCTTTGCGGCGTCGAAGACAATCTGGCCATGTTCAAAGCCCTGCTCGAATTCTACAGCTGCTAGAGGTTTTATGCGCAGTTTTTTGCGAAAACTGATCTATGTCACCGGGCTGGTAATTACCGGCCTGGTGGTAATGCTTGTATACACGGTCAACGAAATGATCAACCGCCCGGTTCTCGCTACCCCCGGGCGTTTGAGCGATAATGATTATGCTGAACTCAAGGGCCGAACCGAAGACGGTATCGACATCCATGCGGTATTCTATCAGGGTTCCCCTGAAGCCGGTATGATCATTCTCTGCCATGGCCACGGCGTCAATCTGATGCGCATGGACGACATGGTTGCGTTTCTGCGTCGGGCCGGTTATAGCCTGCTGCTGCCTGATTTCAGGGCTCATGGGCGCAGCGGCGGCAAATATTGCACCGTCGGTTTGCACGAATGGAAAGACCTGCGGGCGATAATCGATGTTGTCAGAGAAAAAGGACTTATTGCTTCAGCAACGCCGATTGCGGCCTATGGTCGGTCGATGGGTGCGGCAACGCTGATCAACGGTGCCGAAAACCTGCCTGAAATCAAAGCTTTTATTCTTGAGTCGAGTTTTGAAAGTCTGCGAAAGATCGCTGCCCGCGATGCCTGGAACAATCTGTTGATTCCTGATACTCCTGTTACCGATCTGGCCTTCTGGATTACGAAACAGGTTACCGGTATCGACTATGCTTCCAACAGCCCAGAAAGCAAAACACGCGGGATCAGCAATCGGCCGGTTTTTCTGATTCATGACGAAAAAGATACGAGGGCCGATATGAATGCCTTCAGTTCGTTAAAGGGCCGTCTGCCGCAGGCGCAGATATGGTCAGTGCCTGACGCCTGGCATGTCTGCGCCCACCATAAGGCTCCTGTCGAATTTGAAATGCGCTTTCTGAATTTTCTTTTCAAGTCGGGGGTTCCCGGCAGACAGTAACATATACCCGTAAACAAGCAACACGCAGTCATATAAACAAGTCGCACACAGCCACATATACAACAACGCAAGCTATTACAGCACAGTCACAGAAAGGTCACACCATGAATCGTCTGCAGCGAAAACTCATCAAAGCCCGTCACAAACTTGCCTGGCGAAAGATCGAAGGGCTGGTTTTTCTTCTGATTTTTGGCGGTATTTTCGGCTTTGTCGGCTATAGAATGGGTGTCTCCAACATGTTCAACACGATCATGAAGACTGCCCACGACCTGCTTATGAATACCGTGTTCTACATCATGGGTATCACGGTGATGGCCGGTGCTCTCGGTAAACTGCTCGTCGAGTTCGGTGTTATCAGGCTGCTTGAGATGATTCTGGCGCCTTTGATGCGACCTCTGTTCAACCTGCCGGGCGTTGCCGCTCTTGGTGGTCTGATGACCTTCTTCTCAGACAACCCTGCCATTATCAGTCTTGCACATGATCGCAACTTCAGTGGTTACTTCAAGAAATACGAGCTGATATCTCTTACCAATTTTGGTACCGCGTTCGGCATGGGTCTTATTGTCATAACTTTTATGGTCGGAAAGGGCTTTGCCGCAGCCTCTATGGTTGGCCTGGCCGGCGCCGTTGTCGGTGCCATCGTGTCGACCAGACTGATGCAGAAGCTCATCAGGCCATTGATAAAGGAGTCGGAGCCCGAGGCTGTTGCGACTGCAGAGCCACCGGTTGTCGGTGACATATCTTTCAAGTCGAAGGGCCCGATATTTCTGCGCTTTCTCGATGCCATACTCGACGGCGGCAAACAGGGCGTAGACCTCGGCCTGGCGATCATCCCCGGCGTTCTTATCATCAGCTCGATGGTCATGCTTTTCACATTTGGCCCGGCCGATGCTACTGCCGGTTACCAGGGGCTGGCTTACGAAGGGGTGCCGGTTATGCCCTGGCTGGCCGGCAAATTTGCCTGGCTTTTCAAACTGCTTTTTGGTTTTACCAGCCCGGAGCTGATCGCTTTTCCGATTACCAGTCTTGGCGCTGTCGGTGCCGCACTCTCGCTCATCAGTACTTTTCTCAAACACGGAGTCGTCGGCGGCAATGAAATTGCGGTTTTTACTGCCATGGGCATGTGCTGGAGCGGTTACCTGAGTACCCATACTGCGATGCTGGATGCTCTTAAATACCGCGAACTGACCTCAAAAGCGCTTATCTCACATACGATCGGTGGTCTGGTGGCAGGCGTTGCCGCGCACTATCTCTACATTCTGATCTATTAAATGTAGAGCAGTTTGAAAGCGATTATGTAAAGAATTATGGCGCCGGCGGTTTCGACCCGCTTGCCAAAAGACTCAGACAGCCGTCTGCCCATGGCAATACCTGTGTAGGTCATGATTGCCGCAGTGATGCCGATAATGATCGCCGGTTTCAACAACGACATGCGGGCAATACCCATGCCGAATCCGACTCCAAGCGCATCGATGCTGGTGGCAACCGAAAGCCCGACCAGAGACCAGCCACGAGTTGGGTCAGCGGCTGCATCAGGTTCTTTTTTTTCGTCTTCCGGTTTTTCATCATCATCTGAAATGCTTTCCTTGAACATTTTGGTTGCGATGATGAACATCAGAGTAAAAGCGATCCAGTGATCGATATCTTTTATATACTGGTAGACAGAGTTGCCGATGGCCCAGCCGATGATCGGCATGAGGAACTGAAACAGTCCGAAATGAAACCATAGCCGAAAGCAGGCCCGCCGACAGGGCCCTCTGGTTCCTACTGCCATGCCGACGGCAAAGGCATCACACCCGAGAGCAAAGGCAACACCGAAGCTGAAAATGAAATCGTTGAGAGTCATGGAGATAATTCGCTTAATGTGGTAATATGGCGCGAGTATAACATAACTGCTGTGATTGTTGTAGCAAAACCTTTGGAGAAGGCGTTTTGAAGAATCCGTTACTTGAAAAATGGGAAGATAAGCTGCAGAACCTTTTTAATCGCATAGACCATAAACTCGAAGAAAAATACGGCGAACTCTATCCTCTCAGACCTAACAGACCTTCGCATGGCCGTGGCGTAACGCCAGATGCCGACGGTCTGTTCGACCTTGGCGTTTCATTCTCGGTTGGTATCGGTTCGCAGTTTGGGCCTGGCTATGTATTCAGGGTCAAACTCGCAACCCTCAACCGGGTACCGGATGATCTCGTCGAAAAAATTGAGAATGAAGTTGTTGAGCTGCTTTCGACCGAGTTGCCAAAAGAATTTCCCGGCAAAGAACTCAAAGTTGCCCGTGATGGCCATGTCTACAAAATTTTTGGCGATCTCGGTCTCAACTGAATCAAGAGCAAGGCCCTGAGCAAGGGAAGGAATCATAGAGAAGGGCGGGCAGGTCCACAGGTCTGCCCGCTCAGCCTTTTAGAAAATAAAAAAACTGCTGGATTTTTTTCTGATTTTTTATATATCACTCAGCTTGTCTTGTCATAAGTTGTAAACAAAAGTCATGAAAACAGGCAGCGCCTAGCCTCAGTCAGAGCAGGCAAATATGGTTGAAAAGATAGAAGACAGCAAAAGGGTTAAATGCCCGTGGTGTGCCGAGCAGATCATGCCGGAAGCATTGATCTGCCCGTTCTGCCGGTCTAAAGTGGCAGATATGCCGGTTGCCGGAAAAAGCGCCGGTGCTGGCAAACCCGACGATGGCAGGCCCAGCATGATGCGCGCCATGGTTTTCAATCTGGTCTGCCCTGGTATGGGCGCCTGG
This sequence comes from uncultured bacterium, assembly GCA_964522035.1. Lineage (GTDB taxonomy): Bacteria > Muiribacteriota > Ozemobacteria > Ozemobacterales > Ozemobacteraceae > Rifleibacterium. The sequence goes on from CAZFUG010000139.1 coordinate 8,020, forward strand.
AAACTTGGTCACAAAACCAGAGGTGCGATTTTCTTCTTGCTTGTGACCGCTTCTCTTCTGATCTATGCAGCAGAGATTGTGCCGGCAATTCAGAAAGAGGTCGATATTGCTCTCAGAACCGGGAAAACCACGGGTCTGACAAAACTTGAGACCGATCTGAAAGATAACGCCTGGCTTGATATCACTTTTTATATATATGTCTGGTCTTTTTTCGATATTATCTTTCTGGTAAAAAACGCAAAAAAAGCTGAATCCGGGAGCGGCAGTTGAGTAAAAACGCAAAATCGCAGACTGGAAAAGGGCAGAGCCTGTATCTGCCGATTCTTCTCTGCTTTCTGCCACTCCTGTCTCTGAATTTTGCCATCAGTTTTCTGGCCGGCATCGATACTCACTGGAAACGCCAGGAACAGAAGGAGCTTGCGCAGCAGGAAGTAGAAGCCCTTTCGGCCGGCGCTGATTTTCCCTTTCAGTTTGCCCGCCGTGGTGGTGATTTTATCAGCTCGTTCAAGTCTCTGGTAGAGGCTGACCTGAAACCGGCTCAGCTTGTTTCAAGCCTGCAGCAGCGGTCGGAAAAGATCTTTCGCTGGCCATTTCCGCAATATGAACTGTTTTTGTTTCATATTCCGGATAACGGCGGTAACACTGACATGCTTTTGTCACATACCGACTACAGGCCAAGTCGCAGAGCATTTAGCCGGGCTTTTGAACATCTGGTGCGTACCAATCGCGGCGAAAAAATGAGTGGCGATATT